>NZ_JBAZKR010000062.1:0-28003 GCF_041650655.1 Zavarzinia sp.
GGCAGCGGGAGCCGTCGTCCCCGATCGACTGATTCGACCCGTTTTGGCGCGACTCCCGCTTCGGGTGCAATTTGCGGGGGTATAGCGTCGGGCCATGAAGACCGTTCGCTCGATCATCGCAGCGCTCGTCCTGACACTGGCCCCTCTGGCCGGTGCAATGGGGGATTCGCTCCGCGATTCGAGCCAGGTCGACATCGCCCCCGCGACCGAAGGGCCGGCGATCGACGCCAGCCGTCCGCGCCGGGCCACAGCGCAGCGCCCGAAGATCGAACTGCCGCCCCAGGGGCGGCGGACCAGCTCGGCGACACCCGACGTCCCCTCGACGACGGCGCGCCTCGACCCCGCGCCGACCCCGCCACCAGCCCCGGTTCCAGCGCTACAGCGCGACCAGGGCCTGGGCATCAGCCTCGGCACCGACGACAGCCAGGTGCCGCCGCTGCTCCGCCCGAACGAGGCGAACGGCTTCGCCGGCATCATCCAGTACCGGAAAAGCCTGCCCTGATCCCTATTCCGCCGGCTGGGTTCGGCCCGGCTGGGTTCGGCGTTGCGTCCAGGCCCGCCTGATGTCGGCCGAGGTGCTGCCGGTGCCGTCCTCGCGCCAGCCGGGCGGGCCGAACAGGGTCATCAAGCGGCCGCGCCACGTCCGCGCCTTGGCGAAATCGCGCGCCAGGGCGACCCATTCGTGGAAGGCGATCACGCCCAGATTGAAGCTGCCCAGGTTCTTCACGATGCCGTAGCGGCAGGGTTCCGCGTCGTCCTCCGGTACGAAGGTGCCGAACAGCCGGTCCCAGACGATCAGGATGCCGGCGTAATTGGCGTCCAGATAGCGCGGGTTGGTCGCATGATGCACCCGGTGGTGCGAGGGCGTGTTGAAGACCGCCTCGAACCAGGCCGGCATCCGGTGGATCGCCTCGGTATGGATCCAGAACTGATAGACCAGGCTGACGCCCATCTGGAAGAAGATCAGCTCGGTCGGGAAGCCGATCAGGGAGAGCGGCAGCCAGCAGATCCAGGTCAGCGCGACCTGGCCGGTCCAGGTCTGGCGCAGTGCCGTGGACAGATTGTAGTGCTGGGAGGAATGGTGGTTCACATGGGACGCCCACCACAGGCGATGCTCGTGGGCGAGGCGATGGAACCAGTAGTAGCAGAAGTCCTCGGCGAAGAAGACCGCGACGAAGGCCCACCACTGATAGCCGATGTCGAACAGGGCGAAGCCCCGCACCCATTCGAAGGCGTAATAGAGCACGGGCCATTTCAGGGCGCCCGGCAGCAGGCTGCCCAGGCCCATGGCCAACGACGCTGCGGCATCCTTCGGCTCGTAGGCGATGCCCCGGCCGAGACGCATGGCGATCAGCTCGGCAAAGATCGCCAAGCCGAACAAGGGTATGGCATAAGTGACCGGATCCGGCAGGGTCATGCCTGCATTTCCTCCCGTTTTTCGCCAATCTACAGGCCGCGGCACCCAGGGTCACCGAAAATATGACGATCTGTCACGAACGCCGGGGCGGCCGGTGAACGGTCCGCCCGGGACCGAGCGCGTCGCCTGGCGCGAGATGCTCGCGGCCGAACATTTCAGTGCCTATGTCCTGCTCTGCTTCGGGGTCTGGCTCCATGCCGCCGACACGTTGATGACGGCGACCGTGATGCCGTCGGTGGTCGCCGAGATCGGCGGCGCCGCCTTCCTGCCCTGGGCGACCGCGGTCTATGTCCTCGCCTCGATCGTCGCCGGTGCCGCGGCCGGGCCGACGGCGCGCCGCCTCGGCCTGCGGGCGGCATTGGCGGCCGGCGCCGGCCTCTACGGCATCGGCTGCGCCGTCAGCGCCACGGCGCCGGACATGGCGGCGATGCTGGCCGGCCGGGCCTGCCAAGGCTTCGGCGGCGGCGCCCTGGTGGCACTCGCCCATGTCGCCTTGACCCATCTGTTTCCGTCCCGTCTGTGGCCGCGGCTGCTCGCCCTGATTTCGGCGATCTGGGGCGCCTCCTCCCTGCTCGGGCCGCTGGCCGGCGGGCTCTTTGCCGAAGCAGGCCTCTGGCGCGAAGCCTTCTGGGCCTTCGGCCTGCCCGCGGTCGCCCTGGTGCCGGCCTTCCTGTTGCTGATGCCGAAGGCCACGCTGGAGGCGGAAAGGGGCGGCGTGCCCTGTGGCCGCCTGGCCCTGGTGGCGGGCGGCGTCTTCGGCATCGCCGTCGCCGGGGTGACCGAGGCGGCGCTCTCCGCCCTGGCCTTCGGGCTCTGCGGCATCGCCCTGCTCGCCCTCGCCGGACGGCTGGACCGGGCGGCGGCCGCGCCGATCCTGCCGCGTGCGGCCTACCGGCTCGGCTCGGCGACCGCGGCCGGGCTCCTGCTCGTGCTCTGCTTCGCCATCGCCACCATGTCACTCACGGTCTATGGGCCGCTGTTGCTGCAGGAATTGTTCGGCGCGGGGCCTCTGGTCGGCGGCTATGTCGTGGCGGCCGAATCCTTCGCCTGGACGGTCGCCGCCATCGCGGTCTCCGGCACCGGGCCGGGGGCGGATAAGCGCTTGGTGCCGGCCGGGGCCATGACCATCGCCCTCGGTGTCGCCGGCCTCGCCTGGGCCGTGCCCTTCGGCGGCGTGCTGCCCGCCGCCTTCTTCGCGATCTGCCAGGGCACCGGAGCGGGATTGCTCTGGGCCCAGACGGTTCGCCGGGTGGTGCAGTCGGTCGGCGAGGCGGAACGGGCGCTGGCCTCCGCCGCCATGCCGACCCTGCAATTGCTCGGCTATGCCGTCGGCGCCGCCGCCGCCGGCATCGTCGCCAACGGCTTCGGCCTGGGCGCCGATCCCGGTCCGGCGACCGCGCTCCGGGCCGGCCCCTGGCTGTTCGCCGCCATGATCCCCCTCGGCCTCGGCGCCGTGGTGGCGGCGCGGCGCCTGGTCAGGGCCTGAGCGCCGTCATTCCGCCGCCTGGGGCAGCCTGCGGCGCCAATCGTCGCGGATCGTCTCCGACGTGGAACCATGGCCGTCCTCGCGCCAGCCGGGCGGGCCGAACAGGCACATCAGGCGGCCGCGCCAGGTCCTGGCGGCGCGGAGGTCGCGGAAGATCGAGACCCATTCGTGGACGCCGATCACCACGGGGTTGAAGGTGCCCAGGTTCTTGACGATGCCGTAACGCGGTGGATCGCTCGCCACCTCGGCCTGGAAGGTGCCGAACAGGCGATCCCATATGATCAGCGTGCCGGCATAGTTGCGGTCGAGATAGCGCGGGTTGGTGGCGTGATGCACCCGGTGGTGCGAGGGCGTGTTGAACACCGCCTCGAACCAGGCCGGCAGCCTGCCGATCGCCTCGGTATGGATCCAGAACTGATAGGCGAGCGAGACGGCATGGGCGCTCGCGATCGCCTCGACCGGAATGCCGACCAGCGGCATCAGGGCATAGGGCGCCCAGGACAGGGCGAAGAAGCCGGTTACCGGCTGGCGCAGTGCTGTCGAGAGATTGTAGTGCTGCGAGGAATGATGGGTGACATGGGCCGCCCACCACAGCCGCCATTCGTGCGACAGCCGGTGGCTCCAGTAGAAGCAGAAGTCCTGCACCAGAAGGACGATCGGGAAGGCCCACCACGCCGCCGCCGGCCAGTCCACCACCCTGAAGCCATAGAGCCAGGCGAAAAGGACATAGAGCAGGGCGGCGATCATCGCCCCGTCGACCAGGTTGCCGAGGCCCATGGTCAGGCTGGCGACACTGTCGCGCCATTCGTAGGAGACCCCGCCTCGCCATTTCATCCAGGCGAGTTCGGCCAGGATAGCGACGACGAAGCCGGGCACGACATATTGCAGGATGATCAGCAGTTCCATGGCTCGCCCCTCATGCCGCCGCGAGGCGGGACAGGCGCTCCGCCCAGGGCCGCGTCGCCGCCTCGCCGGTCGAGACCAGGGCGAAGTGGTGGCGGCCGAAATCCTTGGTCTCGATCACCAGCCGGCCGCCGTCGAGCCGGGCCGAGAGGATGTCGCCCGGGCCGAGCAGCCGGCTCGGCAGCTTGTCGCCGAAGGCATAGACGAGGCCCAGGCGGTTGCTGCCCCGGTCGGTCGCCAGCGCCGCCCGGCGGTCGGCCGAGATCCAGACCTCGCCCGCCTCGAAATCCTGCCAATCCTCGTAGAGGCGGCGGCGCGCCAGGATCTCGTCCAGGGCCGGCGCCCGCGCCCCGCGCGAAACGAAATAGATCGTCGCCATCAGGGCCACCGCGGCCACCACAGGCAGGATCAACGGCACGACCGAATCCATGTATTCTCCCCCCACGCTCGCAGCCGAAATCCGGCGGCGCCTGTTGCCGGCGCTTGTAGATGAGCATTTGTCATTTTAGCTTGCGGAAAAGGCTGCGCAAGCGCCGAGGCGGGAGAGGAAATGCCGATCGTCCATGTCTGTCCCTGGTCCGAACTGCCGGCGGTCGCCCGGCGAGTAAGGCCCAGTCGCGTCGTCTCCCTGCTCGATCCCGGCGACTGGCCGGAGACGCCGGAGGGCGTGGCGCCCGAGGCGCATCACCGGGTCGGCGTGCACGATTTCGCCGAACCAGGCGACGGGCTGACCATTCCCGAGGAAGAACATGTGCGCGAGTTGATCGGCTTCCTGCGCGGCTGGGACCCGGCGACACCGATCCTGATCCATTGCTGGGCCGGCATTTCCCGCTCGACCGCCACCGCCCTGATCACGCTGGCCCTGCACAACCCGGGGCGCGAAGTGGCGGCGGCGAAAGCGATCCGCCTGCAATCGCCGGTCGCTTCGCCCAACCGGCGGATCGTCGCCATCGCCGACCGCCTGATGGGCCTGGACGGCCGCCTGGTCGAGGGCCTGGCGGCCATGGGCCCGGCGCAGCGGAGCTGGATCAACACGCCCTTCTCCGTGCCCCTCGACCTCTGGGGCGAGTGAGCGGACAACGACAGAAGCAAGCCCAAGAAAAACAAGGGGAGAGAGTATGAGCAGCGTGACCAGGAGCATCTTCATCACCGGCGCCGCCCGCGGCATCGGCGCCGCCACCGCGCGCCGCTTCGCCAAGGCCGGCTGGTTCGTCGGCCTGGCCGACCTGGACGCCGCCGGGGTCGCCGCCCTGTCGGCCGAGATCGGCGCCAACCGAAGCTTCCATGCCGTGCTGGACGTGACCGATCTCGACGCCTTCCGCAAAGTGCTGGGCGATTTCGTCGCGGCGGCGGGCGGGCGGCTCGACGTCCTCCTCAACAATGCCGGCATCGCCAAATTCGCCGCCTTCGAGAATATCGACCCCGCCTTCCATGCGAAGACGATCGACGTCAACCTGAAGGGCGTCGTCAACGGCTTCACGGCCGCCCTGCCCTTCCTCAAGAAGACGGCGGGTTCCCATGTGATCTCGCTCTGCTCCGCATCGGCGCTCTATGGCACGCCGGGCCTCGCGGTCTATTCGGCGACCAAATTCGCCGTGCGCGCCCTGACCGAGGCGCTGTCCCAGGAATTCGCCGGCTATGGCATCAAGGTCTCGGACGTGATGCCCGGCTTCGTGGCGACCGACATGGTCCATTCCCAGGGCAAGGAGGCGGACAAGGCGGTGTCCAAGATGGGCGGCGTCGCCCATACGCCGGAGGACATCGCCGAACTGATCTGGCGCGCCGCCAATGGCGACAAGCGCCACTGGCCGGGCAATGCCACGGTGACTTTCGGGCTTCGCCTGGCCGGCCTGTTCCCCGGCCTGATGCGCCGCCTCATGAGGCCGATGGCGGCGATGCACTGAGGATGCGGCGGAAGCGCGCCGGGCTCTGCCCGGTCCAGCGGCGGAAGGCACGGACGAAGACCGCCGCCTCGGCATAGGCGAGGCGGGCCGCGATCGCCTCGATCGAGAGCCCCGCTTCGCCCAGCAGGCGGCGCGCCTCGGCCAGACGGACCCGGTCGCGTTCCGCACTGAAACTGGTGCCGAGGGCATCGAGCGCCCGTTGCAGGCTGCGTGTGCCACGGCCGAGGCGGGAGGCCGCTGCGGCCAAGGTGGGCACTGTGCCCGCCGCCATCAGGCCGGCGATGGCACCATGCAGGTCCGCCGCCGCCCCCTCCGCCGCCAGCCGTTCGCGCAGCCGCCCCTCGGCATGGCGGCGCAGCAGGTCGTTCAGCGCGGGATCGGCGGCGCGAAGCGGCAGGGCCATCTGCTCGCGCCGCCAGACCAGGGCGTTCTCCGCCGCCGCGAAACGCAAGGGAGCGGCGAAATGCGCCGCCCAGGGGCCAGGATCGCGCGGCGCCGCCCGCGTCAGGCGGACTTCGGCCGGCGCCAGGTCGGGCATTCCGGTGATCCAGCGCGCCAGGGTCAGGCTGCCGGCCAGGGCGGCATCGACCCGCGCTTCCCGCTCCGGCCAGTCGGGCCGCAAGGGTCTGTAGCGCATCAGGACCCGGCCCGGCTCGCCCGCAGCCTCGACGAGCCCGCCCTCGCCGATCAGGGCGGTGAGCCGGCCGGCGGCGGCCAGCGCGGCACCCAGGTCCGGCGCCGTCATCATGACCTGGCCGACCACGGCGAAACTGCCCGGCTGCATGCGCCGCCCGACCTCGACCCCGAAGGCCGGATCGCCCAGCGCCGCGGCCGCCGCCTGCCACAGGCGATCGACCGCCGCGATCGGCAGCACCGCATCGGGCCTCGCCAGCAACGCGGGCTCGATCCCCGCCGCTTCCGCCACGGCGGGAGCGCGAGACCCGAGAGTCTCGACCAGGGCCGCCAGATAGGCGGAGAGGACACCGCTGCCGATCATGCCCCCAGCATCGCCCCTTGGCACAAAAAGTCAATTTTCTGGCAGGGCCGATCAATGACCGCGACGTCGAATGCGACTAGATGTCATGATCATCGCAACCGCCGGAGAAGCGGAAGAGGGAGCGCCATGGACTACGACCTGAAGATCACCGGGGGCCTGATCGTCGACGGCACCGGCAAGCCGGCCTATCCCGGCGACGTCGCCGTGAAGGACGGGCGGATCGCCGCCGTCGGCACCTGCCCGGGCACGGCCGCCCGCGTGATCGACGCCGCCGGCGCCATCGTCACGCCGGGCTTCATCGACCTGCACACCCATTACGACGGCCAGGTGACCTGGGACGCCGACCTCCGCCCCTCGGTCAATCACGGCGTCACCACCGCCGTGCTCGGCAATTGCGGCGTCGGCTTCGCGCCGGTGCGCCCGGCCGATCACGACTGCCTGATCCGCCTGATGGAAGGGGTCGAGGATATTCCCGGCGTCGCCCTGGCCGAGGGCCTGAAATGGAACTGGGAGACATTCCCGGACTATCTGGCCGCGATCGACTTTCCCCATACGATCGATTTCGCCGCCATGGTTCCGCATGACCCCCTGCGTGTCTATGTCATGGGCGAGCGTGCGGTGAAGGGCGAGGCGGCCACCGCCGCCGACATCGCCGAGATGCGCCGCCTGCTGCGCGAAGCCATGACGGCCGGCGCCTTCGGCTTCGCCACCGGGCGGAGCGATACCCACCGCACGTCGGACGGGTTGGAGACGCCGGCCTCCGAAGCCGCGACGGAAGAATTGACCGGCCTCGCCGAAGCCCTGAAGGGGCTCGATTTCGGCGTGCTGCAAGCCGTCTCCGACTTCGACCTGGAAAAGGGGCCGGAGGAATTCGAGCGCGAATTCGACATCGTCGAGGCCTATGCCGCGACCGTGCCGGATCGTCCGACCTCGATCACCCTGATGGAACGCCCGATGGCGCCCGAACAGTGGAAGCGCATCGTCGCCCGGGCCGAGGCGGCGGAAAAGAAGGGCGTCACCATCCGCCTGCAGACGGCGCCCCGCGCGGTCGGCGTGATGCTGGGCCTGCAATGCACCTTCCATCCCTTCATGGGCCATCCGAGTTACAAGGCGATCGCCCATCTGCCGCTGGCGGAGCGGGTGGCGATCCTGCGCGATCCGGCGACCAAGGCGCGCATGCTGTCGGAACAGCCGGAACGGCTGGCGGCCGACGGTTCCTCGGTGCCGCCCATGGTCGACAAATTCCTGGCCGCGATCGATTTCGTCTCGACCATGATGTTCCGGCTGGGCGAGACACCGGATTACGAGCAGCCCTTCGAGAAGAGCCTCTATGCCGAGGCGGAGGCCAAGGGCGTCACCCCGCTCGCCGCCGTCTATGACGCCATGCTGGAGGACGAGGGCAAGGCCCTGCTCTATTTCCCCTTCGCCAATTACGTCGGCTTCTCGCTCGACAATGTGCTGACCATGATGCGCCATCCCCTCGCCCTGGCGGGCCTGTCGGACGGCGGCGCCCATGTCGGCACGGTCTGCGACGCCTCCTTCTCGACCTTCCTGCTCGCCTATTGGGCGCGCGACCGGGTGAAGGGCGATCGCCTGCCACTCGAAAAGGCGGTGCACATGCTGACCGGCGCCAATGCCGCCCACGGCGGCTTCCACGACCGCGGCACGATCGAACCGGGCAAGCGCGCCGACCTCAATGTGATCGATTTCGACCGCCTGACCCTGAAGGCACCGCATATGGTGCAGGACCTGCCGGCGGGCGGCCAGCGCCTGCTGCAGGACGCGGTGGGTTACCGCGCGACGATCGTGAAGGGCATTCCGGTGATCGAGAACGACGCGCTGACCGGGGCGAAGCCGGGCCGCCTGGTCCGGATGGGCGCCACTCTTTCCTGAGCGAGGCCCCTCCGAAAACGTCATGGCCGGGCATGACCCGGCCATCCACGTCTACTCGTTGCGGCCTGCGTTCGCGTCGTGCCCGGGACGAGCCCCCGGGCACGACGCAGGCCAGAGACCTCAGGCGTTGCCTTCGACGGTGGAGACGAAGGCCGGGCTCTTGGCCTTGCCGAGCATGTGGCCTTCGGCTTCGACGGCTTTGCCGTTGATCACCAGCTGGCCCGCTTCGGCCGAGACCTTCACGGTATCGCCTTCGTTCACCTCGCCTTCCAGAATGAGCTCGGCGAGCGGATTCTGGAGGTTGCGCTGAATGACGCGCTTCAGCGGACGGGCGCCGTAAACCGGGTCGTAGCCCGCTTCGGCCAGCCATTCCTTGGCCGCCTGGTCGAGTTCCAGCGACAGCTTGCGTTCGCCCAGCAGCTTGCGCAGGCGGCCGAGCTGGATCTCGACGATGCCGGTCATCTCGCCCCGGCCCAGGCGGTTGAACAGCACGACTTCGTCGAGCCGGTTCAGGAACTCGGGCCGGAAGGCGGCGCGCACGGCCCCCATGACGAGGTCGCGGGTGCGCCCCGGATTGACGTCCGCATCCTCGGCCGCGAGATATTCGCCGCCCAGGTTGGAGGTGAGGATGATCACCGTGTTGCGGAAGTCGACCGTGCGGCCCTGGCCGTCGGTCAGGCGGCCGTCGTCGAGGACCTGGAGCAGCACGTTGAAGACGTCGGGATGCGCCTTTTCGACCTCGTCGAACAGGATCACCTGATAGGGCCGGCGCCGGACGGCCTCGGTCAGCACGCCGCCTTCCTCATAGCCGACATAGCCCGGAGGCGCACCGATCAGGCGCGACACCGCGTGTTTCTCCATGAATTCCGACATGTCGATGCGGACCATGGCCGTATCGTCGTCGAACAGGAATTCGGCCAGCGCCTTGGTCAGCTCGGTTTTGCCGACGCCGGTCGGGCCCAGGAACAGGAAGGAGCCGATGGGACGCGCCGCGTCCTGCAATCCCGCACGGGCGCGCCGGACGGCATTCGAGACGGCGGTGACCGCTTCCGGCTGGCCGACCACGCGGCTGGCCAGAAGCTGTTCCATCTTCAAGAGCTTCTCGCGCTCGCCCGACAGCATCTTGTCGACCGGAATGCCGGTCCAGCGCGAGACGACGGCGGCGATATCCTCTTCCGTCACCGCTTCGCGCATGGTCGCGGCCTCGGTATCGGCCTGGGCCTTCTCGAGCTTGGCGGTGAGATCCGGGATCACGCCATAGGCGATCTCGCCGGCACGGGCGAGGTTACCCTTGCGCTGCGCCTGTTCGAGTTCCGAACGGGCGGCGTCGAGCTGTTCCTTCAGCTTCTGCTGGACCGAGAGCTTGTCCTTCTCGGACCGCCATTTGGCGGTCATCTCGGCCGACTCCTGTTCCAGTTCGGCGAGGTCCTTCTCGAGCTTGGCCAGGCGCTCCTTCGAGGCCTTGTCCTCTTCCTTCTTCAGGGCTTCGCGCTCGATCTGCAACTGCATGATCTTGCGGTCCAACTCGTCCAGCGCCTCGGGCTTCGAGTCGACTTCCATGCGCAGCCGACTGGCCGATTCGTCCACGAGGTCGATCGCCTTGTCGGGCAGGAAGCGGTCGGTGATATAGCGGTTGGACAGCGTCGCCGCCGCGACCAGGGCCACGTCGGTGATGCGCACGCCGTGGTGCAGCTCGTATTTCTCCTTGAGGCCGCGCAGGATCGAGATCGTGTCCTCGACCGTCGGCTCGCTCACGAAGACGGGCTGGAAGCGACGGGCGAGCGCCGCGTCCTTCTCGACATGCTTACGGTATTCGTCCAGCGTGGTGGCGCCGACGCAATGCAACTCGCCGCGGGCCAATGCGGGCTTCAGCAGGTTGGAAGCGTCCATGGCGCCGTCCGCCTTGCCGGCGCCGACCAGCGTGTGCATCTCGTCGATGAACATGATGATGTCGCCGGAGGCGGTGATTTCGTTCAGCACGGCCTTCAGCCGTTCCTCGAATTCGCCGCGGAACTTGGCACCGGCGACCATGGCGCCGAGGTCGAGCGCCATGAGCTGCTTATGCTTGAGCGATTCCGGCACGTCGCCATTGACGATGCGAAGCGCCAAGCCTTCGGCGATCGCGGTCTTGCCGACGCCGGGCTCGCCGATCAGCACGGGATTGTTCTTGGTCCGGCGCGACAGGACCTGGATGGTGCGGCGAATTTCCTCGTCGCGGCCGATCACCGGGTCGAGCTTGCCGTCGCGCGCCGCGGCGGTCAGGTCGCGGGCGTATTTCTTCAGGGCCTCGTAGCTGTCTTCGGCCGAAGCGGTATCGGCGGTGCGGCCCTTGCGCAGGTCGTCGATCGCCTTGTTCAGGCCCTGCGCGGTGACGCCGGCCTTCTTGAAGACTTCGGCCGCGGGCGTACCGGAGGCCATCACCAGGGCGAGCAGGAGGCGTTCGGCGGTGACGAAGCTGTCACCCGCCTTCTTGGCGATCTGTTCGGCGGAATCGAAGAGGCGCGCGGTTTCCGGCGCCAGATAGAGCTGGCCGGCACCCTGGCCCTCGACCTTCGGCATCTTGGCGATTTCCGCCTCGATCCCGGCCAGGGCCGCATCGGCGCGGCCGCCCGCCGCCTTGATCAGCGAAGCCGCCAGTCCCTGCTCGTCGTCGAGCAGCACTTTGGCGAGATGTTCGGGCGTGAAACGCTGGTGGCCCGAGCGCAGGGCCAGCCCCTGGGCCGACTGCACGAAACCGCGGGCGCGTTCGGTATATTTCTCGAAATCCATTCCGAGGATCCCCTTCCTTGGCAGCGGATGTCAGGTCCGCCGTCCGTCCCCACCGATATAGTGTTGCCTCGTTGCAACACAAGGGGCGAGGGAATGCCTTGACGAAAATCAAGGAAGGGTGTGGCGGGCGGCGGCCGCGAAGCCGCCCCCTCGCCCCGGCCCTCCCCCCCGGTCGGGGGCGAGGGCGGCGAGAAGGGCAGAGCCCTCAGCTCGTGATGCGGTCGCCGTCGAGGTCGAAATCGAGCACTTCGGTCTCTTCCTCGCCGTTGGCGAGGCTCATGTCGAAGGGCGGCATTTCGGGCTGGACGCCCTGGCCGGGATTCGGCTGGCCCTGCGGGCCGCCGGGGTTCCGCGGCGCGATCAGATTGTTGGCCAGCATCAGGCGATAGTAATGCTCGGCGTGCTGGAGGTAGTTTTCGGCCGTGACACGGTCACCGGCGGACTGGGCATCCCGCGCGAGCTGCTGATATTTCTCGAAAATGTGGCTGGCGGTGCCGCGCACCTTCACGTCGGGACCGTTCGAATCATAGGTCCGGTTCGGGCCGTGGCCCGGCTTCCGCCCGCCGCCACCGCCGCCGCCTCCGCCGCCGCCGCCGCCGCCATTGCCGTTCTGTCGGCCGCCACGCGGTCGCTTGTTGTGCTGCTGTCCTGGTCTCATGGACGATCGTTACTTTCGCTCGAATCCATCGGGATGCGGGGGCAAGTGTCGTGCTGGCAAGGCCCCGTTCCGCAGAGCGAAACAGGCGATGGCACCGGCACCGGGATGATCGGGGAGATTGCCAGCCCAATCCCAGTCGGCGCAACGCGCCGCGCAATCTCCGACCCGGAAACTAGCCCGCTACCGGCTTATTTCCAAGCGAATTCTGGAATGAGGGCGGCGCGCCCGGCGCAGGGCAGCACCGCCCCCAGCGATCAGAAGCGCAGACCCAGGCCGATATGGCCAGAGACACCTTCGGTATTATCGCCGCCGATGCCGCGGATGCCGGCGGCCAGTGTGATGCCGTCGGTCGAGGCCGCCAAGTCGAAGCCGAGCTTGAACAGGTTGCGCCCGTCGTCGGCCGACTGCTGGCTGATCGAGACGCCCTGCACCGTGCCGCGGCTGGTCACGCCGTCGGAGTCGAGGGCCCGCTCGTAGCCGAAGCTGAAGCCGGGCGAGACTGTCCAGGCGCCGAGCTTGGCATTGTCCATGGCGATGCGGAGATCGGCGAGCAGGCTGGTCCGGGTCTCGCCGATGGCGTCGACCGCCAGGGCGAGGTCGCTGCCCGCCTCCTGGAAGCCGTCGAGATCGGCCCGGGCGATGCGGAGGCCCAGCGCCGGCTCGACCGTGAAGCCCTGTACGGTGGCGAGATAGCCGACGGCGCCGCGCGCCGCGAAGACCGAGCCGCTGCTATCGCCGCTGGCGCTGCCGAGGCCGGCGCCGAGCGCCCGGTCGGCACTGTAGTCGACATAGGAGGCGCTGCCGTTCAGGGCGACGAAAGGCCCGGCGCCGAGCCCGGCGAAGCCGTAACGCCCGCCCAGCGTGAGCGAGGTGACATCGACATCGGCCGAAGCGCCGGCGGCGTCGATCGTGCCGGCGCTGTAGGCAGCGCCGAGATCGGCGACCGCGTCGGCGCCGAAGCGATGGGTGGCGCCCAGCACGCTGCCCGCCTCGTGTTCCTTGGCATCCGCCGCTTCCGTGCCGCCGTCGGCGGAGAAATAGGAGGCGAGGCCGGCGACCCAATAGCGGGTCTCGTCTTCGCCGAGGCCGGTGCCGCGGGCATAGGTCGCGGTGGCGTCCTCGAGCCGCTGCGGCGCCCGCAGCAGGAAGGCGCCGGCGTCGGCATGGATCTGACCGCCCACCGTGGTCGGCACCGCGCCCAGGGTGGCGGCGTCGATGGCCGACTGGAGGTAGTAGTTATAGTCGGTATAGGCGCCCGAGAGATCGCTGTCCTGGAGTGCCCGCAGCAGCTCGGCACCGGCCGCGGCATTGCCGGAAAGCCCGGCTTGGCCCGGCAGCACGCCATAGCGCACCAGCTTGCCGCGCAGGACATAGATGGTCGCCTGATCGAGGCCGAGGCCGTTCTTCAGGTAATCGTCCATCGTGCCGTAGTCGGCCGCGAGCTGGTCGAGACCGGCCTGGAGATAGCTCGCCTGGACACCCAGCAGAGGGGCGTAGATGGCAGCGAAACCGGCGCCGTAAGCCGTGGTGAGCTGAGCCAGAGTGGCGGCGATGCTACCCGCCGAATAGCTGTTGCTGGCCAGGTAATTGTCCATGATCGTCGCGGAATCGACCCCGGCGATCGAGAGCAGCACGGCCGAGACCCAGCCGGTCCGATCCTTGCCCGCGGTGCAGTGATAGAGGGCGGCATCGTCCTCCTGGGCCAGCGCCACCAGAGTCTTCGCCAGTTCGGCGCGGACCGCCGCATTGGTCACGAACTGGCGGTTGATCTCTTCCATATAGGCGATCGAGGTGGCCGGGCTCACCATGGGAAGCGTCAGGCTGACGGAGCCGAGCACATTGACGTTCAGATAGCTGGCGCCGGCCGGCACCGTGTCCGGCTTGGTCGCGATCTCGCTCGGCTGGCGGAGGTCGATGACGAGGCCGATGCCCAGGGTCTCGACCGTGGCGAGATCGGCCGTGTTCAGCGACAGCGCGTTGGAGCGGTAGAACACGCCCGGACGCAGCACGCCGTCATAGGTCGAGACCGTGTAGGACGTCGTGGTACCGACCAGGTCGCGGAAATTGTCGGCCGAGGTCAGATGCGGGGTGGTCAGGGTGATGCCATCGGCGGCCTGGGCGGCGGCCGCACAGAGGCAGACCAGCGATGCCGAGGTCAGGATACGCAGGAACATGGGGGGCCCTCCAATCCCGGAATGCGGGACGGCGGAACATAGGGCGTGGCTGCGACAGTCCCGTTTCAGGCCCGCGATAGTTTCGCGACGCCGCCCTCACCCTCCGCGGACGATATAATCGGCCAGCGCTTCGGCCAGGAAGTCGAAGACCAGGCGCACGCGGCGACTGGCCCGCAGGTCCTCGTGACAGACCAGCCAGACCGGCAGCCTGGCCTCGAAGGCTTCGGGCAACAGGCGGACGAGACCGGGCTCCCGCGCGGCGAGACCGCATTGACAGACGCCGATGCCATAGCCCGCCCGGATGAAGGCGAATTGCGCCGCCTGGTCGTCGAGGCGGAGGGTGAAGGCCTCGGGCGCCAGCGCGGCGACGCCGAGACCGCGCAGCACGGCCCTGTCCCGGTCCGGTCCGATCAGGGCATGGCCGGCGATATCCTCCAGGCGGGCCGGCGTGCCCGCCGCGGCCAGATAGTCGGCCCTGGCATAGAGGCCCAAGTGGATCTCGCCCAGAGGACGGGCGACCAGCGCTTCCTGCCGCGGCGTGACCATGCGGATGGCGATATCCGCCGCCTGATGCAGCAGGTCTTCGGACAGGTTGGAGAGCGAGAGTTCGAGCACGATGCCCGGATGGCGGCGGCGGAATTCGGCCAGATAGGGCGGCAGCACCAGGCCGCCCACCACCTCGCTCGCCGTGATGCGGACGGTGCCCCGCTCGCCCCCCGCCTCGGCCGAGGCGGCCCGGCGCAGCGCCCCTTCGGCCGCCGCCATGGCCTCGGCATGGGGACGCAGCAGGCGGGCCGTCGCCGTCGGCTGCAGGCCGCGCGGCGAGCGGGTGAAGAGGGGGACGCCCAGGGCCGCCTCGAGCGCGGCGATGTGATGGCCCAGCGTCGGCTGGGTCAGGCCCAGGTGGCGGGCGGCGGCACTCAGGCTGCCGGTTTCCAGCACGGCCAGCAGGCTGCGGTAGTGGTCCCAGCCGGGCGGGGCATCAGTCATAAGAATTCTTATAACAGCACCAGCTTAATCGGCAATTTTTCTTGTATAGAGCCAGCGCCATCCTGTCGCCACCAAGACGGAGACAGACCATGAGCGAGACCAGAACGGCCCTGATCCTGGGCGCCAGCGGCGGCATCGGCGGCGAGACGGCACGCGCCCTGGCGGCGCGCGGCTGGCGCATCCGCGCCCTCCACCGCGATCCGGCCCGGGTGGCCGCGGACAGCCGGTTCGACTGGCGCCGGGGCGACGCCATGAGTGCCGCCGACGTGATCGCGGCGGCCGCGGGCGTGCAGGCGATCGTCCATGCCGTGAACCCGCCCGGCTACCGGAACTGGCAGGCGCTGGTGCTGCCCATGATGGCCAATACGATCGCGGCGGCACGAGCGAGCGGGGCGCGCATCCTGCTGCCCGGCACGGTCTATAATTTCGGGGCGGTGAGCGGCCTGATCGCCGAAGACGCGCCCCAGGCGGCGGAAACCCGCAAGGGCCGGATCCGCATCGCCCTGGAACGGGCGCTGGAAGAGAGCGGCCTGCCCGTGCTGATCCTGCGCGCCGGCGATTTCTTCGGCCCCGCTTCACGCAATTCCTGGTTCGGCCAGGGCATCGTCATGCCGGGCCGCCCGCTCGCCCGCGTGACCTATCCGGGCGCGCCCGACGTCGGCCATGCCTGGGCCTATCTGCCCGACGTGGCGGAGACTTTCGCCCGCCTGCTCGACCGCGAAGCGGAACTGCCCCGTTTCGCCCGCTTCCATTTCGGCGGCCATTGGTTCGAACGGGGTATCGACATCGCCCATGTCGTGCGCGAGGCGGCGGGCCGGCCGGAACTGCCGATCCGCACCTTCCCCTGGGCGGTGGTCGGCTTGGCGCGGCCCTTCGTGCCCCTGTTCCGCGAGCTCTGGGAGATGCGCTATCTCTGGCAGATTCCGCTCCGGCTGGACAATCGGCGGCTCCGCGATTTCCTCGGTACCGAGCCGCATACACCGGCGTTCGAGGCGGCGCGGGCCAGCCTGGCCGGCCTCGGCTGCCTCGAAATGGACGGAAAAGGCGCCGTCCCTGCGTAACGGGACGGCGCCCATGCGCCGCGGGGCATGGTCTTTGGGAGCAACTTCCTGTATGGGTTCCGGCAACGAGCCGCCTTTGCCTGTGCGATGCGGCCATTCCCTCCCCATACATCGCCCCCCGAATTCCGGCGCGGCCGAGGCCACATGCCCTTTCCCTTCATCAATGTCCATCTGAACGGCGCCCTCGAAGCCCGCGCCTATGCCGAGCCGACGGCGGTGCAGAGCGCCGTCCTCGAGCCCGATGCCGAGGGCCGCGACCTCCTGGTCTCGGCCCAGACCGGCTCGGGCAAGACGGTCGCCTATGGCCTCGCCATCGCCAAGACGCTGCTCGACGGCGCCGAGCGTTTCGCCCCCCGCTTCGCCCCGATCGCCCTGGTGATCGCTCCGACCCGCGAGCTCGCCATGCAGGTCCACGCCGAACTGACCTGGCTCTATGGCCCGGCCGGCGCCCGCGTCGTCTCCTGCGTCGGCGGCATGGACGTCCGGCGCGAGGCCCATGCGCTCTCGGCCGGTGCCCACATCGTGGTCGGCACCCCGGGCCGCCTGCGCGACCATATCGAGCGCGGCCGCCTGGTCACCTCGGAACTGCGCGCCGCCGTCCTCGACGAAGCGGACGAGATGCTGGACCTCGGCTTCCGCGAAGACCTCGAAGCGATCCTCGACGCCACGCCGGAGAGCCGGCGCACCCTGCTGTTCTCGGCGACCATCGCGCCCGAGATCGCGACGCTGGCGACCCACTACCAGAAGAACGCGCTGCGCATCGAGGCGACCGCCAAGGGCGAGGCCCATGGCGACATCGACTATCGCGCCGTCCGCTGCGCCCCGAACGAGGTCGAGCACGCCGTCGTCAACATCCTGCGCTATTACGAGGCGCGGGCGACGATGATCTTCTGCACCACGCGGGAATCCGTGCGCCACCTCCATGCCGGCTTGCAGGAACGCGGCTTCGCCGTTGTCGCCCTGTCCGGCGAATTGTCCCAGGCCGAGCGCAGCCACGCCCTCCAGGCGGTGCGCGACGGCAGGGCGCGGGTCTGCGTCGCGACCGACGTCGCCGCGCGCGGCATCGACGTGCCCGACCTCGCCCTGGTGATCCACGCCGAGCTGCCCAACAGCCGCGAGACCCTGCTGCACCGGAGCGGGCGCACCGGCCGTGCCGGGCGCAAGGGCACCTGCGTGCTGGTCGTGCCCCACCACCGCCGCCGCCGGGCCGAGCAGCTCCTGTTCGGCAGCCGGCTGAAGGTCACCTGGTCGGGCGCGCCGACCGCCGAGGAAGTGCATCAGCTCGATCAGGAACGCCTGCTCGCCGATCCCTTGCTGGCGGAAGAGCCGAGCGAGGACGATCTGGTGCTGGCGCGTGCCCTGCTCGACCGCTTCGGGCCGGAGAAGCTGGCCGCCGCCCTGCTGCGCCTGCGCCGCCGCGACCTGCCGGCGCCGGAAGAGCTGAGCGATGACGCCTCGCCGCCGGCCCGCGGCCCACGCGTGGCCCCTGCGCCCGACGGCATGGGCGGCGGCGTCTGGTTCTCGATGAATGTCGGCCGGCGCAGCAATGCCGATCCGCGCTGGCTGCTGCCGATCATCTGCCGGCTCGGCAGCGTGACCAAGCAGGACATCGGCGCCATTCGCATCTTCGATCAGGACACCCGCTTCGAGGTGGCGCCGGCGATGGCCGAGGGCTTCGCCGAATCCGTGCGCCGCGCACGCGACCCCAAGATCAGGATCGAACCCGCCAGCCCCGGGGGCGACGATCAGCCGCGCCCGCCCAAGCGGCCTCACCGCGGCCCGGGTCCGCAGACCCACGCCGGTCCCCATCCGGGCGGCCCGTCCCGGCTGCGCCGCGGCCCGCCGTCCGCCAAATCGCACGGACCCGCCCGCGGCCACGGCAACTGAGGCCTGCCCTGCCGTCTTGAACATGTCCTGAAAAGACCCGAGGATGCGGCGCCTGTATTTCAGGCCTGATCTTCACGGGGTGTAGGGGCATTTCATGAGGGCCATTCTGGTCGCTGGCGGCGCCGGCTACATCGGCTCGCAGACCTGCAAGGCACTGTCGCAAGCCGGCTACCTGCCGGTCACGCTGGACAATCTCTCGACCGGCTATGCCGAGGCGGTGAAATGGGGGCCGCTGATCGAGGGCGACCTCCGCGATGTCGACCTCGTGGGCCGGATCGTGCGCGAGCATGAGGTGGTCGCCGCCATGCATTTCGCCGCCTGCAGCCTGGTCGGCGAGAGTGTGGCCAACCCGGCCAAATACTACGACAACAATGTCGGCGCCGCCGTGCTCTTCGCCAAGGCGCTGGTCGATTCCGGCGTGAAGGCCCTGATCTTCTCCTCGACCGCCGCGGTCTACGGCAATCCGGAGACCGAGCTGATCGCCGAGGATCACCCGACCCGGCCGATCAATCCCTATGGTGCCAGCAAGCTCGCCTTCGAGCAGGCGCTCTATTGGATGGCCCAAGCCCATGGCCTGGTCTACACGGTGCTGCGCTATTTCAATGCCGCCGGTGCCGACCTCGATGGCGAGGTGGGTGAGAGCCACGAGCCCGAGACCCATCTGATCCCCAATCTGTGCAAGGCCGTGCTGGGTACCGGCAAGCCGCTCACCGTGTTCGGCGACGACTATCCGACCGCCGACGGCACCGCGATGCGCGACTATATCCATGTCGTCGACTTGGCCGCCGCCCATGTCGTGGCGCTCGGCCGGATGCTGGCCGGCGGCGGCTGCGAGACGCTGAATGTCGGCACCGGCCAGGGCGTCACCGTGGCGGGCGTGATCCGCGCCGCCGAGGCGGCGCTGGGCAAGACGGTGCCCCATTCGATCGGGCCGCGCCGGGCCGGCGACCCGCCCGTGCTGGTGGCCGATGCCGCCCGCATCCGCCGCATCCTCGACTGGGAACCCCGATACAGCGACATGGAGACGATCGTGCGCACGGCAGCCGCGTGGCAACGCGACCGCTTCTATTGACCCGCGCAGAGGGCGCGACCACCGGCGGCTGGTCGTGATAGTTTTTCCGGTGCCCGGCGAATCGATCTCAGGGCACCGGACCCATAACAAGAGGACTCAACATGTCCGCACACCCGACGCTGCCGCGCAGCAGCGCAATGATCGCCCCCTCCAAGACTGTTCGGACCCTGGCCGCCGCCGCGGCCGGTCTCGTCGTGGCGCTGGCGGCCGGCGGCCCGGCCCGCGCCGACGCCGGCGAGGACTTGGCCCGGGCCAAGGGCTGCTTCGTCTGCCACGATGTGAAACACGACACCATCGCTCCCTCGTTCCGCGATATCGGCCGGCGCTTCGCCGGGCTGAAGAACGCCAAGCTGATGCTCGTGCCGATCGTCCATACCGGCACCCGCGACCCGGTGGCCTACCACTGGGGCACCCACGACATGCCGCCCGAAGGCGCCCGCCAGCCCGTCACCGACGAAGAGGCCGAGGCCCTGATCGACTATATCCTGAGCCTGAAGTGAGGTCCGGGCGCCGGGGCTGCGGCCCCGGCGCCTATCCCGCCACCTTGCGCAGCACGAAATTGGACTGGATGCGCGAGACCCCCGGCAGGCGGGAGAGCTGTTCCTTGTGGATCCGCTCGTAATCCGCGACATCGCGGGCGACGACGCGGAGCGCATAGTCGAACTGGCCCGAGAGCAGATAGCCTTCGACGACATTGGGACATTGGCGCACCGCCCGCTCGAAGGCGGAAAGATGTTCCTCGGTCTGCGACTGCAGCGAGATGAACAGGATCGCGGATAGGCCCCGGCCCAGCGCCGCCTCGTTCACCGCCGCGCCATAGCCGAGCAGCACCCCCTCCTCCTCCAGCCGGCGCACCCGCCGCGAACAGGCGGAAGGCGACAGGCCGACCCGGGCGCCGAGCTCGGTCGCGGTGATGCGGCCGTCGCGGCGAAGCGCCTCGACGATCGCCAGATCCATGCGGTCCAAGCCGTCCATGCACAAAGATCCGTCACAGAAGAGCATTTTTGTGCGCGAATCTTGCGCCCCGTCCCCTGCCATCGTCCAGCTTTGCATGCACTTTGCGCCCTGTCCGGGGTAGGATTTCAGCCAGCGAAATCCCGCGCGGAGTGCGAGCCATGCGCATCGGTGTGCCCAAGGAAATCAAGAACAACGAATTCCGCGTCGGCCTGGTGCCGGGCAATGTCCAGGAATTCGTCGCCCACGGCCATCAGGTCACGGTCGAGACCGGGGCGGGTGCCGGCATCGGTGCCGGCGACGACGACTACCGCGCCGCCGGGGCGACGATCGCCGCGACCCCGGCCGAAATCTTCGCCGCCGCCGAGATGATCGTCAAAGTGAAGGAACCCCAGGCAGGCGAGCGCGCCATGCTGCGCCCCGGCCAGATCCTCTTCACCTATCTCCATCTGGCGCCCGATCCGGAACAGACCCGCGACCTGGTGAAGTCCGGCGCCGTCTGCATCGCCTATGAGACGGTGACCGACGCCACGGGCGGCCTGCCCCTGCTCGCCCCCATGTCGCAGGTCGCCGGCAAGCTGTCGGTCCAGGCCGGGGCCAGCGCACTCGAACGCGAGCATGGCGGCAGCGGCATCTTGATCGGCGGCGTACCCGGCGTGGCGCCAGCCAAGGTGCTCGTGGTCGGCGGCGGCGTCGTGGGCGAGAATGCGATCGAGGTGGCCCTCGGCATGGGCGCCGACGTCACCGTGATCGACCGCTCGCTGACCGCCCTCGACCGCCTGGCCAAGCGCTTCGGCCCGGCGCTGGGGACCCAATATTCGACCCGCGCCGCCTTCGACCGGCTGGTGCCGGCGTCGGATCTCGTGATCGGCGCCGTGCTGGTGCCGGGGGCGTCGGCGCCCAAGCTGGTCACCGCGGCCCATGTCAAGGCGATGAAGCCGGGTTCGGTCCTGGTCGACGTCGCGATCGACCAGGGCGGCTGCTTCGAGACCTCCCACGCGACCACCCATGCCGCCCCCACCTATGTGGTCGACGGCGTGGTCCATTACTGTGTCGCCAACATGCCGGGTGCCGTGCCGCGCACCTCGACCTATGCCCTGAACAATGCCACCCTGCCGTTCGGACTCGCCATCGCCGACAAGGGTTACCGGCAGGCTCTGCTGGACGACGTGCACCTGCGCCGCGGGCTGAACGTGTGCCGGGGCCGGGTCACCTATGCGGCGGTGGCGCACGATCTCGGCTATGACTATCTGGCGGCGGAGGAGGCTTTGGCGGCCTGAACCGTCGCCCGGGGCGACGGAGGCGGCAATGGCGGCAGCACGGTCCTGGCTTCTGGTCCTGGTTTTCCTGTTGCTGCCTGCCGCGGCGAGGGCCGACTTTCCGGACAAGGGCGACGCCGGTGCCGCCACCCTCCGCCAGATGAAGACCGCTGACGGCACGCGCGACTATCTGGTCCAGCCGATCGCCGGCAATGGCCCCTTTCCGGTCGTGGTCCTGCTCCACGGCGGGACCCAGGACGCCCGCCAGATCTGGCGCCAGACCAGCCTGCCCACCCTCGGCCGGAGCGAGCATTTCATCGTCGCCGCCCCCGACGGCATCGATCGCCACTGGAACGACGGCCGGGGTTCCACCATCGCCGGCGACGCGCCGTCGAGCGCCGACGACATCGGCTTCATCTCGTCGGTGATTGCCGACGTGATCGCCCGCGACCATGGCGACCGCAATGCCGTCTTCATCGCCGGCCCCTCCAACGGCGGCTTCATGGCCATGCATTTCGCCTGTACGGCGGGCCGCCTGCTGCGCGCCGGGGCCAATATGATCTCCGACCTGCCGGCCGATCAGGCGGCGGGCTGCAAGCCGGGCAAGGCGCTGCCCTGGCTCTCCCTGAACGGTACCGCCGATCCGATCGTACCCTTCGAGGGCCAGCCGGCGGGCACCACGAAGCGGGGCCAGGTCCAACCCGCCCTCTATTCCGCCGCCGAGACCTTCGCCTTCTTCGCCGACAAGGCAGGCTGCCCACGCACGGAGACGAGTGAGCGCCTGCCCGATCTCGATCGGCGCGACGGCTCCTGGGTCGAGCTGCGCCGCCGGGCGCCCTGCGCCGGGGGCGACCAGTCGCTGTTCTACATCGTGCATGATGGCGGACACATCACACCGGGCCTGCGCGTCGGCCCGCTGATCGGCCGCATCGTCGGGGGTGCCAACCAGGACATCGACACCGGCACCGTGCTCTGGAACTTCTTCCGCTCGACACTGCACTAGAGCCAGCGCCGCACCCGCGCCCGGTAGGCATCGAAGGCGGCCCCGAATTTGGCCCCGATCGCCCGTTCCTCGGGCATGATCTGAAACCGGGTCAGATAGGCGACGAAGCCCGGTACCAAGAGCGCCGCCGCCGGGTGGCCGAGCCACACGGCCCAGCCGAGCAGGCCGAGCGCCATGCCCACATACATCGGGTTGCGGGTAATGCCGTAGATGCCCGAGGTCACCAGGGTGCTCGCCGTCTCGGGCGCGACGGGGTTGAGCGTGGTTCCATGGCGGCGAAAGCCGAAAGCACCGAGGCCGATGACCACGACGCCGGCGACGGCGACCACGACGGCCACCACGCCCTGCCCCGCGAACCGCCACGACCAGGACGGCGACACCAGCGCGATCCCCTCCATCGCCGCCGCGAAGACGGCCAGCACGGCGAGCGGCGGAACCCTGGTTTCGAGCGCTCGCATCATCGTCGTGCCTCCTCTGGGCGGCGGGGCCTACAGCTTGTCGAGATACCAGGCGTGGTCGAGGGGGTTGACCTCGGCCTCGTAGCGCTCGAATTCGGCGCGGCGCAGCCTTCCGTAATGCTGGTGGTAACGCTCGCCGAAGTAACGCGGCAGGATCAGGCCGTCGTCATAGGTGTCGAGGGCGATCGGCCAATGGCGCGGCAGGCTGGGCGCGATCAGGTCGTAGGCATTGCCTTCGACCGGCGGGCCCGGATCGATGCTCTGGGCCAGGCCGTGATGCATGGCGCCCAGGATCGCCGCGACCGCCAGATAGGGATTGGCGTCGGCGCCGCAGACCCGGTGCTCGATCCGCCGGGCCTTGCCGTCGCCGCCCGGCACGCGGATCGAGACGGTGCGGTTCTCGAAGCCCCAGCAAGGCGCCACCGGCGCATAGGAGCCGAGCTGGAAGCGGCGGAAGGAATTGGCGTTGGGGGCGAAGACCGCCATCGATTCCTGCATCGCCTTCATGACGCCGCCGACGGCATGGCGCAGCCGCGTCTCCGCCTCCGGATAACCGGCGGCGAAGACGTTGCGGCCCTTGTCGTCGACCAGGCTGACATGGACGTGGAGGCCGGAACCCGAGATGTTGCCATAGGGCTTGGCCATGAAGGTCGCATCGATGCCGTGGCGGCGCGCGACCGAGCGCACCGCCCGCTTGAACAGCACGGCATGGTCGCAGGCGGCCTGGGCATCGGCGACATGGTGCAGGTTGATCTCGAACTGCCCCGGCGCATATTCGGAGAGCGCCCCGGTGACCGGCACGCCCTGGGCCTCCATCGCCTGCGTGATCTCCGAGAGCACGCCGCGATGGGCGTCCATCTCGTCGAGCGAGAGCACCTGGGTCGACCAGTCGCGCCGGCCGGTGAAGGGCGAGGGCACGGGCTGCGGCCCGCCCGCCGCGTTCCGCTCGCGGTCGATCAGGTAGAATTCGAGTTCGCAGGCCACCACGGGCGTCAGACCCAGCTCGCGGAAACGGGCCTGGACCTGGCCCAGCACCTGGCGCGGATCGGCATAGAAGGGCGAGCCGTCCTCGTCGAGCAGGGTGAGCAGCATCTGCGCTGCTTCAGGCCCGACCCAGGTCATGGGCAGGATGCGGCCGTCGACCGGCACGGCGATCTGGTCGCGGTCGCCCGAATCCATGCCGAGGCCGGTCTCTTCGACATTCTCGCCGTGGATGTCGAGGCCGAAGAGGGAGCCGACCAGTTTGAGCCCATGCTCGATCACCTCGATCGCTTCCCCGCGGGAGGCGCGCTTGCCGCGGCAGATGCCGCTGGTGTCGGGCACGATCAGGTCGATCTGGCGGATTTCGGGATGGCGTTCCAGGAACTGCCGCGCATGGGCCACGGGGTCCGGAGGCTCGCCCTGGGGGGCGTAGAAGTCGGCAGGGCCGACCGCGCCCGCGGATGCCTCGGCGATGCGCCTCATGGCGTCCGGCCGGGGGATCTGTTGGCCGCTGGCATAGCGGCTCATGGCGGCGACCGAAACGCCCGCTTGGCGGGCGAATTCGGTCAGGGTGAGATGGCTGCGAGCAAGGTAATCGGTAATTTTCACGATGCCCCAGCCTAACCCGCCGCCTCGAAGCCTGGCAAGCGAGGCCCGGTCAGAGACCCTGGGCGAAGGCCTCCAACTGGCTGATGCAGGTGCCCCAGCCCTCGAAGAAGCCCATTTCCTCGTGCTTGCGGGCGCCCGCCGGATCGAGGTGGATGCAGCGCGCGGTATAGCGGGTGCCCTCCCCCTCGTCCGCCATCTCGAAGATGGCGGTCATGGGCAGCCAAGGGGCCGCCGGGCGCCAGCCGCCGGTCAGCATGGAGGTCATGACGATGCGCTGCTCCGGCACGATTTCCAGGAAGCAGCCGGGGTTGTCGCTCTCGCCCCCGGTCTCCGCCGGACCGCGCATGAAAGTGTAGAAATCGCCGCCGGCCCGGAAATCGAAGGCGCGCACCTCGGTCGTCCAGGGCTTGGGGCACCACCACTGCGCCAGCAGCTTCGGCTCCGACCAGGCACGCCAGACCCGGGCGCGCGGGACCGCCAGGTAGCGCGAGATTTCCAGGATGTGCTCATTGTCGTTCATCGCTGTCCTCCCCGTTCAGCAGGAATTGATCGAGCCGATCGAAACGCGCCTCCCAGACCGAGCGCTGCTCGGCCAGCCAGACCTGGGCTTCGGCCAGGCGGGCGGGATCGATCCGGCAGGTGCGCACGCGGCCTGTCTTGGCGCTGGCGACCAGGCCGCTCGCCTCCAGCACGGCCAGGTGCTTGGTCACCGCCGGCAGCGAGATGGCGAGCGGCGAGGCGAGCTCGCTCACCGTCGCCGGTCCCTTGGCCAGGCGTTGCACCATGGCGCGCCGGCTGGGATCGGCGAGCGCCGAATAGAGCAGGTCGAGGGCGGCGGATGACTTAACCATGTGATTAAGTATCACGCCGACACCGGGGCCGCGAGCAGAAACTTCGCTATTCGGTTAAGTTTATCGCTTCGGCCGAAGGCGGCTGGGTGAGCAGGCCTTCGAGGGCGTCGATCAGATTGGCGTCGGCGACCGGCGCGGTCCAGCCGGCGGGCCAGAGATCGGGCGAAACCACCGCCGCTTCGCGCGAGGAGAGGCCGGCGAAGGCGAGCAGCATGGCGAGCCTGATGCGCAGCCCGACCACAACCGGCGGCATCGCCGGCATCAGGCGGCGCAGATGGGCGACGCAGCGCCGCGTCGCGGTGTCGAGATCGAAATGGATCGCCTCGAACAGGAGTTCGCTGTGGCTCGCCATCACCCGCTTCATGAAGCGGATGGCGTCCTCCCCGATCGGCGCGACTTCGTCTTCCAGGGGCGAGAGGTCGATCAGCACGGCCAGCACTTCGCGCATGTCGTGCGGGCCGCCCGCCGCCTCCATGGCATCGACCCGGCGGTTCCGCTCGACCTCGACGATGGCGGCGACATCGGCGATCAGCTCGCCGATCAGGGCTTCCTTGGAACGGAAGTAGTAGTTCACGGAACCGGCGTTCTTCTGCCCCGCGGCCTTGGTGATGTCGCGGATCGAGACGGCGTCGATCCCCCGCTCGGCGAACAGGCGGCGGGCCGCCTGCTTGATCTTCTCGCGCGTGTCGCCGCCGCGGGGCGAATGGTCGTCGGTCATCAGTGCTCTTCAGGCGATCTCGAAACGGATGGGCAGGGATTTCGGCCCGTTCACGAAATTGGCTTCGGACATGCGGGGCTCGCCCGCCAGTTCGAGGGACTTCAGGCGTGGCAACAGGGCCTCGAACAGGAGCCGCATCTCCATCTTGGCGAGATGCTGGCCGAGGCACAGATGCCCGCCGTAACCGAAGGCGAGGTGGCGGTTCGGCTTGCGGTCGACGCGGAACGCGAAGGGATCCTCGAACACCGCCTCGTCGCGGTTGCCCGAAGCATAGCAGAGCATGAGCCAGTCGCCCTTGGCGATCTTGCGGCCGGCCAGTTCGGTGTCCTCGGTCGCCGAGCGCATGAAGGTCTTGACCGGCGTGGTCCAGCGGATCGCCTCGTCGACGAGGCCCGGCACCAGGGTGGGGTCCTGCTTCACCAGGGCGAACTGGTCCGGGTTTTCGGCCAGTGCCCAGAGCGCGCCCGCGGTCGAGGACGAGGTGGTGTCGTGGCCCGCGGTGGCGACGATGATGTAATAGCTCATCGATTCGAGGTCGGACATCGGCTTGCCGTCGACCATGGCCGTGGCGATCACGGTCGCCAGGTCGTCGCGCGGGTGCTTCCGCCTGTCCTCGCTGATCACCCGGAAATAGGCTTCGAAATCGGCGACCGTCGCCTGCAGCATCATGACGATCTGCTCGATGTCCATGGCCGAGAGCAGGGTGCGGGCCTGGTCCGGGTCCTGCGGGCCGAACAATTCCTGGGTGAGCTGCAACATGCGGGCCTCGTCCTTGGCCGGCACACCCAGGATCTCCATCACCACATGGAGGGGGTAGCCGAGGGCCTATTCGGCGACGAAATCGCACTCCCGCGCGCCCTTTTCGAGGAAGCGCGCCACCGCCGCCTCGGCGATCGCGCGCACCCGGTCCTCGATCTTCTTCAGGCTCTGCGGCATGAACCAGTTCTGGGTCAGGGCGCGGTATTTCGGATGGTCCGGCGGATCCATCTGCACGAGGGAGCGGATCAGGTTGGGATTGCCGCCGGTCAGCTTGCGGACGAAGGCATCGCCTTCCTTGTTCACGATGGTGGTCGAGCGGTCGGCCGAATGGAACAGGGCGTTCTGCCGGCTGACGTCCAGAATGTCGGCATGGCGGGTGACCGCCCAGAAGGGGTCGTAACCCTCCGGCTCGGCCACGGCGAGGGGCATGTTGGCGCGCAGCCAGGCGTAATTCTCGTGCAGTTGATCGGGCTTGCCGAAGACCAGCGGATCGACCAGGGCATTGGCCACGGCGAGCGGAATCCGTTCCTGCATGTTCTTCCTCCCTCATGCGCCCTTTGGGCTTGCATTGTTAATACGATGTTTTAATAATGCGGAAAAGAGATCGGCACAAGCACCGATCAGCGGGAGGAGAGTGAATGCCCAGGGCCGAAAACCCATCGGTTTCGGTGCCCTCTGACGTCGCCGTGCCGACGCCGGAGACGCTTTGCTTTCTGCTCGCCCCGCTCGGTCTTTCCGTCATCGCCGCTTGCCGGCGCCTGTCCGGCGGCGCCAGCCAGGAGAGCTGGCGGATCGACGGCACGGCCCCCGACGGCAGCCCCGAGAGCTTCGTGCTGCGCCGGACGCCAGCCGCCACCTGGAATTTCGACCTCGCCGCCGGGATCGAGACGGAAGCCGGGCTGATGCGCCTCGCGGGTGCTGCCGGCGTGCCCTCGCCTGCCGTCGCCGCCCTGCTGGACGGCACGGAAGGGCTCGGCCGGGGCTTCGTCATGGGTTTCGTCGCGGGCGAGACCCTGGGCCACAAGATCGTGCGCGATCCCGCCTTCGCCGCGGTCAGGCCGGCGCTCGCGGGCCAATGCGGCCGGGTGCTGGCGGCGATCCACGGCATCGATGCGGACGGCGTGCCCGGCCTCCGGCTCCAGACGGCCGAAGCCCAGGTCGCGGCCCTGGCCGATCTCCACGCCGGGGGTGGCTGGGTCC
>NZ_JBAZKR010000063.1:0-27872 GCF_041650655.1 Zavarzinia sp.
GCATGAAACTCGGCCCCTTCCTGGTCTATGCCCGCAACACGCTGACCGTGGCGGTGCCGACCGCGGTGCTGGCGGTGACGCTCGCCGTGCTGCTCGGCTATGGCCGGCGGCTCGGCCTGTCCCGGGCCGGGCGGGTCGCGATCCGTGTCGCCGCCATGGGCTATGCCATTCCCGGTGCCGTGATCGCGGTCGGCGTGCTGGTCCCGGTCACCAGTTTCGACAATGCGCTGGATGCCTGGATGCGGGCGCAGTTCGGCATCTCGACCGGGCTGCTGCTTTCGGGCTCGCTGGCGGCGATCGTCTTCGCCTATCTGGTGCGCTTCATGGCGGTCGCCTTCAACACGGTCGAATCGGGCCTCGAAAAGGTCACCCCCAGCATGGATGCGGCGGCGCGGAGCCTGGGGCGAAGCCCGCTCGACACGCTGCGCCGGATCCATCTCCCGATGATGCGGGCCAGCCTGACCACGGCGGCCCTGCTGGTCTTCGTCGACGTGATGAAGGAATTGCCGGCGACCTTGATGATGCGGCCGTTCAATTTCGACACGCTGGCGATCAAGGCCCACGAACTGGCCTCCGACGAACGTCTGGCCGAGGCGGCGCTGCCGTCGCTCGCCATCGTGGCGGTCGGCGTGATACCGGTCATCCTGATGAGCCGGGCGATCGCCGTCTCGCGCCCCGGGGCGCAGGCGGCCGAGACGGGTGAGGGTTGAGCGGGAAATGGCGGGTCTTGCGTTCGAGTCGGTCACCCATCGTTTCGGCAATCGCATCGCGGTCGGCGGTCTCGACCTCGCGGTCGAAGCGGGGGAGGTGGTCTGCCTGCTCGGCCCGTCCGGTTGCGGCAAAACGACGACGCTCCGCCTCGCCGCCGGGCTCGAAAAGCTGCAACAGGGCCGGATCCTGATCGGCAACCGGGTGGTGGCCGACGAATCGGGGGCGCTGCCGCCGGAAAAGCGCCACGTCGGCCTGATTTTCCAGGACTACGCGCTGTTCCCCCATCTCTCGATCCTCGACAATGTCGCCTTCGGCGTCGACGGCGGCGATGCAAGGGCGGATGCTCAGAAGGCGCTCGCCGCGGTCGGCCTGGGCGACCGGGGCAAGAGCTATCCCCATATGCTCTCCGGCGGGGAGCAGCAGCGCGTGGCACTCGCCCGCGCCTTGGCGCCCCGGCCCGACGTCATGCTGATGGACGAGCCTTTCTCCGGCCTCGACGTCCGCCTGCGCGACCGCGTGCGGGACGAGACGCTGGCCCTGCTGGCCTCGACCGGGGCTGCCGTCCTGCTGGTCACCCATGATCCGGAGGAGGCGATGCGCATGGCTTCGCGAATCGCCCTGATGCGAGCGGGGCGCGTCGTCCAGCTCGGCACGCCCGATACGCTCTACAACCGCCCGGCCGACGCCGGTGCCGCCCGATTCTTCGCCGAGGCCAATGGTTTTGCCGGTGTGGTCGGGGCGGACGGCCGGGTTCCGACCCCCCTCGGCCCCGTGCCGGCGCCGGGCCTCGCTCCTGGTGCGCGGGCCGAAGTCCTGGTCCGGCCCCATGCCATCCGCCCGGAAGGCGCCGGGGAGGGGGTGGCGGCCCGGGTTCTGCGCGCCCGCCTGCTCGGTGCCGACAGCCTGGTCGAATTCGACCTCGGCGGCGGTGCGGCAGCTGTCGCCGCGCGCATCACGCCGCCGCGATTGCCGCCGATTGGCACCGAGATGCGGCTTTTCCTCGACCTCGGGCAATGTTTCGTCTTTCCTGAAGCGACGGTCGGCCCCAAATAAGCAGCTCGACGGGTGGCATACCGCATTTCTGCGCGTTGCCTCCCCTGTGCCCTTGGGGCAATATCCGGCCACGCTGGGCCTGATTTGAAAGAGGAGTATTGGCGATGGGTGCGATGAGCATGTGGCATTGGCTGATCGTCATCGCCCTGGTCGTCTTGTTGTTCGGCGGCCGTGGCAAGATTTCCGAACTGATGGGTGACGTCGCCAAGGGCGTGAAGAGCTTCAAGAAGGGCCTCGCCGACGAGCCGGCCCCCCCGGCCCCGACCGACGTGGCGCGCAGCACGACCACGATCGACGCCAAGGCCGAGCCGGTGAAGAGCCAGGACGCCCAGAAGGTCTGATTCCAGGGTACGGGCCGGGGCTTCGGTCCCGGCCTTCCGGTAACTGCTTGCAGGGTGACCCCCTGCCGGAGACAGGCGCATGTTCGATCTCGCATGGTCCGAGATCCTTCTCGTCGGCGTGGTTGCGCTTGTTGTGGTCGGCCCTAAGGACTTGCCAGACCTGCTGCGGACCGTGGGCCGTTTCGTGCGCAAGGCGCGCATGATGGCCTCGAACTTCCAGTCGACCTTCGACCAGATGATGCGCGACGAGGAAATGGCGAAGACCCGCCAGGACCTGGAGCGTGCCGTCACGGCAGAACCGACCATTGCCAAGCCCGCGGCGGAGCCCCATCTGGCCGACGAGGCCGAGGCGGCCGAGGCCGAGCACCCGGCGGTGCCGGCGCCCGCGCCGACCGCCGCCGAAGTCGCCGAGGCGCCCAAGCCCGAAACGACCAAAACCGAAACGACCAAAACCGAAGCCGGCACGGGAGCCTGACATGGCCGGACGCAACGAAAAGGACGAAGCCGAGATCGAGTCGAGCCGCGCACCGCTGGTCGATCATCTGATCGAACTGCGCCGCCGCCTGGTCTATTGCATCGTATCCTTGGTGCTCGCCATGGGTGCCTGCTACGCCTTCTCGGAGCAGATCTACGCCTTCCTGACCCATCCGCTCTATCAGGCGATGGGGGCGGACGCCTCGACCCGGCGCATGATCTATACCGACCTGACCGAAGCCTTCTTCACCTATATGAAGCTGTCCTTCTTCGGCGGCGCCTTCATCGCTTTCCCGATCATCGCCTCGCAGATCTATATGTTCGTGGCGCCCGGCCTATACCGGAACGAGCGGAAGGCCTTCCTGCCCTTCCTGGTGGCGACGCCGGTGCTCTTCGTCACCGGCGCGGCGATGCTCTACTACATGATCCTGCCGCTGGCCTGGCACTTCTTCCTGGGCTTCGAGGCGCCGGGCGGCAGCGGTGCCCTGCCGATCCAGCTCGAGCCCAAGGTGAACGAATACCTGAGCCTGGTGATGACCCTGATCTTCGCCTTCGGCATCAGCTTCCAGATGCCGGTGGTGCTGACCCTGCTCGGCCGGGCGGGCATCGTCTCGGCGAAGATGCTGTCGTCCAAGCGGCGCTATGCGATCGTCGGCATCTTCGCCTTCGCCGCGGTCGTGACCCCGCCCGACATCATCAGCCAGGTCAGCCTGGCGATCCCCATGCTCGTCCTCTACGAGGGTTCGGTGATCGCGGTCCGCCTGATCGAGCGCAGCCGTGCCCGCGCGGCCGCCGAGGCGGAGGCGGAGGCGGAAGAGGGCGCTTCCTGACGGCTGCGACGCCCAGAGTGCTGGACGGACTCGTGCCCTGTTTCTATAAGGTCAGGGCACGCAGCCGTTCCCGAGCTTGAGTCCCCATGCACGACCTGAAAGTGATCCGCGACGACCCGGCCGCCTTCGACGCGGGCCTCGCCCGGCGCGGCTTCCCGGCATCGTCCGCCGCCGTTCTCGACCTCGACGCCAAGCGCCGGGCCGGCCAGGGCCGTCTGCAGGAAATGCAGGCACGCCGGAACGACGCCAGCCGCGAGATCGGCCAGGTCAAGGCCAAGGGCGGCAATGCGGACGCCCTGCTGGCCGAAGTGGCGACCCTGAAGACCGACATCCAGGCGGCCGAGGAAGCCGACCGCAGCTTCGCGGCGGAAATCGAGGCCCTGGTCTCGGCGATCCCCAACATCCCGGCCGCCGAGGTCCAGGAAGGCGGCGAGGAAGCCAACCGCGAAATCCGCCGCTGGGGCACGCCGCGCCTTGCCGAAGGTGCCCAGCATTTCGAGATCGGCGAGAAGCTCGGCCTGATGGATTTCGAGGCGGCGGCGCGCATTTCCGGCGCCCGTTTCGTCGTCCTCAAGGGCAAGCTGGCGCGGCTCGAGCGGGCGCTCGGCCAGTTCATGCTGGACCTGCACACGACCGAGAACGGCTATACCGAGATCGCCCCGCCCATCCTGGTGCGCGACCAGGCGGTGTTCGGCACCGGGCAGTTGCCCAAATTCGCCGAAGACCTGTTCCGCACCACCAACGGCTTCTGGCTGGTGCCGACGGCGGAAGTGCCGCTGACCAACCTCGTCCGCGAACAGATCCTGGACGAGGCCAAGCTGCCGATCCGGGTCACCGCGCTCACCCCCTGTTTCCGCTCGGAAGCGGGCTCGGCCGGGCGCGACACTCGCGGCATGATCCGCCAGCATCAGTTCAACAAGGTCGAGCTGGTCTCGGTCTGCTCGCCCGACCAGTCCGCGGCCGAGCACGAGCGCATGACCAATTGCGCCGAGGAAGTACTGCGCCGCCTCGACCTGCCCTACCGCGTGGTACAGCTCGCGGCCGGCGACATGGGCTTCAGTGCGGTGAAGACCTACGACCTCGAAGTCTGGCTGCCGGGGCAAAAGACTTTCCGCGAAATCTCCTCCTGCTCCAACTGCGGCGATTTCCAGGCCCGGAGGATGGAGGCGCGCTGCCGCGCCGCCGGGGTCAAGGCGACGCGGCCGGTGCATACGCTGAACGGCTCCGGCCTCGCGGTCGGGCGCACGCTGATCGCGGTGCTGGAGAATTACGTCAGGCCCGACGGTTCGGTCGAGATCCCGGCCGTGCTGCGCCCCTATATGGGCGGTCTCGAAGCGATCGACCTCGATGCCTGAGCCCGCGGATCGGCCGCTTCGCATTCTCGTCTCCAACGACGACGGCATCCATGCCCCGGGCCTCAAGGTCCTGATCGGCATCGCCAAGGCGCTGAGTTCCGACGTCTGGGTGGTGGCGCCGGAAACCGAACAGTCCGGCGCTTCCCATTCGCTCACCCTGACCTCGCCGCTCCGGGTGCGGAAGGTGGCGCCCAAGCGCTTCGCCGTGACCGGCACGCCGACCGATTGCGTGATGATGGCGATCGACCGCCTGGTGAAAGGGCGGAAGCCCGATCTCGTGCTCTCGGGCGTCAACCGGGGCGCCAATATCGGCGAGGATGTGACCTATTCCGGCACGGTCGCGGCGGCCATGGAGGGAACGCTGCTGGGCGTGCCCTCGATCGCGATGAGCCAGGTCATGGGCTTCGACCGCGACAAGCCGGTGCAATGGGATTGCGCCGCCACCCATGGCCCCGCCGTGGTGCGCCGTCTGGTCGAGGCCGGCTGGCCGCGCGACGTGTTGGTCAACGTGAATTTCCCGCCCGTCGCGGCGGACCGGGTGACCGGGATCAAGGTCTGCCACCAGGGCCGGCGCGGGGCGGGCAATCTCGCCGTCGAGGAGCGCATGGACGCCCGCGGCAATCCCTATTTCTGGCTCGGCTACCGCCGCAGCCCGGAGCCGCCGGAAGTCGATTCGGATATCGAGGCGGTCTATGGCGGGGCGATCGCGGTCACCGCCCTGCATCTCGACCTCACCCATTACGACACCCAGGCGAGCCTGCGCCAGGCCTTTGCCCGGCCCCTGGCGGGCGATTGATGCCATGGGCACGGATACCGAGAAGGCCAGCCTGATCCTCAGCCTGCGCCAGCAGGGCATCGTGGATACGAGGGTCCTCGGCGCCATCGAGGCGATCCCGCGCGAGCGTTTCGTGCCCCCGGCCCTGGCCCACAAGGCCTATGAGGACACGGCCCTGCCGATCGCCGGCGGCCAGACCATCTCGCAGCCCTTCATCGTCGCCTATATGACGCAGTCGCTCGACGTCGGGCCGCGCCACCGGGTGCTGGAGGTCGGCACCGGCTCCGGCTATCAGGCGGCCGTGCTGGCCAAGCTGTGCCGCCGGGTCTATACGGTCGAGCGCCGCCGCAGCCTGCTCCGCCACGCGGAGAAACTGCTGAACGACCTTCATATCCACAATGTCGTCACCCGGCTCGGCGACGGTGGCAAGGGCTGGCCCGAACAGGCGCCCTTCGAGCGCATCATGGTGACGGCGGCGGCCCCCTCGGTGCCCCAGGCCCTGATCGACCAGATGGCGGACGGCGGCGTCATGGTGCTGCCGGTCGGGCCGGTGCACGGCGCCCAGGAGATCTGGCGCGTGCGGCGGGAAGGGGCTGAAGCCCTCTACGAAAAGCTGATGCCGGTGCGTTTCGTGCCCCTGGTCGAAGGCATCCTGCGCGACGATTGACGCCGCAGCCCGCTAAATCGAGACTGCGGCCATGGCCAGAGTGTCTCACCCCGCACTGATTCGGACGCTGCTCGTCCTGGCGGCGCTGGCGCCGCTGGTCTCGGCCTGCGGCGGGCGCGAGGACCTGGCGCCGGTCGAATATGTCGGCGGCACTTCGGGCGGCGGCGGTTCCAGCAGCCATGTCTCCAGCGGCGGCAGCGAGATGCCGGCGGTCGAGGCCGCACCCCTGGCCCCTGTCGAGCACGGCGGCATCACCGCCCGCCCGCTCGACGACCCGGCGGCGGGGACATCCGGCGCCGGAACACCCATCGTCATCACTCCCTCGGCCGTCCCGGCCACCGGGGGCGCCGAGACCACGGTGCAGCCGGGCGAGCCGGCATCCGACGCCTCGCGCGGCACCGGCGTTGCGGCGCGCACGCATACGGTGGCGCCGGGCGACACGGTCTACAACATCGCGAAGCGCTATGGCGTCGACCAGGCCAGCCTGATGGCGGCCAACGGCATCGCACCGCCCTATACCATCAAGCTCGGTCAGGTACTGCGCATTCCGGGGCCGGTAGAAGGCGGTGCCGCACCGGCGGCCCCGTCCGAACCGGCCCCCGCAGCCCAAACCCCGGTACCTGCGGCCCCGGCGCCCGCAGCCGAACCTGCACCTGCCGCGGCGCCGGCCATACCCGAGATCATCGAGCCCGATCCGGACAGCCTGCCGCCACCGCGGACCTCCGGTGAGGCCATGCCGGTGCCCATGCCGGCGCGCAAGCCCGTGCCGGCCAGCGCCACGGCATCGGCTCCGGCGGCGACAGCCCCGGCGGCGACGGCGGCCGCGGCCGCGACGACTGCCCCGGCCGAGGCGCCTGTCCGGCCCTCCTCGACCGGCGGCTCGATGCGTTTCGGCTGGCCGGTCGCGGGCGATGTCATTTCAGGCTTCGGGCCGAAGGACGGCGGCCAGCACAACGACGGCATCAATATCCAGGCTGCCAAGGGCACCACGGTGCGGGCGGCGGGCGATGGTGTCGTCGCCTATGCCGGCAACGAGATCCGCGGTTTCGGCAATCTCGTGCTGATCCGCCACGCCGACAATTGGATGACCGCCTATGCCCACAACGACGTCATGCTGGTGAAGCAGGGCGACAAGGTGAAGCGCGGCCAGCCGATCGCCCGCGTCGGCCATACCGGCAATGTCACCGTGCCCCAGTTGCACTTCGAGGTGCGCAAGGCCGGCACCCCGGTCGACCCCGCCAAATACCTGGACGGCGGCGCCGGCTGAGCCTCGGCGAGAGACCGTCGACGATACATCTTTTTCGTGTATTCTCGTTCGAGGGGTGGGGCGTCGAGCGCTTCATCGCTCTGGGGGAAACATGAACAATCTGAAATTGGGCTTGGCGGCAGTCCTGCTCTGCTGCCCGGCAACGATCGCACGCGCCGCAGACACGCCGCTCGACGGCAAGCCGCTGACGGTGGAAGGGAAGATCGAAGGCAAGGACGCGGCGATCTCGACCGATGTCAGCGGCATCGCCTGCCAGCCCGCGAAGGGAGGTGCGGCCCGCAAATGCTATCTCGTCGACGACGAGGTTCGCTATGCTCATGCCGTCACGCTCACAGCCGACACGTTGGCCGCCAGCGGCGCGAAAGTGACGTTGGTGCCCGAACCGGCGGGGCAGGGTGCATTGGGTGTCGCCCTCGATCGCCAAGGCACCCGATGTTCCGGCGAGCCCGACAAGCCGAAGCAGTTCGATGGCGAGGCGGTCACCTTCGACGGCAAATTCTATTACGTGGTCGGCTCGCACGGATGCAGCCGGAAGAGCAAAGTGTTCCATCTCTCGTCCTACACCATCGCCCGCTTCCCGGCCGATGCGGAAGACGGCGAGATGGCGACCCTCAGTTTCCGCCTGGCCGAGGTGCTGCGCCAGACGCCGGGCACGGAAGTGGCCTATGGCAAGGATCTGAACGGCACCTCGGGCGGCATGAACATCGAGGGCATGGTCGCGCTGGGCCGCGATCTCGTCTTCGGGCTTCGGGCACCGGTGGTCGACGGCCGCGCCGGCGCCACCCTGCTGCGGGTACGGGCTGCCCCCCTGTTTGCCCCGGGCGACGCGCCCTATGCCGGGCCGCCGGCGGAGACTTTCGTGCTCGACCTCGGAGAGGGAGCCGGGATTCGCGACCTCGCACCGCTGGGCAAGGACCGCTTCCTGGTCTTGTCGGGCCCGGCCGCGGACTCGGACGCTTCGGTGCCGTTCGCCCTATGGTCCTACAAGCCCGGCGACCCGCACGGGCCGCGTCACCTCGCCGAGCTGAAAAGCGTGCCTGGCGAAGACAACGAGCCCGGCAAGGCCGAGGCTGTCTGGCTGTTGTCCCGCCATGGCAAGAAACTCGACATCGTCGTCCTGTTCGACAATGTCCAGAACGGCGGGCCGCGCCTCTACACCGTCGACGACTAGGCCTCAGCCGACGCGTTTGCCGAGCCGGCCGGCGAGGTCCTGGATGAACTGCCAAGCCACCCGGCCGGAGCGGCTGCCCCGCGTCACCTGCCATTCCACGGCTTCGGCGCGGAGCTGTTCCGGGCTGATCTCCAACCCGAAGTATTTCGCGTAACCCTCGACCATGGCGAGGAAATTTTCCTGGTCGCAGGTGTGAAAGCCGAGCCAGAGACCGAATCGGTCGGAGAGCGAGACCTTCTCCTCGACCGCTTCGCCAGGGTTGATCGCAGTCGAACGCTCGTTCTCGATCATGTCGCGCGAGAGCAGGTGGCGCCGGTTCGAGGTCGCATAGAACAGGACATTGGCCGGCCGTCCTTCGACGCCACCGTCCAGCACCGCCTTCAGCGATTTGTAGCTGGTGTCGTTGTTGTCGAAGGAAAGGTCGTCGCAGAACAGGAGGTAGCGCCGGGCGCGGCCGCGCAGGCGGCGCAGCAGCTCGGGCAGGGTGTGGATATCCTCGCGCGCCAGTTCGACCAGGGCGAGCTGGCCCGGGTGTTCGGCCGCGACGGCGGCGTGGATCGCCTTGACCAGCGAGCTCTTGCCCATGCCACGCGCGCCCCACAACAGGGCATTGTTGGCGGCGAAGCCGGCGGCGAATTGGCGGGTGTTGGCCAGCAGCAGGTCGCGCACCCGGTCGACGCCGCGCAGCAGGTCGAGGGGCACGCGCGAGATCTCAGGGACTCCCTGGAGATGGGCGGGCGACGCCTGCCAGACATAGGCCTCGAAGGCGTCGGGATCGGCGTCGCGGGCGGGCGGCGGGGCCAGGCGGTCCAGGCTGTCGGCGATGCGGGCGAGCAGGGGGAGCAGGGTGGTATCGGTCATGGCGGCGGGACGCTAGCACAATGGTGCCGGGCTGACAGCGCTGCGGTTTGCATTCCCCCCCTCAGTCGCTATAGTCCGCGCGTTCCGAACTGTGCAGAGACCTTACCCTCATGGACGAAATCTTCTCGATCAAATCGGCCCTGGCCCAGACGGCGGGTGGCGCACCGGCAGGCGGCGGCGCCGACATCCTGATTCAGATCGCCCCCCTCGTCCTGATCTTCGTCGTCTTCTACTTCCTGATGATCAGGCCGCAGCAGAAGCGCATGAAGGAACACCGTGCCCTGCTCGAGGCGACTCGCCGCGGCGACATCGTGGTGGCGGCCGGCGGTATCATCGGCAAGGTGGCCAAGGTGGTCGACGCCAACGAAGTGGTCCTCGAAGTGGCCGAAGGCGTCCGTATCCGCGTGCTGAAGAGCGCCATCACCGAGGTGCGCACCAAGGGCCAGCCGGTCGGCGACGACGAAAAGCCGGCGAAGTAAGCCCATCATTCCAGAACCCAGGTCGAGCGGCACATCATGATTCAGTATTCCCGTTGGAAGATCATGCTCTACATGGCGATCGTCGCCCTGGGCGTGATCTTCGCCGCGCCGAACCTGTTCAGCCGGGCCTCGCTCCAGGGGCTGCCGTCCTGGGTTCCACAGAAACAGCTCAATCTCGGCCTCGACCTCCGCGGCGGTTCGCATCTGCTGCTCGAAGTGGACGTCAAGGCCGTGATCAAGGAACGGCTGGAGAATCTGGTCGATTCCGTGCGCACCACCCTGCTCGGCGCCGGCATCAAATATACCGGCCTCGGCGTCGCGGGGCAGAGCGTGCAGGTCACCATCACCGATGCCGCGCGGACGGACGAGGCGCGCAAGTTGCTGGCCGGTCTGTCCTCGGCGGTCGGTGGCGGCGTGCTGGGTGGCGGGGTGCCCGACCTCGACGTCACCACGGCCGACAACAAGATCACCGTCACCCTGAGCCAAGCCGGCATCCAGGAGCGGACGACGGGCGCGATCAGCCAGAGCCTGGAGATCGTGCGCCGCCGCATCGACGCCGTGGGCACGGCGGAAGCCACCGTGGCCCGCCAGGGCGCCGACCAGATTCTGATCCAGCTCCCCGGCGAGCAGGATCCGGCGCGCATCAAGAATATCCTCGGTCAGACCGCGAAGATGACCTTCCGCCTGGTCGAGGACGTCAACCCGACCGATCTTGCCGCCGGCAAGGTGCCCGCCGGGACCGAGATCCTGGCCGGCGAGCCGCTGCCCGGCTCGAACAAACCGGAGCCGATCGCGGTCCGCAAGAAAGTGCTGCTGACCGGCGAGATGCTGGTCGACGCCCGCGCCGTCAGCGATCCGGAGAGCGGGCAGTGGGTGGTCAGCTTCCGTTTCGACGGCGAAGGTGCCAAGCGCTTCGCCACCGTGACCAAGGACAATGTCGGCCGGCGCTTCGCCATCGTGCTCGACGACAAGGCCATCTCCGCCCCGGTGATCCGCGAGCCGATCTTGGGCGGCCAGGGCCAGATCAGCGGCAATTTCAACGCTCAGAGCGCCAGCGACCTCGCCGTGCTGCTGCGCGCTGGCGCGCTGCCCGCACCCTTGACCGTGATCGAGGAACGCACGGTCGGCGCCGACCTCGGTGCCGATGCGATCGCGGCCGGCCAGATCTCCGGCCTGATCGGCACCGTGCTGGTCGTCCTCTTCATGCTGCTGTTCTATTCGGTGACCGGCGGCATCGCGGTGGTCGCCCTGATCGCCAACATCGTGCTGACCATTGCCATCCTGACCCTGATGGGGGCGACGCTGACCCTGCCCGGCATCGCCGGCCTGGTGCTGTCGGTCGGCATCGCGGTCGACGCCAACGTGCTGATCAACGAACGCATCCGGGAAGAGACCTTGCTGGGGCGCGGCGCCATGGCGGCCCTGCACCAAGGCTTCGACCGCGCCTATGCGACCATCATCGACAGCCATCTGACGGCACTTTTCGCCGTCGCCACCCTGTTCTTCTTCGGTGAAGGCCCGGTGCGCGGCTTCGCCATCGCCATGGGCATCGGCATCATCCTGTCGCTGTTCACCGCGGTCGCCCTGGTGCGCGTCGGCATGGTCTATTGGGTGAAATGGACCAAGCGGAAGGTCCTGGACATCCACGCCATGTTCGGGGCACGCCGGCTCATCCCCGAGAACACCAAGATCCGCTTCATGCGCGGGCGCTTCATCGGCATCGCCACCTCGGCCGTGCTGTCGACAGCTTCGATCGTCCTGCTGTTCTATCCGGGCCTGCACTACGGCATCGACTTCGTCGGCGGCATCGTGGTCGAGGTTCACACCCAGGGGCCGGCCGACCTGGCCAAGCTCCGTTCCGGCATCGATTCGCTCGAACTCGGCGAAGCCTCGCTGCAGGAATTCGGCAGCCCCGAAGACGTGCTGCTGCGCCTGCCGCGCCAGGACGGCGGCGAAGAGGCGCAGAATGCGGCGATCGCCTCGGTCCGCACCAAGCTCGCCGAGATCGCACCCGACTCCAACCTGCGGCGGGTCGAAGTGGTCGGCCCCAAGGTCTCGGCCGATCTGGTGCAGAGCGGTGCCATGGCCGTGGTCCTGTCGTTCCTGGTGATGCTGGTCTACATCTGGTTCCGCTTCGAATGGCAGTTCGCGGTCGGCGCGGTCGCCACGCTGATCCTCGACATCACCAAGACCGTGGGCTTCTTCGCCCTGACCGGCATCGAATTCAACCTTACGGCGATCGCGGCCCTGCTGACGCTGATCGGTTACTCCATGAACGACAAGGTCGTGGTCTACGACCGGATGCGCGAGAACCTGCGCAAATACAAGACCATGCCGCTCCGCGAGTTGATCGACCTTTCGATCAACTCGACCCTGACCCGGACCATCTTCACCTCGGTGACGACCTTCCTGGCCATGGCGCCGATGGCGATCTTCGGCGGTTCGGCGGTGTCGGGCTTCGCCCAGGTGATCCTGTTCGGCATCGTCGTCGGCACCTCGTCGTCGATCTTCATCGCCGCTCCCATCCTGCTCTTCCTCGGCGAAGGCAAGCTGCGCCGCGGCTCGCCCGCGGTGGCCGATACGGAGAGCGGCAAGGCGGCGACCCCGGCCAAGGGCTGACCCCATGGCACTCCGCGAACTGGACCAAGCCGTCCGCCGGATCGAGAAATACGGCGACGGCGGGTTCCGGATCGAGGGCGTGGCCTATGCCGGCGGCCTGCTGCTGACGCCCAAGGCCTTGATCGCCTGGCCGGTCGCCGACCTCGGCCAGGTGACGGTGGAGCCCCTGCTGGCGGTACGGGACGACTTCGAATTCCTGCTGATCGGCAGCGGTAAGACCTTCGCGCTGCCGCCGAAGCCCGTGCGCGAGGCGCTGAAGGCGGCCGGGCTCCGCTTCGACGTGATGGATACGGGCGCGGCCTGCCGCACCTACAACGTGCTGGCGGCCGAAGGCAGGCTGGTGGCCGCCGCCCTGGTGCCGGTCGCCTGACGTGGCGACGCTGGCCGAATTCGTCCGCGACCATGATCCGGACCGCTTCCTGACCGTGCTCTTCGCGCCCCCTGAGCGGCGCGAGGCGCTCTTCGCCCTCTATGCCTTCAATTTCGAAGTGGCACGCATCCGGGAAATCGTTTCGGACGCCATGATCGGCCAGATCCGCCTGCAATGGTGGCGTGACGCCCTGGCCGAGATCGCCGCCGGCAAGGCGCCGCGCGCCCATGAAGTGGTGCAGCCGCTGGCCCAGGCGATCGCCGATTTCGAGCTTCCGCTCGACGCCTTCGAACGGCTGCTCGATGCCCGCGAGTTGGACCTCGACGACCAGCCGCCGCCGACCCTGGCCAGCCTCTCGAGCTATCTCGACGGTGCCTCGGCCGCGCTGATCGAACTGGCGCTAGCGGCGCTGGGAACGGGGGGAGAGGGCAGGGCGGCCGCCCATGGTGCCGGCATCGGCTACGGCTTGGCCGGGCTTCTCCGCGCGCTGCCCTTCCACGCCGGCAGCCGGCGCCTCTATCTCCCGGCCGACCATCTGGCGCGCCACGGCGTGGAGGCGGAGGATGTCTTCGCGGGTCAGCCGTCGCCTGGCCTGAAGGCGCTGGTCGGCGAATTGGCCGGCCACGCCCGCGAACATCTCGACGAGGCGGCAGAAGAAGCCCGCAAGCTGCCGCGACAGGCGCGGGCGGCGCTCCTGCCCGTCAGCATCGCCCGCGGCTGGCTGAAGGACCTGGCCGGGCAGGGGCACGACCCCTTCGCGCCGGTGCCGCCGCGCCCCCTGCGGCGCCTCCTCCGTGTCGGCAGCGCCGCCCTCGGCGGCCGGCTCTAGCGCCCCTGCCGCGCGTCGCGGCGCGCGATCAGGCGCTGTGCGACCAAGAGCGTGAGGCCCCAGAAGGCGAAGGGCGGCACCGTGGCCAGGGTGTAGAGCGTCACTTGGTCGAGGCCATATTCCGGCCCATTCAGATTGCGCAGCATCAAAAGGCCGATCACGGCGCCGAACAGCCCGCCCCAGAAGGCGATGCGGCGCGCCGGGTCGATCGCGTCGGCGCAGTCGCCGTTCACCGAGCAACTCGGGCCGCTCTGCCTCGTTTCGATCGGTTCTTGCGCCATGGCGTTTCTCCTTCGGGGCGCATCCTGCCTTGTCGGGGGCCGGCGGGCAAGGCGCCCGCTTCGGCATTGGCAAGTGCGAATTATTAGGGTATAAACCCTATTATAAAAATGAAAACAGGGAGGACACCGTGGCCCAGGCAGCGCTTTCTCTTGAGACCCCCGCCATTCCGGACCCCTATCACCTGCCGATCGAGACCCTCGATCCGAGCCGGCCGGAACTGTTCCTGAACAATGTGCACGGCGCCTATTTCCGCCGCCTGCGCGACGAGGATCCGGTCCATTTCGTGGCCGAGAGCCCGTTCGGTCCGTTCTGGTCGATCACCCGCTTCGACGACATCGTGGCGGTCGAGACCAATACCAAGGTCTTCTCGTCGAGCCCGTCGATCATCATCGGCGATGCGACCGACGGTTTCGAGCCGCCCATGTTCATCGCCATGGACCCGCCGAAGCACGATCAGCAGCGCCTGGCCGCCTCGCCGGCCGTGGGCCCGACCCGCCTCGCCGAACTGGAGGACCTGATCCGCGCCCGTGCCGGCGCCATCCTGGACGGATTGCCGCTGGGCGAGACCTTCAACTGGGTCGAGCGGGTCTCGAAGGAACTGACTACCCAGATGCTGGCGACGCTCTTCGACCTGCCCTTCGAAGACCGCTATCTGCTGCCCTATTGGTCGGACATCTCGACCTCGTCCGATGCCGTGGGCGTCGCCGCCGACATGGCGGAGCGCCACCGCGTGCTGATGGAATGCCTGGCCTATTTCACCAAGCTGTGGCACGAGCGCGCCGCCCGGCCGCCCAAGTTCGACTTCATCTCCCTCCTGGCCCACAACCCGGAGACCAAGGGGATGGTGAACGACCCGATGGAATTCATCGGCAACATCATGCTGCTCATCGTCGGCGGTAATGACACGACGCGGAATTCGATCTCGGGCGGTGTCGTCGCCCTCAACCAGAACCCGGCCGAATATGCCAAGCTGCGCGCCGACCGCAGCCTGATCCCCAGCATGGTCTCCGAAGTGATCCGCTGGCAGACCCCGCTCTCCCACATGCGCCGCACCGCGACCCAGGATTTCGAGTTCAAGGGCAAGCAGATCAAGAAGGGCCAGAAGGTCGTGCTCTGGTATTGCTCCGGCAACCGGGACGAGACGGCGATCGAGCGGCCGGACGACTTCCTGATCGACCGGGCGCGGGCGCGCCATCACATTTCCTTCGGCTTCGGCATCCACCGCTGCATGGGCAACCGCATGGCCGAGATGCAGCTCCGTGTGCTGTGGGAAGAGATCATGAAGCGCTTCAGCTTCGTCGAACTGGTGGGCGAGCCGCAGCGCGTGTCGTCCAATTTCGTCAACGGCTACGAGGTCGTGCCGGTCCGCCTGCACGCCTGAGTCTGCGCCCGCAATGCTGACAGGGCGGCTTCGATCGGCTAGACCTGGGCCTATGGCCCGGAACACCCGCCAACGCATCATCGAAGCCGCCATCCGCCTGTTCAACGAGCGGCATTTCGGCAATGTGACGACCGCCGAACTGGCGGCCGACCTCGGCATTACCGAGGGCAACCTCTGGTATCATTTCAAGAGCAAGCGGGCGCTGCTCGACGTCGTCTCGGCCCTCTATGTCGAGCGGGCGAAGCAGCGCCTGAAGCTCGGCCCGGGCGAGGAGGACATCCTCGATTCCTACGCGGGCTTCCTGCGGGCGCTGTCGTCGGAAGTGCGCGATTTCCGCTTCATCTTCCGCGACCGGGCCGATTACGGCGAGCATTCGGGCCATATGCTGGCCCATATCACGGGGATCTACGAGGGCACCTTCGAGCAGATGGCGCGCTACTTCATGGCGCTGCGCGAGGAGGGGCACCTCGATGTGGGCGAGGAATGGATCGGTCCCCTGGTCACCAATGCGATCGTCCTGGTCCGCTTCGCCCATGAATTCTTCCGCGAGATGAATGTGCCCGAGGCCGATATGGGCGAAGTCGACTGGGGCATTTTCCAGCATCTCCAGGCCTTCGGGCCGCTGCTGAAGCCGGCGGCGCGGCGCCGCCTGCTCGCCAATCTCGGTATCGCGGACGAGACGCCGCCCTTCCTGCCCCTCGGTGCCTGAGCACTGGTCCCGGCAGCGGCGATCTCTTATGGTCGCGCGATCATCGCGTGAGGAGCGGACATGAGCGTTGCCGGTCAGCAGTGGCAGGGCCAACAGGCGGGAATCGGTAGCGGCGGCGCCATGACGGCGCAGGCCCGGCGGGCCGTGGCGACCTGGCTCTTCGTCGTCTCGGCCCTGCTGCTGGCCATGGTGGTGCTGGGCGGGGTCACGCGGCTGACCGGCTCCGGCCTCTCGATCACCGAATGGAAGCCGGTCACCGGCGCCGTCCCGCCGCTCTCGGAAGCGGCCTGGATGGAGGAATTCGGCAAGTATCAGCAGATCCCCCAATATACCCAGTTGAACCACGGCATGACGCTGGCCGAGTTCAAGGAAATCTTCTGGTTCGAATGGGCGCATCGCCTGCTCGGCCGGCTGATCGGCTTCGCCTTCTTCGTGCCCTTCGCCTGGTTCCTGCTGCGCGGCCGGCTGGACCGGCCGATGGCTTGGCGGCTTGGCGGGATCCTGGTACTCGGCGGGCTGCAGGGCGGGCTCGGCTGGTTCATGGTGGCGTCGGGCCTGAGCGAGCGCGTCTCGGTCTCGCAATACCGGCTGGCGGCCCATCTCTCGGTCGCCTTCCTCATTCATGCCGCGGTGTTCTGGACCGCGCTCGACATGCTGCGGGGCAGGGTGGCGCAGGCTCTCTCGCCCGGTCTCGCCAAACTGGCGACGGCGGCGGTCGTCCTGATCTTCCTGCAGATCGTCCTGGGTGCTTTCGTCGCCGGGCTCGATGCCGGCCTCGCCTACAACACCTGGCCGCTGATGGACGGCGACCTGGTGCCGGCCGGCATGTTCACGACCGTGCCGGCCTGGATCGATCCCTTCGAGAACACGATCACGGCGCAGTTCCTGCACCGCCATATGGCGGAAATCGCCGCCCTGGCGGTGCTGGCCTTGGCCTGGATTGCGTCCCGCCGGGTGCCAGCCGCGCGGCCGGCGGCGGCGCTGGTCGCCGCCATGGTGGTGATCCAGTTCCTGCTCGGCGTCTGGACCCTGCTCGCCGTGGTGCCGGTCTCGCTCGGCGCGCTGCACCAGGCAGGCGCCTTCGTGCTCTTCACGCTGGGCCTCAACCTGGCCCATCGGCTGCGCCGGGCCTGAGCCCGGCGCGCCGGCTTCGTCAGATCTGGGCCAGGGCCTGGTCCAGGTCGGCGATGATGTCGACCACATTCTCGATGCCGACCGACAGGCGGACGACGTCGTCACCGGCGCCGGCAGCGGTGCGCTGGGCGGGCGACAGCTGCTTGTGGGTGGTCGAGGCCGGATGGATGATCAGGCTGCGCACGTCGCCGATATTGGCCAGGTGGGAGAACAGCTTGACCCCCTGGACGAGCTTCACGCCGGCGTCATAGCCGCCCTTCAGGCCGAAGGTGAAGACGGCGCCGGCGCCTTTGGGTGCGTATTTGCGGGCCAGGGCATGATACTTGTCGCCTTCGAGCCCGGCATAGGAGACCCAGGCCACCTTGGGGTGCGACGCCAGATGCTTGGCGACCGCGAGGGCGTTCGACGAATGCCGCTCCATGCGGAGCGCCAGGGTCTCGGTCCCGGTCAGGATCAGGAAGGCGTTCATCGGCGCGAGCGACGGGCCGAGGTCGCGGAGCCCCAGCACGCGGGCGGCGATGGCGAGCGCGATATTGCCGAAAGTCTTGCCGATCTCGAGCCCGGCATAGGACGGATTGGGCTTGGAGAGCTGGGGATATTTGTCGTCCGCCAGCCAGTCGAAATTGCCCCCGTCGACGATCAGGCCGCCGATCGAATTGCCGTGGCCGCCCAGGAACTTGGTCGCCGAATGGACGACGATGTTGGCGCCGTGCTCGAAGGGCCGGATCAGATAGGGCGTGGCCAGGGTGTTGTCGACGATCAGCGGCACGTGGTGGCGCTTGGCGACCGCCGCGACGGCATCGAGATCGGTCACCACGCCGCCCGGATTGGCGATCGATTCGACGAAGATCGCTTTGACGCCGGGCACGAAGGCACGCTCGAAATTCTCCGGATCATCGGAATCGACCCAGATCACTTCCCAGCCGAAGGACTTGAAGCTGTGGCCGAACTGGTTGATCGAACCGCCGTAGAGCTTCCGCGAGGCCAGGAACTTGTCACCGGGGGCCAGCAGGGTGTGGAACACCAGGAACTGCGCCGCATGGCCCGAGGCGACGGCGAGCGCCGCGGTGCCGCCCTCGAGGTCGGCGATGCGGGCTTCGAGCACCGCATTGGTCGGGTTCATGATGCGGGTGTAGATGTTGCCGAAGGCCTGCAGGCCGAACAGCGCCGCCGCATGGTCGACATCGTCGAAGACATAGGACGCGGTCTGGTAGATCGGCGTGATCCGCGCCTTGGTCGTCGGGTCGGGGGCGGCACCGGCATGGATGGTGCGGGTTTCGAAGGCAGGCTTTTGCTCGCTCATTCCTGGTCTCCATGAAACAGGGCGCCATTCTGACGACGGATTCGGGGCGCAGTCCAGACTTTTCCGTCTCTGGTGTGTCTATAGAATTTTTTCACATATACATTTCGCTAAATGCGCAAACGGGGGATTTCGATCTTCGGGCAGCGGTCCATCACGACCGCCAATCCCGCCGCCTCGGCCTTGGTGCGGGCGGCATCGTCGGCCAGGCCGAGCTGCATCCAGACCGCCTTGGCGCCGATCGCGATCGCCTCGTCGACCACGCCGGCAAGTGCGCCCTGTTCGCGGAAGATGTCCACCATGTCGACGGGTTCGGCGATCTCGGCCAGGTGGCCGACCACCGTCTGGCCCAGGATCTGCTTGCCGGCCTGGCCCGGGTTGACCGGAATCACCCGGTAGCCACGATGCAGGAGATACTCCATGACGTCGTTCGAGGCCCGGGCCGGATTGGGACTGGCGCCGACCAGGGCGATCACCCGGGTCTCGGTCAGCAGGCGGCGGATGGCGGCATCGTCGCTTGGGTAGGGCATGGCTCCTCCTTGTGGCGGGAGTTGAGCGCCGGGCGGCGGTGACGTCAATCACTGTGCGCCCGGCCGGTCATCGTCTACACTGCGCCGCATCGGGGTGGGGCGGCATGGCGGACATCTGGCGGGGTAATTTCAGGCGATCATGACGCTCGTCGCGACGACACGGACCGACCGGGTCCAAGCCATCGACATCGAAGGACGGCCCGCTTCGGCAGCCCAGGGGGAAATCGCCGGGCTCCTGGCGCGGCGCCTCGGCCTCGCCTATGCCGCCCTGTTCCCCCGGCCGGTCGTGGTCGGCGCCTTTACCGAATGGCACAGCGATCTCGAAGGTCCGATCAGCCGCTTCGTCGACCTGCCCGCGGCCGAGCGCGAAGGGGTGCAGGTGCGGCTCGGCCGCCTGGTCGGCGCCATCCGGGGCGAGGCCGGCCGACTCGCCGCCAGCAGCGACGCGGACGAGCGGCGCCTCGGCGCCACCCTGGCGGCCGCGATCGAAATTCCCGGCCTGGACCGAATCTATCTGGTCGGCGACCAGGTCGTGCTGACCGATTGGGGCGCCTTGGCGCTGGATCCGACGGGTCGCGGCCTGCCGCCGGCCCGGGGTCTCCTGCATGCCTTCTCGCCGGTGATCGCGCCGCCGCCCCCACCTCCCGGGGCACCGCCGGCCGCCGCCGGCACCGTCGCAGCGGGCACAATTCCGGTGGCCGAAGCGGTGATCGCGACCGCCCCCCGGCCACCGCGGGCTCCCTGGCCCTGGACCTGGCCCTTCATCGTCACGCTGATCGTGCTCGCGCTGCTGGCCGCCGGGGTGATCGGCCTATGGGCCTATCAGCGGGGCTGGCTCTCCGCTTTCTTCGGCGAGCCGGCCCTGGTCTGTGAAGTGCCACCGGAAGAAATCGGTATCGCCAGCGAACTCCAGGGCCTGAAAGGGCAGGAACAGGACCTGCAACGCGAACTGTCCGACCTGCAGCGCAAACTCGCGGAAAAAGCAGCGGCCTGCCGCCCGGCGATCCCGGAAACCCCGGCCGCGCCGCCCCCCGAGCCGCCGCGGCCGCCGCAAACGCCACCCGAGACACCGCCCACGCCGACACCGCGGCCCGAACCGCCGCCTGCGCCCGAACCGCCCCCCGCCCAACCGCCGGCCGCCCAACCGCCTCGGGCCGAGGCGCCGTCCGGCCAGGTCGCCGAGGATCGCCGCCGGGTCGAGGAGCGGGGCGGCCAGCGCGGCCGGCTCGAATTCATCCTGGCCTGGGACAACCGGGCGGATCTCGACATCCATGTGCGCTGCCCGAACGGCGATCTGATCTGGTCGCGCCAGCCGAGCGGCTGCGGCTCGGGCCGGCTCGACATCGATGCCAACGGCTATGCCAATGCGGGCGGCCTGGTGCTGCTGCCCGACCCGGTCGAGCACGTCACCTTCGCCGGCAATCCGCTGGTCGGCGACTATCAGGTGCGGGTGCGGATCTATCCCGATCCGGACAAGCCGCGGCCGCCGTCGGCCGCCTTCCGCGTGACCGTGCTCTATGACGGCAAGGTGATCGCGGAAAAGAACGGTTCGATCACCGACCCGCCCCAGGGCCGCGCCGGAGGGCCGACGCTGACCATTCCCGGCATCGGCTCGATCGGGCCCGGTGCCGATCCGGCCTTCGGCGAGACCATGGTGCTTACCGTCAAGGTCCCGCCGCCGGGCTGACTTCAACTTCAGCAGGTGCCGGCGCAGGCGCTGCGGGCGTCGGAGACCAGTTTCTTCAGGGCTTCCAGGTCGATCGCGCCGGGGATGAGCTGGTCGCCGATGATGAAGCTGGGCGTGCCGTTGATCGCGAGTTTCTCGGCCAGGGAATGGGCATCGGCGATCTGGGCTGCGATCGCCGGGCTCGACATGTCGGCCTTCAGCTTCTCGGTATCGATGCCGACCGTCTTGGCGATCTCCATGATCTTGTCGTCGGGCAGGGCGCCGCGCGAGGCGATCAGGGCTTCGTGGAAGGCGGCATATTTGCCCTGGGCCACCGAGGCGAGGGCGGCCCGGCTGGCGACCAGCGAATCCGGCCCCAGGATCGGGAATTCCTTCAGCACGACGCGGAGCTTGGGATCGGCCTTGATCAGTTCCATCACGATCGGCTGGGCCTGCTTGCAGTAGCCACAACGGTAGTCGAAGAATTCGACCAGGGTGACGTCGCCCTTGGGATTGCCGATCACCTGATCGCGCGAGTCACGCAGTAGCTTGTCGCGCAGATCGGCGATCTTGCCCTTGGCTTCGTTCGCCTGTTCGGCGTCCTGGCGTGCTTGCAGGGCCTGGATCGCCTCCAGGATCACCTCGGGATGCTGCACCAGGTAATCCTTCACGATGCCCCGGATCTCCTGCTTCTGCTGGTCGTCGAAACCGGCGGCGAGCACGGGAGCCGCCCCCTGGGCGAGCATCAGGACGGAAAGGGCGGGGGCGAGAAGACGACGCATGGCACGGGGCTCCGGTAGTTGTGATCGCGGCGAGGGCGCAGGGTCGGTCGTGAATACGCCAGAGGCGCAGGGTCACTCGCGATTGCGCCAGAGGCGCAGGGAGAGTTCACGGATATCGGCGGCGCGAAGGGCGCCGGGCGAGCCGACAGGCAGCAGTTTCTCGGCTTTTTCGGCCTGAGTGAAGGCGTCTTCCAGCTTGCCGACCAGCAGGAAACGCTCGGCCGAGGCGAGCGAGGCCATGCCGATGTCGTTGCGCCGGCCGTAGGCGATCGCGAGCTGGTACCAGGCGAGCGCATTGTCGGGGTCTTCGTTGGTCGCGACCTCGAGGGTGCGGATCGCCTCGTCGGCCAGCTTCGGGTCTTCGGTCGCGATCATCGCGCTGGCCAAGCCGACCCGGATCAGCGGCTCCTTCGGGGCGTATTTGACCGCCAGGCGATAGGGCTCCACCGCATCGGCGACGCGGTTGTTCTCCAGCAGGGCCTGCCCCTTCAATTCCAGGAAATAGGGATCGTTGGGATAGGACTTCAGCAGAGCGTCGATCTCGGTCAGGAATTGTGGGATGTCCGGCTTGCGGTAGAGCGCCACGACCCTCGCATAGCGATCGGCCAAGTTGGTCGAACTGGGCAGGATCCGGCGCAGGGTCGTGTCGGGATTGTCGAGATAGCCGTGCAACTTGCCCTGGATGCGTGCCAGCATGGCGACATAGATGGGCGCCGCCGCCGCGTCGACATAGGGCGACTGGCTCACCCGCGTCTCCAGCGCCGCGATGCGCTCCGGGGTCAGTGGGTGGGTATAGACATAGGGATTCTGGTCGCCGCGGATCCGCAGATTGTCGCGCTGGATGATGTCCAGGAATTCGGGCAGCCCGCGCGAAGTGACATGCAGCTTGTCCAGGAAGGTGACGGCGGCCTGGTCGGCGGTCGATTCCTGGGTCCTCGAATATTGCAGCAGGCTGCGCACGGCGACCTGTGAACCACCGGTCATGATCGCGGCCCCGGCTTCGCCGCCGCCGCTGAGGATGGCGATGGCGCCCAGCACGGTCGCGATGATCTGCTGGATCGAGGCGTTGCGCAGCGCATCCGTGCTGCGCACCAGGTGTCCGCCGGCGATATGGCCGGTTTCATGGGCGATCACGCCCATCAACTGTTCCGGCGTCGCCACCGCGAGCAGGGTGCCGGTGTTCAGGAACAGGTTCTGGCCCCCGGCGACGAAGGCGTTCAGCGTCGAGTCCTCGATGAGGATGATGCGGACGGCTGAATCCTCCAGCCCCGCCGCTTTGAAGATCGGCGCTGCCATGGCGCGGACGTAGGCTTCAACCTCAGCATCACGGATGAGCTGAAGGGAGCGCTGCTTGGCCTGCTGGGCGACGGCGGCGGGCACTATGGCCGTAACGGCCAAGAGCAGGCCGGCGAACCAGGCGATCAGGCGGCGAGCGAGGGAGGAGGCTCCCGGACGGGCGGACCGGCGACGGGCGAACCGGGAGGAGGCAGGCGACGACTGCAAGTCAAACTCTCCGATGATGCCCCCAGCTCCCGGCGCGGAGCTTAGCATAATTCGGCGGGGTGCCACAGGCGACGTGGACCCCGCCGAAATACGGCGTCAGTTGCCGAAGCGGCGCTGCCACCAGCCGCGGCGCGGCGGCGGCTTGGGCGCGTCGGGGTCGAGGGCGGCACCGCCCACGATGGTCTCGACCGGCTTGTTCACGGCTTCCGCCTCGCCGAGGGCGACGGCTTCGGGCGCGGGCTCGTCCTCGGCACCGGCGACCTCGGGCGTCGCCGCCTCGGGGAAGGGGGCGCTCTCGTCGGCCGGTGCGGCCGGAGCGGGTGCCATGGGTTCGGGTGTCACGGGTTCGGGGGCCACGGGTTCGAACACCGCCGGCACGGCTTCGGCAGCAGGCGCTTCGCTCACGGTCGGCACGGCTTCGACGGTCTCGGTCGCGACGGTTTCGGCCGGCATCGCGGCTTCTACTGCCGGTGCGGCGCCGTCTTCGATGGCGATCACGGTGACGGCGGCTTCGCCCTCGGCCGGGGCCTCGGCGTTGCCTTCGCCCTCGGCGCCCTCCTCGCCCTCGCCACGACGGCGGCGGCCACCGCGGCGGCCACGGCGGCGGCGGCGGCGCTGGCCGTCGTCACCCGCGTCGCCGGTCTCGCCCGCATCGCCTTCGGACTCTCCATCGGTTTCGCCGGCTTCCTCGCCTTCCGCCTCGGGGGCGGGGCGGACGGCTTCCTCTCCACCGGCCTCGGCGGGTTCGGCACCCTCTTCGGGCTCGGCGCTGCCGTCCTCGGCACCTTCACGGTCGCGGCCGTTGCGGCGACGACGACGGCGGCGCTTGCGGCGGCGGTCGCTCTCGCTCTCGCCCGCGGCTTCGCCATTGCCTTCTGCTTCCGCCTCCGCCTCTTCGGCCTCCGCCTCGGCCTCTGCGGCCTCCTCGGCTTCCTCTTCCTCGAGATCGGGCATCGGGAAGATGCCGGAGCGGATGGCCTGGACCTGTTCCGGCACCGGCGTCGAGCGATTGGCCAGCCGCTCGATGCGGAATTCAGGGGCGATCAGCGTGTCGTCGAGTTCGAGCAGGATCTTGAAATCGTAACGCTCTTCGAGCGAACGGAGCGCGTCCCGCTTGTGGTTGAAGAGATAGAGGGCGATCGCCTCCGGCATCTTCACCGCGATTTTCGAGGCGCGCTCGCGCATGCCTTCGTCCTCGATGCCGCGCAGCACGTGCAGCGCCGTCGACTCGGTGGAGCGGACGAGACCGATGCCGCGGCAATGCGGGCAGGTCACGGTCGAGGCTTCGAGCAGGCTCGGGCGGAGGCGCTGGCGCGACATCTCCAGGAGACCGAAGGGCGAGATCCGGCCGATCTGGATGCGGGCGCGGTCCGTCTTCAGGCAGTCCTTCATCTTGCGTTCGACCGCGCGGGCGTTCCGCTGGTCTTCCATGTCGATGAAGTCGATGACCACGAGGCCGGCGAGGTCGCGCAGGCGGAGTTGGCGGGCGATTTCTTCCGCCGCCTCGAGGTTCGTCTTGGTCGCCGTCTCTTCGATATTATGCTCGCGCGTGGCGCGGCCGGAGTTGACGTCGATCGAGACCAGCGCCTCGGTCGGGTTGATGACGATATAGCCGCCCGAACGCAGGTGGACGGTCGGGTTGAACATCTGGTCGAGCTGGTTCTCGACCTGAGCCTTATGGAACAGCGGCACGCGATCGCGGTAGAGCTGCACGTTCTTGGCGTGGCTCGGGATCAGCATGCGCATGAAATCCTTGGCCTGGCGGTAGCCTTCCTCGCCGTCGACCAGGATTTCCTCGATGTCCTTCGAATAGAGGTCGCGGATCGCCCGCTTGATCAGATTGCCTTCCTCGTAGACCAGGGCCGGGGCCGCGGATTTCAGGGTCAGCTCGCGAACCGAATCCCACATGCGCAGCAGGTATTCGTAGTCGCGCTTGATCTCGGGTTTGGTGCGGTTCAGGCCGGCGGTGCGGACGATCACGCTCATGCCCTTCGGCACTTCGAGCTCCGAGGTGATCGACTTCAGGCGCTTGCGGTCGGCCGGGTTCTGGATCTTGCGCGAAATGCCGCCGCCACGGGGGCTGTTCGGCATCAGCACGCAATAGCGGCCGGCGAGCGAGAGATAGGTGGTAAGCGCCGCACCCTTGTTGCCGCGCTCTTCCTTCACGACCTGCACCAGCATGATCTGCCGGCGCTTGATCACTTCCTGGATCTTGTAGGAGCGGCGCGGACGGAAGCGGGGGCGGGCGTGCGCCTCGGCTTCGAAGACCTCGGGCGCGCCCGCGGCTTCGTCCGCGGCGGGCGCCGGGACGACGAAGGCCGGCATGATTTCGGCCAGCGGCTCGGGAGCCGGCGTGGTTTCCGCCTCGGGTACTTCGGTGGTTTCGGGCGCCGCTTCCGGCGCGGCCGTCACTTCGGCGGTCGGCGTTTCGTTGGCAACCGTCGCCGCGGCGGGAGCTTCGGTGTCGGGAGCCTCGGGAGCGGCCGCATCGGCGACCGGGGCCTCGGCGGGAGCTTCCGGTGCCACCACCTTCAGGGTGTCGGGGTCGCCTTCCAGCACGGGGTCGTCGAAGTCGGCCGCCATGGCGATCGAGGAGCCATTGTCGTCCTCGTCCCTGGTGTCGCCGCCACGATCATCGTCGCCGCCGGCGCCGACCACTTCGGTTGCGGTGTCGGCTTCGACCACTTCGATCAGGCCGCCGTCGTCCTCGCTCTCCGCCTCGGTGTCGGCTTCGGGGGCCAGTTCTTCGTCGTCGTCCTCGTCATCGTCGGCATGGGCGGCGGCTTCTTCGTCGATCAGCGCCTGCCGGTCGGCGACCGGGATCTGGTAATAGTCGGGATGGATCTCGCTGAAGGCGAGGAAGCCGTGCCGGTTGCCGCCGTATTCGACGAAAGCCGCCTGCAACGAGGGTTCGACCCTCGTCACCTTGGCCAGATAGATATTGCCCTTGAGCTGCTTCTTGTTCGCGGATTCGAAATCGAATTCTTCAAGACGATTGCCGCGCACCACGACCACCCGGGTTTCCTCCGGGTGGGTGGCGTCGATGAGCATACGGGTTGCCATTAGGTGAATCTCCGGGGCTCCGGGATCGCCGCGCACAGCAAGGCGCGGGCGAGGGAGCCGGCTGGTTGGCACAGATTGAAGCGCCCCGCATCGCCCCCTGGCGCCGGTCTAACGGCGCGGTCACGGGCATCGAGCGCATGTGGGTGCGGCCGCCGAGAGGGCGGCACGGCGCAACGCGCGGATCGGGACGGCGACCGGCGACAACAAGAACGGCGTTGGAGCCGCTCTTGCTTGCTTCGGTCTTGGCCATCTGGCGATCGGGCGACACGTGCGGAAACTTGTCTCTGTGCTGGGTGAAAATCGGATGGAAAGAGCCTGGCGCAAAGGTGCCGCAGTCTGTCGGGGGCTATCTCGTCCGGCGTCGGCAGGGGCCGTCGGGTCGACTCGATCGCTCGGAAACAGCGTGCCCGATGGTGCCTGGTGGCGATTCGGCCGACACGCAGGTCGATCGAATCTCCGGCGGCCTCGGGCCGGCGCCTTTTTTCGCGGCGCCAACAATATGGCCTGCCGATTGTTACGGCAATGTTTATCTGTCAACACATTTGACATGTCGGGATGTCGCGGGCCCTCGGGCGCCGTGGCCGAACATCGAGGTCGATCGTGCCCACCATCGCTTTGCTCATCTGCTCCAATGTCTTCATGACCGTCGCCTGGTATGGCCATCTCAAATTCACCAACCAGCCGCTCTGGAAAGTGATTCTGGTGAGCTGGGGCATCGCGTTCTTCGAATATTGTCTGGCGGTACCGGCCAATCGCATCGGCTACGGCCAGTTCTCGGCGGCCCAGCTCAAGACCATCCAGGAAGTGGTTACGCTCTGTGTCTTCGCCGGTTTTTCCGTCTTCTACCTGGGCGAGGCGCTGCGCTGGAACCATCTCGCCGCCTTCGCCTGCCTGGTGGGCGCGGTCTTCTTCATGTTCCAACGTTAGGGCAGAGATGCAACGGTGATGCAGCCCTGCCACAGCGGCGCCATATTCGCGGACCAACGTCCCCAAGCGTCATCAATGCCGCTATAAGTCGGCGCGGGCGGACCCATGCAACGGCGGTACATGCGCTTTCTCGGGCTTCTCTTTGGTGTCTTTCTGATCCTGGCGGTGGTCGGCCTGCTCGGCGGCCTCTGGGTTGTGCACCACTATTCACGCGACCTGCCCGACTATCGTCAGCTGGCCGTCTACGAACCCCCCATCACCACGCGGCTGCACGCGGGCGACGGTTCGCTGCTGGCCGAGTATGCGCGCGAGCGGCGCCTCTTCGTGCCGATCGGCCAGATCCCGCCCCAGGTGATCGGCGCCTTCCTCTCGGCCGAGGACAAGGACTTCTACCATCACGGCGGCGTCGACTTCGGCGGCGTGCTGCGCGCGGTCTTCACCAACCTGCGCAACATGGGCAGCGACCGCCGGCCGGTCGGCGCGTCGACGATCACCCAGCAGGTGGCCAAGAACTTCCTGCTCGGCAACGAAGTCTCCTATGGCCGTAAGATCCGCGAGGCGATCCTGGCCTTCCGGATCGAACGCGCCTTCTCGAAGGACCAGATCCTCGAGCTCTACCTGAACGAGATCTATCTCGGCATGGGCGCTTACGGCGTCGCCGCCGCCGCGCTCAACTATTTCGACAAGTCGCTCGACCAGCTCACGGTCGCCGAGATCGCCTATCTCGCGGCCTTGCCCAAGGCGCCTTCGAACTATCACCCGATCCGCCAGCACGATGCCGCCGTCGGCCGCC
>NZ_JBAZKR010000064.1:0-27292 GCF_041650655.1 Zavarzinia sp.
CGAAACGCGGACGGTGGCGGTCGACCTCTTCTCGGGCGAGCACAAGCGCGCCGCCGGCCCCTTCGAGGACATGACCGGCAATCCGATGCTGAGCCTGTTCCTGGAAAACCACGTGAACGTCCTCTCAGGCCTGCTCCAAGTCAATCCGCGCTATCTGAAGAATGCGATCCGGGGCGGGCTCCGCGACCATGCCACGGTCGAGCCGGTCACGGTTTCGGCCGGCGGGCAGAGCCTGCCCGGCTACCGCGTCCATATCGCCCCCTTCGCGGCCGATCCCAACAAGGAGCGCATGAAGGGCCTGGATACGCTGGCCTATGATTTCACGGTGGCGCGCGACCTGCCGGGCGAGATCGCCGAGATCCGCATCACGGCGCCCGATGCCAAGGGCGGCGCCGATCTCCTGGACGAGACGGTGGTCTTCGATGCGCCGGCTCGCTGACCTCGCCGCCGCCCTGCTGCTGCTGGCGCCCCTGCCCGCCCTGGCCGCCGCGGTCGAAAACGACTATCCGACCGAGGCGCGGGTCGACTATGTCTTCGGCTGCATGGCGGCGAACGGCCAGTCACGGGAATCGATGGAACATTGTTCCTGCTCGATCGACGTCATCGCCTCGATCCTGCCCTATGACCGCTATGTCCAGGCCGAGACGGTACTCTCCATGCGGCAAGGCATCGGCCAGACCGCGGCCGTGTTCCGCAACACGCCCCAGTTCGACGACATGGTGGCCGACCTCCGCCGCACCCAGGCGGAAGCCGAGATCCGCTGCTTCCATTGACTAGTCGCTAGCCGTCGCCATTGCCGGCGAATTGCTGGCGGAAGACGTTGCCCTCGGTATCCTTGGCCTCGACCGACACCGGCCGGCCGTCGGCGCGGTAGGTGAAGCGGAAGGTCGGGTCCTCGCTGATCGAGATGCCGCCCTCCATGGCGAAGATCACCTCGTCGCCCTGGCGCACGGTCAGGTGCTGCACGAACCAGGCGGGCGTATAGAGCCGGGTCACCTGGTCCATCTGCAGGCCGGAATTATTGGGATGGCGGATCTGTACCTGGGCCTCGTCCCGCCCGGTGCCGGAAAAGACGCGGAAGCGCATCTTGCCGAGGTTGGCCTTGGCGTCCTGCGGGTCCTTCACCGCCGGCGCCGAACAGCCGCCCGCCGCCTTCACGAAGGCGCGCACCATGTGGAGCTTGCCGTCGTCCGTCTCGGCCACGGCGCGAACGAAGGAATAGGAATTGACCCTGATCCGGGTCGAGAGGTCGAAGGCCCGGCGGCCCTGACCCAGACTGAAGCTCGCCACCACGGGCGAGGGATTTTCGTCGACGATCAGGGTCAGCGCCACCACCCGCCGGGCGTCGCCCTCGGGCAGGGCGACATGGAGGTCGATGGGCACCAGGGCGGCATCTTCGGCGCGGGCGGGCGCGGTCAGGCCGACCACCGCCTCCTCGTCGATCGGCTTTTCGCCGAAGATGTCGGGCCGGATCGAAGCCCAGGTCGCCTCGCCCTCGGCCAGGGCGGGGGGCGCCAGGAGTGCCGCGAAGGCGAACAGGGCGGCGGCGATCGTCTTCATGGGCGGGGCTCCGCATCCGTCATGGGCAGGCCGGCGTCGGCCCAGCCCTCCACCCCCTCGGGGTACCAATAGACATGGGAATAGCCGTAGGCGACGGCGCGCTTGCCGGCGTTCCACGACATCCAGCAATCACGCTTGCAGAAGACCAGCAGGGGCCGCGCCTTGTCGCCGCCGGTCAGGGCTTCCAGCCCGGCGCGGAAATAGGCCTCCGTCTCGGGGGCCAGGGCGCCGCGGCCGACTTCCGGCAGCCAAGCGGCCTTCTCGATCGTGCGGTGGGGCGGGTCGTGCCACAGCGTGCCGGCCGGCAGCTCCGCCGGTCTGGGTGCATGGGGCAGCACGTCGACGAAGACGGTCTTGCCCTCGTGCCAGAGCTGGGCCGCCTCGGCCGTGGTCACCACGGTGGCGCCGGCCAGCGTCGCCGGGGTCGGGGCACGATAGTCGTCCTGGCGATAGTCCGCCGGTTCGGGCGGCGCTTCGGCCCGGGCGGGAAATGCCAGGCCGGCACAAAGGGCGAGGCTCAGGGCGAGGCGGCGCATGGCATCCTCACTGGCCTTCGTCGACCCGAACCGGGCGGTCGCGCTCGCTCTCGTCGAGGCGGCCGTCGTCCGGCACCAGGGGCACGCCATAGGAGGTCAGCACCGCCTCGATGTCGGCCCGGCGCTTGCGGATGACGTCGTTCAATTTGTGCTTCCACTGGATCTCGCCGGCCCTGATGCCGAAGGTGATGCGGAAGCTCAGCGCCGGCCGCTCGGTCTCCTTCACCAGCGGCGTGACCTTCAGCGGTACCGCCGCCTTCTTGGAGAAATAGCCGCCGATCGGCCCCCACAGGATGACGCCGTCGACCGTGCCGGCGGCGAGGTCGGCCAAGGCCTCCTCGGCCGGGGAATCGGAACGCCGGTCGACCAGCAGGGCATAGGTCTTGGCCTCGGCGGTCAGGCCGAGGCGCAGCAGGTGGTCGGCTGGCGGGGTCGCCGCGATGACGCCGAGCCGGTGCCCCTGCAGGCGCGGGTCTTCCAGCCTATCGACGCCGTCGAGCGGCCCACCCGCCTTCACCACCAGGACATAGGCCGAGCGGTAATAAGGATTGCTGTGCTGGACGATGTCCGCCCCCGAAGCATAGCCGATGATCACGTCGCAGAGCCCGGAACCGAGCGAATTGCGCACCGCCCCCGGTCCTTGCGGGACCCAGAAGAAGCGGAGCGGCCGCTTCAACTCGTCGGCGACGATCGCGGCGATCTTGTTCTCGAAACCCTCGCCCGCCTTGTCCGAGAAGGGCATGTTGGCGGGATCGGCGCAGACCCGGAGCCGGTCGGTCGAAGCCAGTTCCGGTACCTGCTGCGCCGCCGCCCCGCCCGCCCCCGCAGCGAGCGGGGGGGCGAGGGCCAGGGCGAGGGCCGCCCTAATTGCCCATGCAGGCGGCTTCGGCATTTTTCGCCGTCTCCGGCTTCGGGTCGTGGTTCTCGGGCCGGATGCGGCCGAGCGAGCCGTCGGCCCGCGCCTTCAGGTAGACATAGATGTCGTCCAGGTAACACATGACGTTGCGATTCTCGCCGAACGTCGGCATCACCTTCTCGTTGCCGTTGATCAGGTTCTTGCGGCCCTGGGTGACGATCGTGGCGAAGTCGATGTAGCTCAGATTCTTCAAGGAATCGGCCAGCGCCGGGGCATAGGTCGAACCGGCGCCGTCCGGGCCGTGGCACACGTGGCATTCCGAATGGTAGCGGCGGTAGCCCGAGAACGTGTACCAGTCGACCTTGCCGTCCGCGCCGATGTTGTAGGTCGGATTGCCGTCGGCGTCGAAATATTTGCCGTCTTCGCTGCTCGCCGGCTTGCTCGGCTCGGCGGCGGCGGGCAGGGCGGCGCAAAGGCCCGACAGGGCCAGCAGGACGGCGGCGGTGCGGGCTTTGGTGATGGCGATCAAGTGCTGCTCTCCCGTTCAAGACGGAGCCGGTGCACGGCCCCGGACGTCGACCCGGATGCCGAAGGCTGGCGCGGTACCTTTCGGCCCGCGCCAGCCCAGGCGTTTCGGTGTCGGTTTCGCCTTCAGTTCGGCAGGGCGAAGACCGTGAGCTGACCGCCGAGGGCGGTGTAGCTGTTCAGGGCCGCATAGCCGCCCACCGCGCCGAGACCGGCGTTGGGGTCGGTCAGGCCGGCCGCCAGGCCGATGCCCGCCCAGCCGCCGACGCCCGAGAGCACGGCGACATACTGCTTGCCCTTGTGGGTATAGGTCATCACGTTGCCGATGATGCCGGAGGCCGTCTTGAACCTGTAGAGTTCCTTGCCGGTCTTGGCATCGACCGCCTTCAGGTAGCCTTCCAGCGTGCCGTAGAAGACGATGTCGCCGGCGGTGGCGAGAGCGCCGGACCAGACCGAGAACTGCTCGGGCAGGGACCAGACGATCTTACCCTTGGTGGCGTCCCAGGCGATGAAGTTGCCCATGCCGCCATGGCTGTTCGGCGCCGGATACATCGAGAGCGTGGCGCCGACATAGGGCTGGCCCGGGGTATAGCTCACCCGGAACGGCTCGTAGTCCATGCAGACATGGTTGGTCGGCACATAGAACAGGCCGGTACGCGGCGAGAAGGCCGAGGGCTGCTGGTCCTTGGTGCCGAGGGCCGCCGGGCAGATGCCCTTCGAGTTGGTGTCCTCGCCGTTATGTTCGGTCGAATATTGCGCCACCACCTGCGGCCGGCCGTAGGTCGCACTCTTCGGGTCCATGTCGACCTTGGTGGCCCAGTTCACCGCCGGATCAAATTTCTCCGCGACCAGCAGTTCGCCGGTGGCGCGATCCAGGGTGTAGCCGAAGCCGTTGCGGTCGAAGTGGACCAGGAGGTTGCGGTCCTTGCCGTCGATCTTCTGATCGACCAGCACCATCTCGTTGATGCCGTCATAGTCCCATTCGTCGTGCGGGGTCATCTGATAGACCCATTTGGCGACGCCCGTGTCGGGATCGCGGGCGAAGATGGTCATCGACCACTTGTTGTCGCCCGGGCGCTGCTTGGGGTTCCAGGTCGAGGGATTGCCCGAGCCGTAGTAGACCAGGTTCAGCTTGGGATCATAAGAGTACCAACCCCAGGTGCAGCCGCCACCGGTCTTCCACTGGTCGCCCTGCCAGGTCTTGAGCGAGCTGTCCGCGCCGACCGGCTTGCCGAGCGACGTGGTCTTGACCGGATCGAGCAGGATCTGGTCGTCCGGGCCTTCGGAATAGGCCCGCCAGGCCATTTTGCCCGTCGCCATGTCGTAGGCGGTGACGTGGCACTGCACGCCGAACTCGCCGCCCGAGATGCCGACCAGCAGCTTGTCCTTGACCGGCATCACGGTCGCGGTGTTGGTCTCGCCCTTCGAGGGGTCGCCGTTCTTCACCGACCACAGCACCTTGCCGGTCTTGGCGTCCAGCGCCACCACCGTGGTGTCGGCCTGGTGCAGGAAGACCTTGCCTTCGGCATAGGCGAGGCCGCGATTGACCGTGTCGCAGCACATCACCGGGATGACGTTGGGATCCTGCTTCGGCTCGTACTTCCAGATGATCTTGCCGTCGTTGTCGAGATCGAGGGCGAAGACCGTGTTCGGGAAGGGCGCGTGGACATACATGATGTTACCGACCACCAGGGGCGAACCCTCGTGGCCGCGGAGCACGCCGGTCGAGAAAGTCCAGGCGACCTGGAGCTTACCGACGTTGCCGGCGTTGATCTGATCCAGCTTGGAATAGCGCTGGTTGGCGTAGTCGCCGGTTTGCAGCACCCACTGGTTCGGGTCCTGCGTGAGTTTCATCACGTCGTCGTTGGCACTGGCAGCAGTGCCGAACAGGGCCGACAAAGCCAGTCCCGCCAGCAAGATGAGTTTCTTCATGAGCTTCCTCCATTCGGCTCTTGGGCACGATGTCTAGCGCTCGTGCCATTTGGGCGGTGCTCTTACGCCATCTTTACTTGCCGTCTTCGTCAGGGCGCACGATGCCGCCAAGTCGAACCACACCCCGTGGTCCGGCAAGGAAGCCCTATAGGCTGAGACAGACGCCACAATTCTTGTTGTAGTGCTGCCACTGATCGAAGATGCGGAAATTGTAATCGCGGGGTGTCGACCAGTGCAATAGCACGAAAGGTCAAGTCATCATTATTTTTAACTTATTATATTGCAGCGCGATATTGTCGTGAAGCAATGCAATATCAAGAGGTCCGCGAATAGGCCCCCGGCGACTACATACTACTCCCATTCCAGTTCATGGAAAGCCGCTGTCGCATTGCGCCCGGCGAAATCGTCGAACAGGCTCCAGGCGCCCTTTTCCGACTGGCCGGCGCTCGCCGCCGCCTCGCTCATGGTGGCGCCGGTGCGGATCAGGCGGCGGATGTCGGCGGCCAGCACCGCGAGATAGCGCCGGGTCGCCGCCGCCCCCTCGGGCCAGGGCAAGGTGGCGGGGCCGTGGCCGGGCACGACGCGGGCCGCCGGCCGCACGGTGAGGCGGTCCAGCACGGCGAGCCAGCCGGTCAGGCTGCCGTCCAGCGCCGGCACATGGCCGGAAAAGACGAGATCGCCCAGGAACCAAGTCCCCGTGGTCCGGTCGAACGCGGTGAGATCGCTGTTGGTATGGGCGGTCGGCCAGGCTTCGAGCAGCAATTCGCGCCCGCCGAGGTCGAGCGTGATCTGGGCCGTCACTACCATGTCCGGCGGAACCGCCTTGGTTCCGGCGAAGGCAGCGGCGCCGATCAACCGCTCGGTCGCGGCGAGATAGCTCCCCGCCCGGGCGGCCAGGGCTTCGGGCAGCGCCGCATGGCCGACGATGGTGGCGCCGACCTCGGCGAAGGCGGCATTGCCGAGAACATGGTCGGGGTGGACATGGGTGTCGATCAGGTAGCGCACGGGCAGGCCGGTCACCACCCGGACCGCCGCCAGCAGGCGCCGGCCGGCGAGATAGGAACCGCCGCTGTCGATCACCGCGACCGCCTGGCCGCCGACCACGAAGCCGAGGTTGCAGATGGCGTCCTCGTTCTCCGGATCGGCCAATTCGTAGGGGGCGGCATAGACGAAAACGCCGGGTGCCACTTCGGTCACGGGCAGGGGGGTCACGGAAAGGGGGGTCACGGGAAGGGGGGTCACGGGCGGCGGCGCCTCGTCCGCCCCGGCCCGCAAGGGGGCTGCGACCAGGGCGAGACAGAGGGCGAGCCGGGCGCGCATCGCTTCAGGCCGCGATGGTGGCGAAGCGCCCGGCCAGGGCGCGGCGGCGTTCCGCGGTCCAGCCCGGGCCGCGCGCCACCCGCGGCGTCTCCAGCGGCACTTCGGCCAGGAGGCGGCCCGGCGCCGGTGTCAGCAGGATCAGCCGGTCGGCCAGGGCCAGCGCCTCGCCGATATTGTGGGTGACCATGAGCACGCTCATCGCCCGCCGCTCCGCGATCCGGGCGACCAGGCCGCGCAGCTCGGCCGCCGCCGCCTCGTCGAGCGAGACGAAAGGTTCGTCCAGCACCAGGAGTGCCGGCTCGACCGCAAGCGCCCGGGCCAGTGCCGCCCGCCGCGCAAGCCCGAGGGAGAGTTCACCCGGATAGTGATCGCGCCAGGGTGCCAATCCGACCTCCGCCAGCAGCGGCCCCGGGTCGCGCCGCATCCGCCGGGGCAACACCAGGGCGATATTCTGCGCGACCGTGCGCCAGGGCAGCAGGCGCGGCTCCTGGAACATCACGCCGATCGAAAGCGCGCGCGGGTCGGGCGTCACCGCCCCCTCGAAATCGCGGTCGAGGCCGAGCAACAGGCGCAGCGCCGTGCTCTTGCCGCAGCCCGAAGGACCGATCAGGCAGACGAATTCGCCCCGCCCGATGGTGATCGACAGATCACACAAAGCGGTGACCGGGCCCGCGGGGGTCCGGTAGTCCTTGCGCCTCACCTCAAGCGCGAGCAGGGGCGGGGCGCCAGCGGCCGGCATGGGCTTCGAGCGGTTGCAGGACGAGATATTCGACCACCAGCATGACCAGTGTGAAGGCGAAGGCATAGCCGAGCACGCCGCGCACGTCGAAGAGCTGGAAGCGGGTCGAGATCGCGTAACCGATACCGTCGCCCCGGCCGAGCAGCTCGACCAACAGCACGATCTTCCAGACCAGCGCCAGTCCCGAACGCGCCGCGGCGGCGACGAAGGGGGCGAGCTGCGGCAACAGGACATGGCGGCCCCAGGCCGCGGGTGACAGGCGGAAGGCCCGCCGCATCTCCTCGAGGCCGGGATCGATCGCCCGCGTCCCCTCGCGCAGGATGACCACCACATTGGGAATCTTGTTCAGGGCGACCGCCACGATCGCCGCCGCCTCGGTCAGGCCGAGCCAGATGTAGCAGAGAATGGCGATGACCAGGGCCGGCAGGTTCAGCAGCACCAGGAGCCAGGTCTCGAACAGCGCGTCGAGGCGGCGCGACAGGCCGAGGGCGATACCCCCGGCGCAGCCGATCGCCATGGCGACGGCAAAAGAGATCACGACCCGCCGCAGCGTGGCCGCGAGCTGGGCCAGAAGGTCGCCATGCAGCGCCTGATCGACGGCGAAACCCGCCACGACCAGGGGCGAGGGCAGTTCCGCCGAATGCAGCGCCAGCGCCGCCGCCTGCCACAGTGCCAGCAGGGCGAGGAAAGACAAGCCGCGGCCGAGCGCGCCCTTCACGCCACCCGCGGTCATGCCGGCGCCTGCCAATAGAGGCCGGCCGGCAGCTCGCGGGCCGGCCCGACCAGCGCCTCGCCGCCCAATTCCGCCAGCACGGCATAGAGGCGCGCCGCATCCGCCATTTCCGCCGCGACGGAGCGGGTTGGAATGCCCTCGACGAAGCGCCGCCGCAGCGCCTCGAAGGTCGCTTCGTCGTCGGCCTGCATCAGGGGACGCAGAGCCTGCCAGGCGCCGTCGTCCTGGGCCAGGACCTGCTTGGCAGCGGCCGAGGCCCGGGCGAAACCGGCGACCGCCGCGGCCGGCGCCGCCGGTGAAAAGACATGGCCGACGAAAGCGATGCGCCCGCCCGTGCCGAGCCCGGCCGCGATCTCCTCGACCCCGATCAGCCGGCGGTAGCCCTGGGCTTCCAGCCGGGCGCAGAAGGTCCAGTAGAGCAGGCCGGCATCGAGCCCGCCCCGGCGCAACGTCTCGGTCAACAGGGGCGGCGCCCCGAAGACCGGCTTCGCCGCGGTCGCGAGATCGATCCCGAGGTGGCGCAGGCCATGGGCGCGGAGCAGGAGCCAGCTCTTGTCCAGCGCGCCGCCGGCGACCCCGATGGAGCGCCCGGCGAGATCGCCGACCGTGCGCAACGCCGAGTCCGCCGACACCATCACCGCCCCCTCGGTCGCCGAGAAGGGCAGAAAGCTCACCGCCCGTCCCTCCGCGCGAAGCCGCGCCGCCCACAGGAGATCGCTCACGATGACGTCGACCGATCCGCCCAGGAAGGCGATGCGCGCGGCATCGGAAGAGGCCAGCCGCTGGACCTGCAGCTCCACCCCGGCCTGCCGGTCGAGGCCCAGGCGGCGGATCGTCTCCACCTCCCAGCCGACCGTGCCGAACTCCAGGATGCCGAGGCGCAGCACGGGCACAGCTTCGGCGCGAAGGGGAGCCGGCCAGAGAGTCATTGTGCAGAGCAGCGACAAAATGTCGCGACGCAGCAAAAACCCGACGACGGCGCCTCCCGGCGGCTTTCTCGAATTATTACAGATTTCTTTGTTGCGGCGCAGCAATGACAGGGCCGGCCTTCGCTGAATCGACACTCCCCCGGCGCTCCCAGTCGCTGGTTTTTTTAATCTATTCTTGACGGGGAGTGTGATCGCCATTTCTCATACTGTCCATTGCCAAAATGGCCAATGGACCAGCGACGGCGGCGACGGAACAATAAGGCCCGATGACCGTTAGAAGAAATGAAGTTCATACGGCCGAAATGTAAGAACAGAATAAGGGAGTGAACGAAAAATGCGCCTCGTCCTGGCCACGACCCTGCTCTCGATCCTGCTGCCCGCGGCCGCCTCGGCCGAGGATGCTGCCGCGGGCGAGAAAGTATTCATGAAGTGCAAGATATGTCATCAGATCGGTGAAGGGGCGAAAACCCTTGTCGGCCCTGAATTGAATGGCATCGTCGGCAGAAAATCAGGTTCGATAGAAGGCTTCGCCTATTCTCCGGCGATGAAAGACTCCGGCATCACCTGGACCGAGGATCAACTATCAGAATATCTTAAGAACCCGAAACTGAAGGTGCCGAACAACAAGATGGCTTTCGTCGGCCTGACCAAGCCGGAGGACATCGCCAACGTGATCGCCTATCTGAAACAATTCGACGCCACCGGCAAGAAGGCCCCATGATGAGGGCTCCTTCCTTCTGAACAGCCCTTTCCGGCCGTCTTGCCGCGACGGGCCGGAAAGGAGAACCCATGGCGTCTTTCGTGGCTGTCGTTCTGGTCTGCCTGAAGTCCGTATCGCCGGACGCCTGCAACGAGGCAACCGCAGTCGACTATATTTCCAACACCGTGCCCAACGAGATGCGTTGCCTGACCGGCTGGCAGGAGACCGTCGCCGGCTCCAGCCTCGGCAACAACCTGGGCACGCTCACCTATGTGAAGACCATCTGCCGCCCGGCGGCGGAGCGACCACCGCTCGACAACTGACGCGTCAATCCCGCAAGGCACGGTCGAGGTTCCGCGCCTGGTCGAGACCGATCGCCTCGCCGATATCGGCGATACCGCGCAAGGTGGTCGAGGTCAGGTCGGCATCGGCGAACCTGGCGCCGGCCAGTTTGGCGCCGGTCAGATCCGCCCCGCCGAGTTGTGCGCCGCGCAGGTCCGCCCCACGCAAATCCGCCGCACGCAGGTCGGCGAATTCGAGGTCGACGCGCGAGAGATCGGCGCCCGAAAGATCGGCCCCGCTCAGCACGGCCGATTTCAGGATCGCCCGCATCAGGCCCATGGACTGGTTGCGCATGTCGGCCCCGAGCCGGGCGCCCGACAGGTCGGCATGGCTGAGACCTGCATTGGTCAGGTCCCCGGCGATGCGCGCCGCGTGGAGATTCGCCCCCTCGAAATTCGCGCCGATCGCCTGGGTGCCGAACAGGCTGGCGCCCGAAAGATCGGCACCGCTGAAATCGGCGCCCAAGGCCCAGGCCTGATCCAGTACCGCCCCGGCCAGATGAGCTCCGACGAGCTTGGTCCGATTCAGCACCGCGGCCCGGAGGTCGGCCCCGGCGAGATCGATGCCCGAAAGGTCGAGCCCGGAAAGATGCCGCCCGCCGAGGCTCCGGCCCGGCGCCGCCTCTACCTCCGCCCGCGTCATCTCCGCCTCGGTCATGGCGGGTGAGGTCAGGTCGAGGTAACGCATCATGTCCTGCGCCGGGGCAGGCCCGGCCCAGCAGAGCGCAAGGAAGAAAACGGCAGTTCTTCGGCCCGTCATCCGGCAGCGTTTCCTCGTTTTCCCGACGGTAACATGCCGGCGCCAAAGAATTCGCGGCGAACTGCGGCGGCTTTACTTATTTGACGCTCAGAAAAGCCGCCGTCCGGTGCAGGATGGTGTGACGCCGGGCCAGCGCCTGCACGTCGTCGGCATAGCCGCCGCCGATCACGCCGCAGACCGGCAGGCCGGCACCGCGCAGCCGGCCGATCACCAGGGCGTCACGCGCCGCGATGCCCTCGTCGCTCAGGGCGAGGCGGCCCAGGCGGTCGTCGCGATGAACATCGACCCCAGCATTGTAGAAGGCGATCTCGAAGGGTCCGGCCGCCAGCGCTCGCTCCAGCGCCGGGGCGACCAGGGCCAGATAGGCGTCGTCCCCCGCCCCCGGCGCCACGTCGATATCGAGCGAGCCGGCCTCCTTGCGGACCGGGAAATTGGCGCCGCAATGGACCGAGAGCGTGAAGACCGAAGCATCGCCCCGGAACACCGCTGCCGTGCCGTCGCCCTGATGGACGTCGAGATCGACGATCAGGGCGCGGCCGATCCGCCCCTCCGCCTGCAAGGCCCGGACCGCCACCGCGACATCGTTGAAGACGCAGAAGCCCGCCCCCGTCTCCGGCCGGGCATGATGGCTGCCGCCCGCCGTGTTGCAGGCGATGCCGTATCTCAGGGCGAGGCGGGCGGCGAGCAGCGTGCCGCCGTTGGCGAGCAATGCCCGCCGCACCACGCCCTCGTCGACCGGAAGGCCGATCCGCCGCTCGATCGCCGCCGGCACCGCCCGCGCCAGCACGGCATCGACATAGGCGGCGTCATGAACGCGCAGGAGGTCCGCCCGTGTCACCGGCGCCGGGACATGGGTATTGGCCGGACGCGCCAGGCCCTGGGCCTGCAACTCGGCGAAGAGGGCGGCGAATTTGGCCATGGGGAAGCGATGCCCTGCCGGCAGGGCGGGGGCGTAGGCTTGGTGGTGGACGACCGGCGGCAAATCGGGTTCTGCTGTCGGCCGCGAAGGATCGGAGGAAAAGTCCATGAAGCTCGTCTCGTTCCGCCAAGGCTCCCGCTTCGGCTATGGCGCGGTCAAGGGCGACGGCATCGTCGATCTTTCCACGCGCCTGGGCGCCGACGCCCCGGACATCAAGGACTGTATCGCCGGCCAGCTCGGCCGGGCCGCGGCCGAAGTGGCACGGGCGACGCCCGACCTCGCCCTGGCCGAGGTCACCCTGCTGCCGCCGGTGCCGGACCCCGGCAAGATCATCTGCATCGGCGTCAACTATGCCGAACACGCGGCCGAGATGGGGCGCAAGCCGCCGCCCTATCCGACCGTCTTCACCCGTTTCGCCGATACGCTGGTCGGCCCCGAGGGCGCCCTGGTGTTGCCCCGCAATTCGAAGGATTTCGATTACGAGGGCGAACTCGCGGTGATCATCGGGCGCCGGGCCCGCCACGTCCGCGAGGCCGATGCCATGGCCCATGTCGCCGGCTATTCCTGCTTCCAGGATGCTTCGGTGCGCGATTTCCAGCGCCACACCGGCCAGTTCACCCCGGGCAAGAACTTCCCTGCGACCGGCGGCTTCGGCCCCTGGATCGTCACGGCGGACGAAGTGCGCGATCCCCATTCGCTCCGCCTCACCACGAAGGTCTCCGGCGTCACGCGCCAGAACGGTTCGACCGCCGACATGATCTTCCGCATTCCGGCCCTGATCGCCTATCTCTCCTCCTTCACGGCGCTCGAACCCGGCGACGTGATCGCGACCGGCACGCCGTCGGGCGTCGCCGCCGGTCAGACCCCGCCGCCCTGGCTGGTCGCGGGCGATATCGTCGAAGTGGAAATCGAACAGATCGGATTGCTCAGGAACCACGTAGAAGCAGAAGGATGAGGCCGCGCCGCCTCGTCCACCCTGGACGAGGTGGTGGAATGAGCAGTCTCGATCGCATGTTGCGCCTGTTGGACCTGTTCGCCGCGGAGCGGCCGAGTTGGAGCGCCGAACAGGCGATCGCCCGCACCGGCTATTCGCGCTCGACGGTCTATCGCTATTTCCGGAGCCTGGCGGCCGCCGGCCTGGTCGCCCCGGGGCCGGACGGTGTCTATACCCTGGGCCCCGCGGTGATCGGGCTCGACCGCGTGATCCGGCTCTACGACCCGCTGCTGACCGCGGCCCGGCCGCATCTGGCCGAACTCGCCCGCGCCCTCGGCCTGGTCGCCGTGGCGGCCCCCTACCGCGAGCAGATCCTGGTCACCCATGTCGAGGCCGGCTCCGGCCAGTTGCCGCCGGCCGAATTGGCGCGCGGCCATGCCGCCGACCTGTTCGACAGCGCGGCTGCCCGCGTGTTGCTCGCCCATGAGGCGCCGCGCCGGCTCCGCCGGCTGCACGACATCCAGGCCCCGGCGATCGCCAGGGCCGGCCTCGGCGCGACCTGGAACGCCTTCCGCCAGGCCCTCAAGGTGCAGCGCCGGGTCGGCTTCGCGGTCCATATCGGCAGTGGACCCTTGGGCGAACTTCGGGTCGCCGTGCCGGTCTTCGCCGAGGGGGAACGGGTGATCGCCGCCCTGGCCGCCCCCGCCGGGGTGCAGGAGGCAGCCCATGTCGGCGAGATGCTGATCCGCTCCGCCCGGCGGATTTCCGCCGCGATGCAGGATCAGGGCGCGGATCGGCCGAGCACGCCCAGCGCCTTGTCGGCCTCGTGGCGACCGTCGTCGCCCCTGCTCAGGGCCGTGGCACCGATGACCGCCGAAAGGGGCAGGCTGGCATAGAGATGGGGGAAGAGGTCGCCGCCGCGCGATACTTCCCAGGTGAGGTCGATCCCCGCAGCCGCCACCGCGACCAGGACGAGGCCGTCTTGCCCGGCGAAATGCTTGTCCAGCGTGCCCTGGACCTGATGCGCAGCGGAGAAATGGATGAAGCCGTCGGCCAGGTCGACCGGCGCCCCCGCGAAAGTGCCGCCGGCCTGGAATCGCTCCCAGGCCGGCAGGTCCATGATCTTGTAGACGGTGCTCACGCCGCCGCCGGCGTCGCCAGCGCGCCCGCCAAGCCCTGGCGGATCAGCTTCGCCGTCTCGGCGACACCATAGAGCGCGATGAAGGAGCCCATGCGCGGGCCCTGGCTCTGCCCGAACAGCACTTCGTAGATGCCCTTGAACCAGTCGCGCAAGCCCGGGAAGGGATGCTTCTTGCCGATCTCGAAGACGAGATTCTGCAAGCCCTCGGCCGTGCAATCCGCCGGCCCCGCTTCGAGCGCCGCCGCCAGTTCGCCCAGCGCCGCCGCCTCGACCTCGCTCGCCAGGCGATAGGTCTTGGTCGGCTTCACGAAGTCACGGTAATAGGCGATGGCATGGGGCACCAGGTCGTTCAGGATCGGCTGGTTCTCCGGCGTCGCCCCCGGGGCGTAGCGCCCGATGAAGCCCCAGAGCACCGCCGCATCCTCCGAGCCGACGACGCCGGCCAGGTTCAGGAGGAGGCCGAAGGTGATCGGCAGATTGCCCACCGGCGGCTTGCCCGAATGGATGTGGAAGACCGGGTTTTCCAGCTGCTTGGCCGGTTCCTGGCCGGGATAGGCGGCCAACTCGTCCAGATACTGGTCGACATGGCGCGGGATCACGTCGAAGAACAGGCGCTTCGCCGTCCGGGGCTGGAGATACATATAGAGCGCCAGGCTCTCCGGGCTCGCGTAGGTCAGCCATTCGTCGATGGTGAGGCCGTTGCCCTTCGACTTCGAGATCTTCTGGCCCTTGTCGTCCAGGAACAGCTCGTAGGAGAAGCCGTCCGGCATCGGGCTGCCCAGCACGCGGCAGATCTCGCCCGAGAGCTTGCGCGTCGGGATCAGGTCCTTGCCGTTCATCTCGTAGTCGACGCCGAGGGCATGCCAGCGCAGCGCCCAGTCCGCCTTCCACTGCAGCTTGCAATGGCCGCCGGTGACCGGCACTTCGGTCAGCGTGCCGTCCTCGTCCTCGAACACCACGGTGCCGGCGTCGAGCTTGCGCTCGATGATCGGCACCTGGAGCACGCGGCCGCTCTTCGGGCTGATCGGCAGGATCGGCGAATAGGTCGCCTGCCGTTCCTCGCCCAGCGTCGGCAGCATGATCGCCATCACTGCGTCGTAATGGGCCAGGACTTCGAGGATCGCCTTGTCGAAGCGGCCCGACTTGTACCACTCGGTGGCCGACTGGAATTCGTATTCGAAGCCGAAGCGATCCAGGAAGGAGCGCAGCATGGCGTTGTTGTGATGGCCGAAGCTCTCGAACTTCTCGAAGGGATCGGGCACCTGGGTCAGCGGCTTGCCCAGATGGGCGCGCACCATGTCCTTGTTCGGGATGTTGTCCGGCACCTTGCGCAAGCCGTCCATGTCGTCCGAGAAGGAGAACAGGCGGGTCTTCACGTCGGACAGCAGCGAGAAGGCATGGCGCACCATGGTGGTGCGCGCCACTTCGCCGAAGGTGCCGATATGCGGCAGGCCCGAGGGGCCGTAGCCGGTCTCGAACAGGATGTAGCCCTTGTCCAGCACCGAGGGTTTTTTCTCGATCCGCTCCAGAAGCTTGCGTGCCTCCTCGAAAGGCCAGGCACGGGCATTCAGGGCAAGCTGGCGGATCTCGCTCGACATTTCACCTTTACTCCTCGGGTGGAGCCCTGTTCGTAAGGGGCGGCGCCAGCGTCGTCAATTGCAACTAGCGCATCGCTTACCAAGAGAACGTTCGGCGACGGCCGAAATTGTTGCTATTATGTTCCCATCAATTCAGGCGGTGGCGTCCTCATGAGCGAAATCCCAGGCGAGCCGATCCACTTGGTGGAAGACGGCGAGACCGGAGACCGTTTTCTGGTCTACAGCACGGAAAAGGGCCTTCGGATGGACATCCGTTTCGAAGGCGAGACGCTGTGGATGTCGCAGGCACAGATCAGCCAACTCTTCGGACGGGACGTCTCCACCATCTCGCGTCATATCGCCAATGTGATCGAGGAGGGAGAACTGGACGAAGCGACTTCTTTGCAAAAAGTGCAAACAAGTGCCGGGCGTCCCACCGTCCTCTACAACCTGGACATGGTCATCTCGGTCGGCTACCGGGTCTCGTCGGCCCAGGCGACAGTTTTCCGCCGCTGGGCAACCGGGATTCTCGTCCAATATGCCCGCAAGGGCTTCGTGGTCGATAGCCGCAGACTGAAGACGCCCGACAATGCCGACCGGATCGCCGAACTCCGCGACATCATCCGCGACATCCGGTCGGACGAAGCCAATCTCTACCGCGAATTGCGGCAGATCTGCGCAATGTGCCAGGACTATGATCCAAAGTCCGACTTGGCGCGGGAGTTCTTCCAGCGCACCCAGGCGAAGCTCGTCTACGCCGTCACCTCCCACACGCCCGCGGAGATACTGACCACGCGCGCCGATGCCGGCGTCCCCAACATGGGCTTGACCTCATGGCCGAACGACAACATCCGAAAGGACGACACGACCGTCTCCAAGAACTACTTCTCAGACGCGGAGATCAGGGAGCTGAACAGGCTGACCGGCATTGTCCTCGACATCTTCGAGGACCAACTGGATTTGGGTCGCCTCGTCGTGATGGCGGACGCTGGGCGCCTGCTGGATCAGCAGTTGCGTCAGTTGGGGCGAGCCGTTCTATCGTCGGGCGGAAGCGTGAAGGTTGCGGACGCCAAGAAACATGCCGAACTGCAGTACGAGATCTTTTCGGTCAAGCGCAAGGTTGAACGCCATGCTGAAGCGGACAAGGTGTTGAAGGAACTGCGCGATACCGACAAGTCGCTACCCAGGAGCAGGAAACCCCGTTCGACCTGACGGCAGCCATCGACCGGATGACGTTCGCCGCTATGATCCGGCGATGACCGATTCGGTGCCCCTTACCCTGCGTTCGCGCCCGCTCGACCTGCCTTCCATGGTGGTCGGGGTGGGCAAGGCCGTGGTCGTGCGGCCGACCGGGGAGGTCGAGGAACTGGGCTTGCGCGACGCCGCCCTGGTGGCCGATTCCGGGCAGATGCTGGTCGCCCATGCGCCGCTCACCGCCCGGCGGCTCGGCGTCACCCAGCTTCGGGCCTTCGACGTGCTCGAACTCTTCGCCTTCGTGCGGCCGGCGCGTTTCTGCCTGCCGAGCCCGCTCGGCCTCGCCCAGGTCTTCGGCTTTCCCGAGCCGTCCGACCTGATCGACGAGGCCATGGTGCTGTCCACCGTGGCCGAACGCCTGCTCGCCGAACTGGCCACGGCGCCCGACGGGGCAGAGGCAGCCCGCGTGGCCTTCACCATGGGACGCGGCGGCTGGGCCTGGGCGCCCCTGGTGCTGGCCGCCCTGGGCCGGCCGGACGGCGGCGAAGGCCGCGGCAGCGGGCTCGACGTCTGGAACCGCCTGCCCGAATGGGAAGAACCGCCGCCGCCCCAGCCGCCGCTCGGCGTGCCCGTCACGGCGGAGGAAGCGCGGGCCGCCCTCGACGCCATCAAGGGACCGGATGCCGAGCCGCGGCCGGCCCAGAGCGATTATGCCGCCGCCGTGGCGGAAGCCTTCGCACTTCGGGATGTCGCGGGCGCCCCTCGGGTGGTGTTGGCCGAAGCCGGCACCGGCATCGGCAAGACGCTCGGCTATATCGCGCCCGCCTATGTCTGGGCGCGCAAGAACCGCGCCGCGGTCTGGATCTCGACCTATACCAAGAACCTCCAGCGCCAGTTGGACCGCGAACTCAGCCGCCTCTATCCCGATCCCTCGGTGAAGGCGCGCAAGGCCGTGGTGCGCAAGGGGCGGGAGAATTACCTCTGCCTGCTCAATCTGGAGGAATTGGCAGGTCCCGGCGGCATCCGCCCGGGGGTGAGTGCCGTCGCCGTCGGCCTGGTCGCGCGCTGGGCAAGGGCCAGCCGCGACGGCGACATGGTGGGCGGCGATTTCCCGACCTGGGCGATCGAACTCCTCCACGGCGCCCGCCTCGGCGCCCTGACCGACCGGCGCGGCGAATGTATCCATTCGGCCTGCAGCCATTTCCGCAAATGCTTCATCGAGCGCGCCCGCGCCCGCTCCAAGGCGGCGGAGATTGTGGTCGCCAACCACGCCTTGGTGATGGTCCAGGCCGCGCTTGCCGGCGATGCCCGCGAGCTGCCCACGCGCTATGTCTTCGACGAGGGCCATCAGGTCTTCGATGCCGCCGACGGCGCCTTTTCCGCCCATCTGACCGGGGCCGAGACGGCCGAGCTGCGCCGCTGGATCCGCGGCGCCGAGGCGGGCCACCGCAGGGCCGGGCGCGGCCGCGGTCTCGATCGCCGCATTGGCGACCTGATCGCCGGCGACGAGAGCGCCGAAACGGCCCTCGACGAAGTGCGCCGTGCCGCCGCCCAATTGCCGGGCGAAGGCTGGCTCGGCCGGATCGCCGCGGGCGGCGTCTCGGGTACCGCCGAAGCCTTCCTGGCCGAGGTCCGCCGTTTCGTCACCGCGAGGGCGACCGACAAGCGCGGCGGCTTCGCCCTCGAAGCGGCACCCCTCGACCCGACGCCCGAACTGCTCGATGCCGCCGATGCGATCGACGGGCTGCTGCGCCGCCTGCTCGAACCCGCCGCCGCCCTGAAGACCCGCCTCGCCCACCGCCTCGACGACGAAGCGGCGGAACTGGATACGGCGACCCGCCAGCGCCTCGAGGCCGGCATCCGCAGCCTGGACCGCCGCCTGGTCCAGCCGGTCACCGCCTGGCGCTCCATGCTGCGCACCCTGGGCGAGGAGACGCCGGCCCAATTCGTCGACTGGCTGGCGATCGAGCGCGAGCATGGCCGCGAATTCGACGTCGGCCTGCACCGCCATTGGCTCGATCCGACGACGCCGCTGACCGGCGCCCTGCTGGAACGCGCCCACGGCGTCCTCGTCACCTCGGCGACCTTGCGCGATTCGGGGCCGAGCGAGGTCGACGACTGGCACACGGCCGAAATCCGCACCGGCGCCGCCCATCTGATCCTGCCGGCGAAACGCGCCAGCTTCGCCTCGCCCTTCGACTATGCGAAGGACTCGCGCGTGCTGATCGTGAACGACGTCCGCCGCGACGAGGCGGACGAAGTGGCGGCGGCCTATCGCAGCCTGTTCCTGGCCGCGGGCGGCGGCGGCCTCGGGCTGTTCACTGCGGTCGAGCGGCTGCGCCGGGTTCATGCCCGGATCGAGAAGCCGCTCGATGCCGCCGGCATCCGCCTCTATGCCCAGCATGTCGATCCGATGGACATCGGCACCATGATCGACCTCTTCCGGGCGGAGGAGAATGCCTGCCTGCTCGGCACCGATGCCGTCCGCGACGGCGTCGACGTGCCGGGACGGGCGCTTCGCCTGATCGTCTTCGACCGCGTGCCCTGGCCCCGGCCGAGTCTCCTCCACCGCGCCCGGCGGGAGGAATTCGGTGGTGCCGCCTATGACGACATGCTGGTGCGCCTGCGGCTGCGCCAAGCCTTCGGGCGGCTGATCCGCCAGGCCGGCGACCGCGGCGTCTTCGTCATGCTGGACGCCATGACGCCGAGCCGCCTGCTGCCCGCCTTCCCCGAAGGCGTCACCATCTCCCGCGTCGGCCTCGCCGAGGCGGTGACGACGGTCAGAGCTTTCCTGGCACCATAGAAAGGCAGACCTCGCGCACGCAGTTGCGCAGCCAGCGGTGACCCGGGTCGGCCTCCATCCGCGGGTGCCAGAACAGCGACAGGGTGAAATCGACTTGGCCGAGGGGCAGCGGGAAGTCGTGCAGCCCCTGCCGCAGGTAGGCGGTGTGACGCTCGGGCACACTGGCCACCAGGTCGCTGGTCCGGACCAGGGCCAAGGCTTCGGAGAAGGTACCGACCACGACGGCGACCTTGCGCACCAGGCCCTGGCCGGCGAAGGCGGTATCGATCGCCCCCTGTTTCAAGGCCCGCCGCGCCACCAGGACATGGTCGGCCGCGGCATAGAGCGCCGGGGTCACCGGCGCTCCGGCCAGGGGATGGCCGTCCCGCACGACACCGATGAAACGGTCGCGGAACAGCGCCTGGGCGCGCAGCTCCGGCCCCATGTCCTTGCCGAGCACGCCGGTTTCGAGGTCCACGGTACCGTCGCGCAGAGGCCCGCTGTCCTTGTCCGACTTGGCGACGAAACAGAGCCGCACGCCCGGCGCCTCGCGCGCCGCCCGGGCGATCAGGGCGGCGCCGAAATTCTCGACGAAGCCGTCGCGTACCCGGATCGCGAAAGTGCGCTGCAGGGTCGCGGGGTCGATCGCTTCGAGCGGGCGCAGCACCGCTTCCACTTCGCGCACCAGACGCGATGCGTCCGCCTTCAATTCCAGGGCGCGCGGCGTCGGTACCAGGCCGCGCCCGGCCCGCACCAGCAAGGGATCGCCGGTCGCCTCGCGCAGCCGAGCCAGCGCCCGGCTCATGGCCGAGGGGCTGAGGCGGAGTCGGCGCGCCGCCGCCGCCACGCTGCCCTCGGTCAGCAGCACGTCGAGCGTGACCAGGAGATTGAGATCCGGATGGGCCATGGCTCGCAGTCTACACCCGGAACGCCCTTTTGATGTGGCGCTTCATGCACTGATTCAGTGCATATCGTGCGCATGCCGCCCCATGAAACCACGCTCTACCCTCGATCGGCCAAGATCGAGGTGACGGAAATGACGATGGATCGACACGAACCCCGGGGGGCCATGGCCGCCCTGGCCCCGGCCATGCTGCTGTCCTCGCTCGGCACCAGCATCGCCAATATCGCCCTGCCCGCCCTGGCGGCCGATTTCAGGGCGCCTTTCGGCCCTGTCCAATGGGTGGTGCTGGCCTATCTTCTGGCGATCACCGTCACCATCGTCGGCGCCGGGCGGGCCGGCGACCTGTTCGGCCGCCGCCGGGTGCTGCTGCTCGGCCTCGGCGGTTTCGTGCTGACTTCGGTGCTGTGCGGGCTGGCGCCGAGCCTCGGCCTGCTGATCGCGGCCAGGGCGTTGCAGGGGATCTGCGGCGCCGCGCTGATGGCGATGACCGTCGCCCTGGTGCGCGAGTCGGTGCCGGAAGCGCGTACCGGGGCGGCCATGGGCCTGCTCGGCACCATGTCGGCGATCGGCACCGCCCTCGGCCCGTCGCTGGGCGGGCTGCTGCTGGCCGGGCCCGGCTGGCGCGCGGTCTTCCTGGTCATGGTGCCGGTCGGCCTGCCCGCCCTGCTGCTGGCCTGGCGCCGCCTGCCGAAGGATGGCGCGCGCCCGGCCGCCGCCGCCGGCTTCGACGCCCCCGGCGCCGTCCTGCTCGGCCTCACCCTCGCCGCCGCGGCGTTGGCGGCGACGCTCGACGGGGCCGGCTGGCCGGCCGCCCTGGCCCCGGTGGGCCTGGCCGCCTTCCTAATGGTCGAGCGGCGCGTGCCGGCGCCCCTGGTGCCGCCGGCCGTGTTCCGCGACCGCGCGCTGACGGTCGGCCTGGTCGCCAATGTCGCGGTTTCGGCGGCGATCATGGCGACCCTGTTGATCGGCCCCTTCACCCTGGCCCGCGGTCTCGGTCTCGGCAGCGCCGCGGTCGGCGCCGTGCTGTCGATCGGGCCGGCGATATCGATCGTCAGCGGCGTGCCGGCCGGCCGTCTGGTCGACCGCCTGGGGGCGCCCGCGGTGGTACGCCTCGGCCTCGGCGCCATGGCGGTGGGGGCGCTGGCCCTGGGGCTGTTGCCCGGCATTGCCGGCATTCCCGGCTACATCCTGGGGATCGCCGTGCTGACGCCCGGCTACCAGCTCTTCCAGGCGGCCAATAATACCGCGGTGGTGGCGGGTGCCGGGCCGGCGCGGCGTGGCGTCGTCGCCGGCCTGCTCAGCCTGTCGCGCAACCTCGGGCTGATCGCCGGCACCGCCGTGCTCGGCACGGTCTTCGCCGCCGTCGCGGGCGATACGGCAAGCGCCGCCCCGGGAGCGATCCTGGCCGGCTTCCGCCTCGCCTTCGGGCTGGCCTCGATCCTGCTGCTCGCGGCCCTCGGCCTCACCCTGGCCGGACGCCGGCGGCCGGAGCCTGCTTGCCCCGGGGGCGGCGATCCTCTATTGCTGCCGGTCGAAGAAAACGGGATCGAGAAACGATGACCGAGCGTATCAATCCCCACGACGCGCTGATCTGGGTGATGGTCTGCGTCGCCGCGGTGGATGGCGAAATGACCAATGCCGAGCTGCACACCATCGGCGAGATCGTGAAGACCCTGCCGGCCTTCCGCGGTTACGACACCAACAAGCTGCCGGATTCGGCCCGGGCTTGCGGTGCCATGCTGCACGCCCCGAAAGGCCTCGAGGAAGTGCTGAAAATGGTCAGCGGCAGCCTGCCCGACGGGCTGCACGACACCGGCTATGCGCTGGCCTGCGAACTCGCCGCGGTCGACGCCAAGCTGGCGATCCACGAGGCGCGCCTCCTGCAGCTCGTGCGCGACGGGCTGCAGGTCGACCGGCTCACCGCGGCCGCGATCGAACGCGCGGTCGAGGCCCGCTACCGCAAGCTCTGACCGCGCGCCCTCAGCGGTTCGGCTGCGGCGTGAGCCGCAGATAGGGCTTCAGCGCCTTGTAGCCCTTGGGGAATTTCTGCGCGATCAGCGCCGGGTCCTGGAGCGAGGGGACGATGATGACATCTTCCCCGTCCTTCCAGTTGACCGGCGTCGCCACCGAATAGCCGTCGGTGAGCTGAAGCGAATCGATCACCCGCAGGATCTCGTCGAAATTCCGCCCGGTCGAGGCCGGATAGGTGAGCGACAGGCGGAGCTTCTTGTTGGGATCGACGATGAAGACCGAACGCACCGTCAGCGTATCGTTGGCGTTCGGGTGGATCATGTCGTAGAGGTCGGAGACTTTGCGGTCGACATCGGCCAGGATCGGGTAGTTGACTGCCGTGCCCTGGGTTTCCGCGATGTCGCCGACCCAGGCCTTGTGGCTGTCGACAGAATCGACCGAAAGGGCCAGGACCTTCACGTTCCGCTTGTCGAATTCAGGCTTCAGCCGGGCCGTATAGCCGAGCTCGGTGGTGCAGACCGGGGTGAAATCCTTGGGGTGGGAGAACAGGATGCCCCAGCTCGATCCCAGCCAGTCGTGGAAATGGATCGGGCCTTCGGTCGAGTCCTGGGTGAAATCGGGGACGATGTCGCCGAGCCTGAGAGTCATCGGATTGCCTCCTGATACCGCTAGGGTGGCGCCGCCGGCGCCTGCCGGTACCATCAAAGGCAATTCACGCGCGGGTTTTCAAGTGACCGCCTTTTGCTCATTTTTCATATGTATTTTACCCCGGGCTACCAATTTGCCGCATGGCGCGGCTATTGTGACCTGCCCGAGTCTCGGCCCCCACAGTATGAGCCCGATGCCGTCGCCACGAGCGGATTTCCGATGAAGACCATCCTTCTGCTGCGCCACGCCAAGTCGAGCTGGGACGATTCGTCGGTCGACGATCACGACCGCCCGCTCAATCAGCGGGGCGAGCGGGCGGCCAGCCTGGTGGCCCAATTCCTGGGTCACGAGCGCCTGTTGCCCGAGATCATTCTGTGTTCCTCCGCCCGCCGCACGCGCGAGACGCTGGTGCGCGTGCAGTCTGTCCTCGGCGACATGGCGCCGGTGCTGATCGAGCGCGAGCTCTATCTGGCGCCCGAAGCGGTGCTGCTGGAGCATCTGCGCAAATTGGGCGACGATGCCTCCTGCGTCCTGGTGATCGGGCACAACCCGGGGCTCGAGGATCTGGCGGCCGCCCTGATCGACAACAAGGGCACGGCGATGGAAGAAAAGCTGGCGGCCAAATTCCCGACCGCCGGCCTCGCCGTCCTCCGCATGCCCATCGGCCGCTGGCGCGACTTGAAGCGGCACAGTGGGTCTTTGGAACTGTTCGTGATACCGAAGGACCTGGTCTGATGGGCTCGGAAGTCGAGTTGAAACTGGGGGTGGCGGCGGAAGACTTGGCACGCCTGCGCCGCCTGCCCGTGCTCTCCCGCGGCGCCCTGGCCCCCTTGGTCACCCGCCAGCTGCGCACCACCTATTTCGACACGCCGGACCGCCAGATGGCGGCGGCCAAGGTGACCCTTCGCGTGCGCGAAGACGGGCGGCGGCGCATTCACGGCGTCAAGGTCCCGGTGAAGAGCCTAGCCGGCCTCGCCACCCGCCGCGAATGGGAGATCGAGAGCCGCCAGCCGGTGCCCGACCTGGCCGCCTTCCCGCCCGGCACGGTCGACATCGTACTGAACCTCGGCCCGCTCGGCCCGGACAAGCTGATCCCCGTGTTCTCGACCGATTTCCGCCGTTCGCTGCGCCGCCTGGCGCTGGAGGGCGGCGGCGAGGTCGAGGTCGCGCTGGACGAGGGTGCGATCCGGGTGGAGGACAAGGGCGAACTGCCCATCTCCGAAGTCGAATTCGAGCTGAAGGGCGGCCATGCCGCCGATCTCTTCACCCTCGCCCTGGCCGTGGCCGAGGAAGTGCCGGCCCGCATCATCGTCGAATCCAAGGCCGAGCGGGGCGCCCGCCTCGCCGCCGGCAAGGCGCCGGCGCCGGCCAAGGCGTCGAAGCTGGAGCTGGCGCCTGAACTGCCGGCCGGCGAAGCCTTCGGCCGCATCGTGCGCGACTGCACCGGCCAGTGGCTGGCCAATGTCGAAGCCGTGTTGGACGGCGGCGACATCGAGGGCGTGCACCAGATGCGCGTCGCCCTGCGCCGCCTGCGCTCCGGCTTCAAGCTGTTCCGCACCATTCTCGGACCGGAACCCGCCACCAGCCTCTCGAACGAGGTGAAGTGGCTGGCAGACGCCCTCGGCCCCGCGCGCGACTGGGACGTCTTCATCCACGATGTCGCCGGCCCGGTGTTCAAGACGCTGGGCAGCGACCACCGCTTCGACCGCGTGCTGCTCCAGGCCGAGAGCGAGCGCCAGCAGGGCTATGCCCTGGCCCGCCGGGCGCTGGCGGAGAAGCGCCACACCGTGCTCGCGCTCTCGCTCGGCCGCTATGTCGCCGCCGCCGGCTGGCAGGAGGGCGGCGACGAGGCGCGCCTCGCCGCCCCGGTGATCGATTTCGCCCGCGACGTGCTGAACAGCCATTTCAAGCGCGTGCGCAAGCGCGGCCGGCGCATCATGCAGCTCGACGCCGAACAGCTCCACGCGCTCCGGATCGAGATCAAGCGGCTGCGCTATGCCCTCGAATTCTTCGGCACTTTGTTCGACGCCCGTGACGTCCGCCGCTTCCTGGACGGGCTCGCCGGCCTGCAGGACTTCCTGGGCGAACTCAACGACATGTCGGTGGCGCAGCGCCTGATCGGCACGCTCGGCAAGGCCGACGCCGGCCGCTCCTATGCCGAAGGGGCGCTCGCCGGCTTCTATGGCGCGGGGCTCGACCGCAAGCGGAAATCGCTGCGCAGCCAATGGGCCGAAGTCTTGGTCCAGGAACGCTTCTGGCGCGACTGATCAGGGTTTGGCGGAAGGCGGCCCGTCATAGGCAGGCGGCCGGCGCTGGGGATTGAGCCAATCTTCCAGCCTTTTCCAGCCGCGCGTCAGGATGAAGGTGACGACCAGATACATCAGCGCCGCATAGAAATAGACGGCGAAGGAAAAGGACTGGGAATAGGCCCGCTTGGCCTGGCCCATCAGGTCCAGGATGGTGACGATCGAGGCGATGGCGCTGCCCTTGATCATCAGGATGATCTCGTTGCCGTAAGCCGGCAGGGCGATGCGATAGGCGCCCGGCAGGATCACCCGGCGCATCAGGAGCCGCCGCCCCATGCCGAGGGAACGCGCCGCCTCGATCTCGCCGACCGGAATCGCCTGGATGCCGCCGCGCAGGATCTCCGCCGTATAGGCGGCGGTATTCATGGAAAAGGCGATCAGCGCGCACCAATAGGCTTCGCGGAACACGGGCCACAGGCCGGCCTGCTCGAAGAAGGGCCGGAACTGGCCCGAGCCGTAATAGATCAGATAAAGCTGGGCGAGCAGCGGCGTGCCCCGGAAGAAAAAGATATAGGTGGTGGCGAAGCCCTTCAGCAGGCCGATGCGCGAGGTCCTGCACAGCGCCAGTGGGATCGCCAGCAGCCCGCCGACCGCGAGGGAGACGCTGACGATCTCGATCGTCGTCCACAGGCCCTCGACCAGCTTCGGCCCATATTTGCCGAGCACGGGCAGATAGTCGTTGATGGCGACGCCGAGCGGATCCAGCACGGGCGACAGAATGTCGCCGAGGAAGAGCCAGACTTCGCGCAAGCCCTGCTTGATCGACGAGAAGACCCAGACCACCGAAGAGATCACCTGGGCGAACACCCAATAGATGCCATAGAGGACATCGCCGATCAGGCCCAGGACCGTGTCGAAGAGGCCGGGTTCGGGCGCCGGGGCGGCGGGCGGGGTGGCGGCGGTCGGATCCATCGTCTCTCCCTCAGGCCCGGCGCACGCCGCGCGAGGCCCAGCGCTCGATCCGGGCGAAAGCGATCATGGAAACCCCGGTGACCGAGAGATAGACGAGGCAGGCCGCGCCATAGAAGAGGAAGGGCTGCTTGGTCACGCCGACCGCGATCGAGGTCTTGCGCATCAATTCGTCGAGCGCGATGACCGAGACGAGGGAAGTATCCTTCACCATGATCAGCCAGAGGTTGCCGAGCCCCGGCAGGGCATAGCGCCAGACCTGGGGCAGCAGCACCCGGCGGATCATCAGGGCGCGGGTCATGCCGATCGCCCGCGCCGCCTCGAGCTGGCCCTTGGGCACGGCCAGGATGGCGCCGCGCAGCACTTCGGTCGCGAAGGCGCCGAAGACCAGGCTCAAGGCGATCACGCCGGCGGCGAAGCCGCTGACCTGCAAGCCGGTCAAGGCGCAGAGCCAGTCCGCCGTCTCGGCCAGGCCGAGGCTGCCGAGCTTGGGGCCGAGGTTGGTCGCGGCGCAGAGAGACGGCGGATCGAGCAGATAGAGCACGCCCTGGATCGAGAATTGCAGGCCGTAATAGATGATGAACAGGGTCAGCAGTTCGGGCACGCCGCGGATCAGGGTCGTATAAGTGTTGCCGATCCGGTTCAAAACCTTGTTGGGTGCGAGCTTGGCCCCCGCCCCCATGAGCCCGATGCAGAGGCCGATCGCCAGCGAGACGACGGCGAGTTTCAACGTCACCTGCAAGCCGGCCCACAACTCGTCGCCCCAGCCGTCCGGCCCGAAGCTGAGCAGGTCGAAATAGGGCAGCACGCCCGGCGCCGCCTCGGCGCACCAGGCGTAGAGGGCACTGCCGGCCCAGGCAAAGGCGTCGTAGCCGAGGCCGAGCAGGAAGCCGAGGACCTGGCCGAAGGGCCACCAGATCCAGCCGATCAGCCAGAACAGGCCATCGAAGGCGAAGCCTGCGAGCTGCACCAAGCCGACCAGGGCGGCCAACAGCCAGCCGAAGGCGTCGCCCAGAAAGGAAACGGAAGTCGCGGGATCGGTGTCGGGCGGCATGGGCGCGGGCGATCCGGGCTCA
>NZ_JBAZKR010000065.1:0-27111 GCF_041650655.1 Zavarzinia sp.
ACCCCGTCGGATTGGCACAACCGGGCCAAACGCTCGGATTACGACGAAGCGGTGATCGAAATGGTGCAGCGGACCTCGACCGAACTTGCGCCTTGGACCCTGGTCGAAGGCGAAGACAAGAACTACGCCCGCATCAAGGTGTTGCGGACCCTGGTCGAGACGATCGAGAAGGCCCTGGACTAGGCCAAGCCCTTGCCGCCGGGCGGCCGGGGCCGCCGGCGGGGAAGGGGGTCAGCGCGACGCGACGGCGGTCGAAAGATCGTTGAAATCGCCCGCGGCGAGCGCCCGGCAGGTCACGGCCAGTTCCTTGGCGGCAGCCGGATTGACCTGCAGCCGCTCGCTCGCCAGGCGCACACGGGCCTGGGCCGCGAGAAGGGCTACGGTTTCGGCCGAAGCGTCGGCGATGCCTGCTTCTTTCAGGCCCTGGATCAGCAGGGTATCGGCCTGGGCCTTGGTGGCATCCAGCGCGGGGGTGACATCCTTGAAGGCGATCCGGGCGGTGGTGCGGCTGACGCTGCCGGGGGTCACCGGACTTGCCGCGGCCGCCGCGGCTTCGCGGCACAGCAGGTGGGCGCCGCCCAGCGCGATCTTGTCGTTGACCGCACCGGCGCCGAGCAGCGAGCCATGCGCCTTGAAGAAATCCCGAGCCGTGATGCCGGCGGGGGCTTCGCCAGCCATGGCGGAACCCGCGACGAGCAGGACGGCGGCGGCCATGATGGCCGAAAGGCTGCAACGCGACATGAAACCCTCGTCAGCAACTGTACGGGGACAGTGTGCCGACCACCTTGCCCATATTGCATTGCAATATGAGCAAGGCTCGCATTCCAAAATGACGAACTGTCAGGAAGCTTCCGCGTCAGACCTCGGCCGCTTCAGCCGTCACCTTTTCGGGATAGACCGGGCGCAGGATGAAGGCCGGCACATGGTCGCCGAAACCGATGACACTGGGGCCCATGTCGTCGTCGCGGCGGCCGCGGCGGTCGCGCTCGGGCCGGTCGGCGAAGCTGCGGCCGCCCTCGGGGCGTTCCCGGCGGCGGTCGTCGGCGATGCGGCGCTCGTCGGCGACGCGGCGCTCGTCGGTCTGGCGTCGGTCTTCACTCGGGCGTCGGTCTTCACTCGGGCGCCGGTCTTCGGCGGCTCGGCGTCCCTCGGTCGGGCGGCGGTCATCGCCTTGGCGGCGAGTTGCGCGTGGGGCAGGGGCTTCGACTTCCGGCGTCTCTTCGGCTTCGGCCTTGTGGCGCGGCACCTTGACACCCTTCAACGTGGCTATCGGCTTGCCGCGGCCACGTTTGTGGGTCTTCGCCTCGGCATCCGACAGAAGCTCGCAGGGCTCGATGCCCTCGATCGTGATGCGGTTGATCGTCTGCTTGGTCAGTTCTTCGATCGCGCGCACGAATTTGGTGTCATAGGGGGTGGCCAGGGTGAAGGACTTGCCTTCGCGGCCGGCGCGCCCGGTACGGCCGATGCGGTGGACATAGTCCTCGGCATGGATCGGCACGTCGAAATTCACCACATGGCTGATCTCGGCGACGTCGAGTCCGCGGGCGGCGACGTCGGAGGCGACCAGGATCGGCACTTCGCCGGAACGGAAGCGGTCGAGCGTGGCGGTCCGCTCCGACTGCACCATGTCACCATGCAGGGCCGCTGCATTGAAGCCGTGGCGCACCAGCGACTTGCCGACGATATCGACGTCGCGCTTGCGGTTGCAGAAGATCAGGGCGTTCTGCACGTTCTCGGAACGGAGCAGATGGCGGAGCGCTTCGCGCTTGTCCGCCTCATCCATCACCGCCAGGGCCTGGACGATGGTGGTGGCGGTCGAGGACGCGCGGGCGACCGAGATTTCCACCGGCATGGTCAGGAATTTGTCGGCCAGACGCTTCACCTCGGGCACCATGGTGGCCGAGAAGAACAGGGTCTGGCGGCTGGCGGGCAGCAGGCTGCAGATCTTCTCGAGATCGGGAATGAACCCCATGTCGAGCATCCGGTCGGCCTCGTCGACCACCAGGACCTTGATGCCGCTCATCATGATCCGGCCGCGCTCGAAATGGTCGAGCAGGCGGCCCGGGGTGGCGATCAGCACATCGACGCCGCGGTCGAGCTTCTTCACCTGGTCGTCCATGGAAACGCCGCCGATCAGCAGCGCCATGGAGAGCTTGTGATACTTGCCGTATTTCTCGAAATTCTCGGCCACCTGGGTGGCGAGTTCGCGCGTCGGCTCCAGGATCAGGGAACGCGGCATACGTGCCTTGGCCCGGCCCGCCGCTAGAATGTCGATCATGGGAAGGGTGAAGGAGGCGGTCTTGCCCGTGCCCGTCTGGGCGATGCCCATGACGTCCCGGCCGCGCAACACCTGGGGGATGGCCTGGGCTTGAATCGGCGTGGGCTCGGTATAGCCGGCCTCTGCCACCGCCTTCAGCACCTCGGCGCTGAGGCCCAGTTCTTCAAAACTCATTGACCCTGGTTCCGCTTTCCTTGCAGCCGCAGCGTCCCCACCATCGGGGACCCGACCATCGGGCGTTTCGCTGCAACGCACAATGACTGCGCAGGCGAGACGATAAACAAATGCACGTTCCAGTCAACCGTTCCCAGCCGCAGGGCTGCCATCCGCAACCGGCCCAGTGACAATTGGGCCACTGATCAGGGGACGACCGGCTCGTAGAAATTGTCGAAAGGCATCACCTTGTCGAGGGCACCTTCGACCACCGCGGCATAGGCGGGATCGTTCAGGTTCTTCGGCTTCGGACCGTGGGCGATCGCTGTCGAGACCCGGCGCGTGCCGGCACAGAGTACCGCCTGGACCGAGAATTCGTCCGCCCCGGGAGCCCCGGCCGCAGCCTGGAGCGCAGGCAGGGGGCCGCAGGCCGTGTCGGCGCCGACTTCGTCGATCGGATTGAACACCAGGACGACGCGAAGCTCGGCATCGGGCGCCAGCACAAGACCGCGCGGATTGACGCGCGAGGGCAGATGGATCGGGGCGAGCGCCGCGGCGGGATCGACGCCGGGCAGGGGCGCTCCCGCCACGGCGGCGGGCAGGGCGGCGCCCCTTGCTCCGGCATTGACGATGGCCGGGCGGTAATAGTCGCGGTCGACCATGTCGTGGGTCACCACCACCGGCACTCCCGCGCAAGCCCCAAGCGCCAGGGCGGCGCCCAGGGCTGCCGCTTCGATCCCTCTCATGGCCAATCTCCGTCTCAGATGTCGAGGTCGGTCGCCCGGGCGGCGTTCTCCTGGATGAAGGCGAAACGCGTCTCGGCGCGCTTGCCCATCAGGCGGTCGACCATGCCCGTCGTCTCGGCCTTCTCGTCGTCCATGACGACGACGCGGAGCAGGATACGCTTGTTGCGATCCATCGTGGTCTCCCGCAATTGCGCAGGAGGCATCTCGCCCAAGCCCTTGAAACGACTGATTTCGATCTTCACGTTCTGCTTGAAGTCGCGCTTGATGCGGCGGTCCTTGTCGTCGTCGTCCATGGCGTAGACGGTCTTGGAGCCCTGGGCGATCCGGTAGAGCGGCGGCATGGCAAGATAGAGGTGCCCGCTCTGAATGAGGCCCGGCATCTCGCGCCAGAAGAAGGTCATCAAGAGCGAGGCGATATGGGCGCCGTCGACATCCGCGTCGGTCATGATGATGACGCGCTCGTAGCGGAGGTCTTCTTCGCGGAAGCGGTGCCCGATGCCGCAGCCGAGTGCCAGCACGAGGTCGGAGAGTTCCTGGTTCGCCTCGAGCTTGCCCGCAGCGGCCGAGGCGACGTTGAGGATCTTGCCGCGCAGCGGCAGCACCGCCTGGCTCGCCCGGTCGCGCGCCTGCTTGGCCGAGCCGCCGGCCGAATCGCCTTCGACCAGGAAGATCTCGGTGCCCGTCGCCTGGTCCTTGGAGCAGTCGGCCAGCTTGCCGGGCAGGCGCAGCTTGCGGGTCGCGGTCTTGCGGCTGGTCTCCTTGTCGGCGCGCCGCTTCAGGCGCTCTTCGGCGCGCGAAATGGCGTGGTCGAGCAGGGCGTTGGCGGCCGAGGGGTCGGAGGTCAGCCAATGCTCGAAACGGTCCTTGATCGCCGCCTCGACCAGACGGGCGGCCTCGGCCGTGGCCAGTCTCTCCTTGGTCTGGCCCTGGAACTGCGGGTCCGGGATGAACAGCGAGAGCAGGATGGCGGCGCCGCCGATGACGTCTTCCGCGGTGAGCTGGCCGGCCTTCTTGTTGTTGGTCAGTTCGCCGAAACTCTTGAGGGCACGGGCGAGCGCAGAGCGGAGCCCGGCCTCGTGGGTGCCGCCTTCCGGCGTCGGCACCGTGTTGCAATAGGAATGGATGAAGGGATCGGCGTCGACCGGCCAGGCGATCGCCCATTCGACCTCGCCCACTTCGACGCCGGGCAGGCGTGCCTGGCCGGTGAAGGGGGTCGGCGTGACGGTCGGCGTGTTTTCCAGGGTCGCCGCCATGAAATCGGCCAGGCCGCCCGGGAAATGCAGCGTATCGGTGGCCGGTGTCGGATCGCCGGCCGGGATCAGCTCGGGCGCGCAGGACCAGCGGATTTCGACGCCGCGGAACAGATAGGCCTTGGAGCGCGCCATGCGGTAGAGGCGGGCCGGGCGGAAATGCAGGCTGGTGCCGAAAATCTCGTGGTCCGGCTTGAAGGTCACCGTGGTGCCGCGCCGGTTCTGCACAGGGCCGGCGGCGATCAGCTTGGTGGTCGGCTTGCCGCGGGCAAAGCTCTGGCGCCAGAGCTGGCGGTCGCGCGCGACCTCGACCACCATTTCTTCGGAGAGCGCGTTGACCACCGAGGAGCCGACGCCGTGCAGCCCGCCGGAGGTCTTATAGGCCTTGCCGCTGAACTTGCCGCCGGAATGCAGCGTGGTCAGAATCACTTCGAGGGCGGATTTGTCCTTGAACTTGGGGTGCGGGTCGACCGGGATGCCGCGGCCGTTGTCCCGTACCGTGAGGCGGCCGTCGGCCGAGAGTTCGACCTCGATCCGGCTGGCGTGGCCGGCCACGGCCTCGTCCATGGCGTTGTCGATGATCTCGGCCGCCAGGTGGTGATAGGCGCGTTCGTCGGTGCCGCCGACATACATGCCCGGCCTGAGGCGGACCGGTTCCAGCCCTTCGAGGACTTCGATGTCCTTGGCGGAATAGTCGGTTGAAGCGGCATTTCGGTCGAACAGGTCGGCGGGCTTACTCATCGTCGCGATTCGGGTCAGTCTGTAATGTGTCGGGCCAGTCTGGCCCACCCCGACCCCGATCCGCTAGCCCACATCTGTGGAGTGCCCATGAGCGAGCAAGAAGCAGCAGCACCGAAGTCCCCCGCCGAGCGGGGACTCGAAGCCATTATCCGCACGGCACCGATGCCGCGCGATTCCAATGCCAATGGCGACATCTTCGGCGGCTGGATCCTCAGCCACATGGATATCGCCGCCGGCGTGCTGGCCTCCAAGCGGGCCAAGGGGCGCATCGCCACGGTGGCGATCGACGCCATGACCTTCCACAAGCCGGTCTATGTCGGCGATCTCGTCTCGATCTACGGCGATGTCATCGCGGTCGGGCGGACGTCGATCAAGGTCAGGCTGGAAACCTGGGTCGAGCGCCAGCGCCGGCGCGACGGCTCGATCGCACCGCCCGAAACCGTGCGGGTGACCGAAGGCACCTTCATCATGGTGGCGATCGACGATGCCGGCCGGCCCCGCCCGGTCCCCGAGGAATGAGGGGGGCCCGCCGGCGGGGGGGAGTGCCGGCGGGCGAGCGCGCCGCCGCATGGGGGGGATGACGGCGCGATCAAGGGCTTGCCCTCGATCAGTCAAACGGCCCGCGCAGGCATTTCCTGCGCGCCTTTCGTGAAATAAATATGACAATGGAATGAATGACTTAGCGCAAGGCGGCGGGGCTTTCGCAGGCTATGGTGGCGCGGTCTCCACAGCGTGGCGTCGACGAGAGGAGCAGCGTGTGACCGTCAAGACCGAAATCGTCGAAAGGCTGGGCGAGCAGGCCGTCCTGCTGCCGGCCCTGATCGGGGAAGCCCTGGCGGCCAACGACCGCATCAAGCTGCGCCTGAGCCTGCTTCAGGAAGCGGCCCAGCAGGCCGCGAGCCCCGGCCGCACGGCGCGCCACTTCGGCGTCGAACTGCGGGCCGCCGGCCTGGACGATCCGGCCCTGGCCGGCCTGCCGGCCAATGCGCGGTCACTCGGCGAGGGCAAGTTGTTCGCTCCCGGCGTGAACGGGCTCCTGACCGGCATCGGCGGCGAGCTCGACGCCATGGTGGCGCCCCTGGTGGCATCCGATGCCGCGGCCAATGCGGCGCTGGCGAGCCGTGCCACGGCGATCAAGGCGGCGATCCCGGCCGCGCCGGACGACCAGATCGACCTCGCTGCGGTCGACCATCTGGCCGCCGCCAGCCGGGACGGCGAGGACAGCCTGCACCTCCTGGTCATGGACCTGCACAAGGCGCTGAACGCGCTCTCCGCCGCGACCGCGGTCGAGACGCTGGACGGTGCCCGCGTCCATGCCCTGGGCGAGCGTGACCGGGCGGCGGTGCGCGCCTTCATGCGCGGTCTCAACCGGACGGCACCGCTCGCCTTCGGGCACCCCGGCCTCGGCACCACGGCGGTGCATGCCGGGGGCCGGCTGACCATCCAGAACGACATCGGAACGACCGATGCCCATGTCCTGGTCGTTCATGTCGACGACGAGGCGGTGACGGTCACCTATACCGATATCCACCGCCCACGCGCCAAATTCTTCATCTCCCTGTTCGATGGCCAGGGCGTCGAGTGGAGCCCACTGGCCGAACGCCACGCCGAGGGCCTGAGCGAGGACATTTTCTACCTGATCACCGGCCGGCTCTCCTCGAAGGATCCGAAGGCGCAGGACGGGATGCTGGAATTCCTGGCCTCGCGCCTGGTCTTCCTGATCGACTGGAACAAGGCGCGTAAGGCGTTGCAGAGCTTCGTCGGCAAGAATGCGGCGATCGACCTGCTGACCTTCGCCGCCCGCCAGGACTATGGCCACCGGGCCTTCCTGGTGCTGGGCGGCAGCGAACTGATCCTCGAGGCGGTGCATCGCACGGCGGCCGGGCGCATCCCCTATGGTGTGCGCCTCGACGAGGCGCTGGGCGCCGGCGAATGCCTCGAATTCCTCCAGCACATGCTGCGCGACACCGCCCAGGGCCTGGCCGCCGGGCGCACCGCGCGGCTGATCCGCGACGAGATCCAGGCCGAACTGTCGCGCCGCTTCGAGACGGCGGAGTCTTCGGTGCTGACCGTGCTGGTGCGCCATCTGGGCCTGACGCGGATGCTGGCGTCCGCGATCGGCGACATCGTCTCTGCCCCCGGCGCCGCCAGCGCGGCCGAGCGGGCGGCCCTGGCGACACGGGCCAAACAGCTCGAGGAGAAGGGCGATCGCCTGACCGTGACGGCGCGCGAAATCTCTGCCCGCATCCGCGAGGCGGGCCAGCTCCGCCCGGTGATCGACGAGATCGAGAACACTACCGACAGTCTCGAAGACTGCGCCTATCTCCTGAGCCTGCTGCCGGACGCCGAGGCGGCCATGATCGAGATGGCGCCGCTCGCCCGGCTCGCCGAAATGGCGACCGATTCGACCGGCCACCTGGTGCGCGCCGTCGAAGCCGCTTCCCGCCTGCCGGAGGGCCAGCGTTCCGACGCGCTCGCCTCGCTGCAATCGATCGACGCCGTGGCCAATCTGGAGCGCAGCGCCGACGCGGCCGAGCGCGAGACTTTCGCTGCGATCATGGCAGCCCCCGGGGCGGATGCCCGGCTGCTGGTGCTGGGCCTTGAAATCGCCCGTGCGCTGGAGACCGCCACCGACCATCTGAACCATGCGGCGCTCGCGCTGCGTGAGCGTGTTCTCGAGGAGCTTTCGGCATGACCAGGCTGGCCCCCCTTTATATCGGGACCGACGAGGCGCGCACCGAGCTGACCGCGGAAGTGGCTGGCGGCAAGGCTTCGCTGCTGTGGCGGATGAGCCGGCTCGGGCTCAACGTGCCGCCCGCCTTCGTGTTGCCGACCGGGCTTTGCGCCGCCGTGAACCGGGGCGAGGGCGATGCCCTGTCCCGCGTCGACAAGGGATTGCGCGACGGCATCGGCCGCCTGGAAGAGGCGACCGGGCGCCGCTTCGGCGACACGCGGGCACCGCTCCTGGTCTCGGTCCGCTCGGGTGCCGCGCAGTCGATGCCCGGCATGTTGGAGACCATTCTCGACGTCGGCCTGAACAGCGAGACGGTGCACGGGCTGATCCGCCTGACCGGCAATCCGCGCCTCGCCTTCGACAGTTTCCGCCGCTTCATCCAAATGTTCGCCGAAGTGGTGGAAGGCGTGCCGGCGGCGCCCTTCGAAGCCGCCACGACGGCCATGATCCAGGCCGAAGCCGTGGCGGGGGAGGCGGAGCTCGATTCCGAAGCCCTCGAACGTCTGACCCATGAATTCCAGGCGATCGTGCTGCGCGAGAGCGGCCGGCCGGTGCCGGAAGAACCCATGGAACAGCTCGCCGCCGCGGCCCGCGCCGTGTTCCGCTCCTGGGAGGGCGACAAGGCCAAGGAATACAGGCGCCTGAACAAGCTGGAGCACCTGGCCGGCACGGCGGTCACCGTGCAGGCCATGGTGTTCGGCAACGGCGGCGGCAAGTCGGGTTCCGGCGTCGCCTTCTCGCGCAATCCGGCGACCGGGGCCAAGGAACTCTATGTCGACTTCCTGTTCAACGCCCAGGGCGAGGATGTGGTGGCGGGCCGCCGCATGCCCTCCAACGCCACCCTGCTGGCCGCCCGTCTGCCCGAAGTGGCGGCCGAGCTGAAGGCCGGCATCACCCGCCTCGAACAGGAGAACCGCGACCTCCAGGACGTCGAATTCACGGTCGAGGACGGCCGCCTGTTCTTCCTCCAGACCCGGGCCGGCAAGCGGACGCCGAGGGCGGCGCTGCGCGTCCTGGTCGATTTCGTCGAGGAAGGCCTGCTCGATCCGGTCACCGCCTTGAAGCGGGCAGAGTCGATCGATCTCGACCGTGCCGGCTCGATCCGCTTCGCCGACGAGGCCCCGGCGGTCGCCAATGCCGTCGCCGCCTCGCCCGGCGTCGCCTCCGGCCGGATCGCCTTCGACAGCGCCCGCGCCAAGGCCCTGGCGGCCGAGGGCGAGCCGGTGATCCTGGTCCGCCACGACACTTCGACCGAGGATGTCGCGGGCTTCGCCGTCGCCGCCGGCATTCTGACCGCGGTCGGCGGCCGCACAGCCCATGCCGCCGTGGTGGCGCGCCAGCTCGGCAAAGTCTGTCTGGTCGGCTGCAAGGAACTGGTGATCGACCAGGCGGGGCAGGGCGGCAGCATCGCCGGCCACAAGCTCGCCGAAGGCGACTGGCTCTCTCTCGACGGCGAGGCCGGCACGGTGAGCCTCGGCCGGCGCGAGATCGTGATCGAACGCCCGGAACAGGCAATCGCCGCCCTCGAAGCCTGGCGCAAGGCGGGCTGACACCGCCTTCGCCCCACGCCAGAAAGCAAAAAGGGCCGGCTTTCGCCGGCCCTTTCCTGTCCGATCCCGAAGGATCAGGCGGTGTAATACATGTCGAACTCGATCGGGTGCGGGGTGTGCTCGAAGGCATACACTTCCTGCCACTTGAGTTCGATGTAGGCGTCGATCAGGTCGTCGGTGAAGACGCCGCCCTTGGTCAGGAAGGCGCGGTTCTTGTCGAGCTCGGTCAGGGCTTCGCGCAGCGAGCCGCAGACGGTCGGGACCTGGGCCAGCTCTTCCGGCGGCAGGTGATAGAGATCCTTGTCCATGGCTTCGCCCGGATGGATCTTGTTCTGGATGCCGTCGATGCCGGCCATCAGCATGGCCGAGAACGCCAGATAGGGGTTCGCCAGCGGATCCGGGAAGCGCACTTCGACGCGCTTCGCCTTCGGGCTGGTGCCGTAGGGGATACGGCAGGAGGCCGAACGGTTGCGGGCCGAATAGGCCAGCAGCACGGGGGCCTCGAAGCCCGGGATCAGGCGCTTGTAGCTGTTGGTGGTCGGGTTCGTGAAGGCGTTGATCGCCTTCGCGTGCTTGATGATGCCGCCGATGTAGTAGAGGCAGGTGTCCGACAGGCCGGCATATTTGTCACCGGCGAAGGTGGTGTTGCCATCCTTCCAGATCGACTGGTGCACATGCATGCCCGAGCCGTTGTCGCCCTTCACCGGCTTCGGCATGAAGGTGGCCGACTTGCCGTACTGATAGGCGACGTTCTGGACGACGTACTTGTAGATCTGGATGTAGTCGGCGGCGCGCACCAGCGTCGCGAACTTGATGCCCAGTTCGTGCTGCGAGGCCGCCACTTCGTGGTGGTGCTTCTCGATCGGCAGGCCCATGTCGCCCATGATCGAGAGCATTTCGCCGCGCATGTCGTTCAGGGTGTCGACCGGCTGCACCGGGAAGTAGCCGCCCTTGACCGCCGGACGATAGCCGAGGTTGCCGTTCTCGTAGGACTTGTCGGTGTTGTAGGGGCCTTCGATGTCGTCGATCTCATACGAGACCTTGTTCATCGCGACCTTCCACTTGACGTCGTCGAAGACGAAGAATTCGGCTTCGGGACCGATGTAGACGGTGTCGCCGAGACCCGTGTAGGAGACATAGGCTTCGGCGCGCTTGGCGACCGAACGCGGGTCACGCGAATAGCCTTCGCCGGTGGCGGGCTCGAGAATGTCGCAGAACACGACCAGGGTCGGCTGCGCCACGAAGGGGTCGACGACGGCGGTGGCCGGATCCGGCATCAGGATCATGTCGGACTCGTTGATCGCCTTCCAGCCGGCGATCGACGAACCGTCGAACATGGTGCCGTCGGTGAACATGTCCTCGTCCACGCAGCTCGAGTCGATCGACAGATGCTGCCACTTGCCCTTGAAGTCGGTAAAGCGCAGGGAGACGTACTTGATCCCCTTGTCCTTGATCATCTGAAGGACGGTCTTGGCGTCTGACATGGTCTCAGGTCCCGTTTGTAGGTTGGACAGGAATGCTGCTGGTGGTTCGGATCAGATGGCGTCCGTGCCGGTCTCGCCGGTACGGATGCGGATGGCCTGCTCGACAGGGCTCACGAAGATCTTGCCGTCGCCGATTCGACCGGTCCGCGCCGCAGTCTGAATGGCTTCGACCGCGCGGTCGACGAGATCGTCTTCCAGCACGATCTCCAGCTTCACCTTGGGCAGGAAATCGACGACATATTCGGCGCCACGGTAAAGCTCGGTATGGCCCTTCTGGCGGCCGAAGCCCTTGGCCTCGGTCACGGTGATGCCCTTGAGCCCGACCTCGTTCAGAGCCTCTTTCACTTCGTCGAGTTTGAACGGCTTGATGATCGCCTCGATTTTCTTCATCGCACCCAGGTCGCTTTGGCAAGTTTGGTGCGACCAGAACGGCCGCCCCACAAGATATGCACGGCCCATGCCAATGGTCGTGGCTGAGGGATTCCCGGTTGAAAATCCGGGGCGCCGTGACGTCGTTGCGACGTATGGGGCTCCGGACCGCACAAAAAACAGTCAATATGCACAATTTTCGATCAATTGGCCGCGAGCGAGCGCCCCACGGCCGCTGGCACGGGGGCGGAAGCCCGATTAGGATGCCGCCATGAAGAGCCTCAATCCCGCCTTCGCCGGTCTCGGCACCACCATCTTCACCGTAATGTCTGCCCTGGCGGTCGAGCATGGCGCGATCAACCTGGGCCAGGGTTTTCCGGACGAGGACGGCCCGCTCGACATCCGCGAGGCGGCGGCGCGGGCCTTGATCGACGGGCCCAACCAATATCCGCCCATGGCCGGCGTGCCGGCCCTGCGTCAGGCGGTGGCGGCCCACGACCGGCGTTTCTACGGCCTCGACTATGATTGGGCCAGCGAGACCCTGGTGACCTCCGGCGCCACGGAGGCGCTGACCGCGGCACTCTTTGCGTTGCTCTCGCCGGGTGACGAGGCGGTGGTGATCGAACCCCTCTATGATTGCTATGTGCCGATCATCCGGGCGGCCGGGGCGGTGCCCGTGCCGGTCCGGCTGCAGCCGCCGGACTGGCGCCTGCCGGCCGGCGAACTGGCGGCGGCCTTCGGCCCGCGCACCAAGCTCCTCGTTCTGAACACGCCGATGAATCCGACCGGCAAGGTCTTCACCGCGGCGGAACTCGGCCTGATCGCCGATCTCCTGCGCGCCCGCGACGCTTATGCCCTGTGCGACGAGGTCTATGAGCATCTGGTCTTTTCGGGCGCCGGGCACCTGCCGCTCGCCGGCCTCGACGGGATGCGGGAGCGCTGCATCCGGGTCGGCTCGGCCGGCAAGACCTTCTCCCTGACCGGCTGGAAGGTCGGCTATCTGAGCGGGCCGGCGGCGCTGATCGGCACCGTCGCCAAGGCCCATCAATTCCTGACCTTCACCACGCCGCCGGGCCTTCAGATCGGCGTCGCCGCCGGCCTGGCCAAGGACGATTCCTATTTCACCGGGCTGGCCGCCGGCCTCGAAGCGAAGCGCGACCGGCTGCGGGCCGGGCTCCGCGCCGTCGGCTTCCAAACCCTGCCGGTCGACGGCAGCTATTTCGTCACCGCCGATGTCCGGGGGGTCGGCCCGGACCTGCCCGACGACGATTATTGCCGCTGGCTCACCGCGACCATCGGTGTCGCCGCCGTGCCGGTCAGCGCTTTCTATATGGCGGACGACCCGCCGCGGCACCTGATCCGTTTCTGCTTCTGCAAGCGCGACGAGGTCCTGGACGCCGCGGTGGAACGCTTGCGTCGCGGGCTTCAGACAGCCGCTTGACGGGCAGGCCGTCACAGCGTATACGCACGGCCTCTGTGGCGGGCGTAGCTCAGTTGGTTAGAGCGCCAGATTGTGGCTCTGGAGGTCGTGGGTTCGAGACCCATCGCTCGCCCCAGTTTTCCTGAAATTGCTGTTTCTTCGTGCCGTCCGCGGTCCTGGCCTCGCTGCCAGTAGTGCGGGCCGCCGTGGCAGCCGCCGTGCGGCCAGCCCAGAAGAAGCCAGGCCAATCCCGATAGTGACGGGCGGGGCCGGCACCGGACCGGGCGAGAGGGCCGCGCAATCCGCCCGGCAGGCGCGACTTGGCCCTGACTGCGGAAGCAGCGGATCGGCGCCGCACGGAAAATCGCTGCTGCGATGCGGCGGGTGCTCGCTGGCGCGCGGGGCTCGTGGTAGTGAAGCAGCGGGCCCGGCCGGCCCGGACTTCGAGGTGATGCTCGATGGAAGACCTGACCCGTACCCCCTTCGTCGAACTGCCCGAGCGGCGGGACGGTATCGTCTTCTCGTTCCATTTCGCCGATGGCAAGCCGAGCCGGCTGACCGGCTGGAAGGCGGTCGAATCGGCCGTGGCCGAGGATCGCGGCTTCGTCTGGCTGCATCTCGACCTCTCGGCCCGCCAGGCGCGCGACTGGATTGCCCAGGCCCCCATGGTGCCGGACGAACTGCGCGAGGAACTGGGGGCGAGCGACGTGCGCACCCGCCTCGAACATCACCAGGGCACGCTGTTCGGTGTCTTCACCGACATGCAATACGACATCGACCCGGACCTCACCGAGATTTCGAGCGTGCGCATCTTCGGCTCGGCCCGGCTCGTGGTCTCGGCCCGGCGGCATCCCTCGCGCTCGATGGACCGGCTGCGCCGTGAGGTGATGGACGGCAGGGCGTTCCGCGGCACGGCGGACCTGGTCGCCACCATGATCACCGTGCTCGGCGAGACGGTCGAGATGGCGGTGGTCGAGCTGATCGTCTCGCTCGACGAGATCGAGGACAAGTTGCTTCAGGGCGGCAATGCCGAGGCGCGGGAAGACCTGGGCGCCATCCGCCGCTTCGCCGTCCGCCTGCACCGCCATCTGGCGCTGAAGCGGCGTGCCGTGTTCCAGGTCTGCGCCCGCCCGCCCGCCTTCTTCGACGAGGAGGATTCCCACGATCTCCGCGATGCGATCGAACAGCTCGGCATCGTGGTCGACGACCTCCTCTCTGTCCAGGAACGGGCCAAGCTCCTTTATGAAGAGATGGCGGCACAACAGGCGGAAGAGGCGAACAAGAACCTGCTGATCCTCTCGGTGCTGACCGCGGTCTTCATGCCGATGACGCTGATCACCGGCATCTTCGGTATGAATGTGGGCGGTCTGCCCTGGCTCGACCAGCACGGTGGCTTCGCCTGGACCATGGTGCTGATGTTCGGGGTCGGCCTCGGGGCCTATGTGCTGCTCAGGCGGATGCGCTTTTTCTGATGACCGGACCGCTGCCCATCCATCCCCTGGTCTATTATTCGCCGCCGCTCCGTGTCGTCGCCGCGGAAGGCGCGGAATGGACCTTCGATACGCTGGTGGTGGAGCGGGGCGGCAAGGCCAGGCGCCTGCCCGGCCTCGTCCACATCCCCGAGGCGGAGGGCGGACGCAAGGCCTGCGCCGCCCATGTCATCGCCCAGATGCGGGTCGACCGCGAGGCGGCGCGGCGGCGCGGGGCAGGGGCGGTCGGCCTGGTCGCGGTCGTCGACCTCGCCTCCTGGGAAGATCTCTGCCTCGCCTACGGCCAGGCGCCGAGCAAGGAAAAGCCTTGATGAGCAGCCTCGACTTCGCCCTGATCCGCCACGGCCAGCAGGCGGCCGGCTTCGACGCCGATCCCGATCCCGGGCTGAATGCGGTCGGCGACCTCCAGGCCGAGGCCATGGCCGAAGCGTTGGGAGAGGCCGGCGGCCGGCTGCTCTATGCGAGCCCGCTGCGCCGGGCGCGGCAGACGGCGGCGGCGATCGAGCGGCGCTGGGGCGTTGCCGCCGTGATCGAGCCTCGTGTCGCCGAAGTGCCCACGACAGGCATGAGCCTCGAAGCGCGTGGCGAGTGGCTGAACCATTTCCTGCAGGAGACCTGGGAGGCCCAGCCGCCCACCCTGCGCACTTGGCGCGACAGTATCGCTGATCTCCTGCTGAACCTGCCGGGGCCTGCCGTGATCGTCAGCCATTTCGTGGTGGTCAATGCCGTGGTCGGGCTCGCCACCGGCGATCACCGGGTCACACCTTCGATGCCGGACCACTGCTCGATCAACCGTTTCCGGGTCGAGGACGGGCGCCTCCATCTGATCGAAAAGGGCGCCCAGCGGCGCACGGTGGTGGGGTGACGGGAATGCGCGATCACAGCCTGCTCACCGTCGCCGAAATGGGCCGGGCCGACCGGCTCACCATCGAGGGCGGCACGCCCGGCCTGGAGCTGATGGAAAACGCCGGCCGCGCCGTCGCCCAGGCGATCGTGGCGCGCTGGCACGCGCAGCCGACCGTGGTGCTCTGCGGACCCGGCAACAACGGCGGCGACGGCTGGGTCGTGGCCCGTCTGCTCGCCGCCTACGGCTTCCAGGTGACGGTCGCCAGCATGGTCGGGCGCGAGGCGCTGAAGGGCGATGCCGCGGCCATGGCGGCGAAATGGACCGGGCCGGTGGTGCCGCTCGGCCCGGAGGCCCTGGTGGGCAAGAGCCTGGTGGTCGACGGCATTTTCGGCGCCGGTCTGGCCCGGCCGGTGGACGATAGGGTGGCGGCGGTGATCGCGACGGCCAAGCCTGGGCGGGCGGTCGTGGCGATCGATCTTCCCTCGGGCGTCAACGGCGATACCGGGGCGGTGCTGGGTGCCGCCTTCGAGGCCGATCTGACGGTCACCTTCTTCCGGGCCAAGCCAGGGCATTTCCTCTTTCCCGGCCGGGCCAAGGCGGGCCGACTGGTGGTCGCCGACATCGGCATCTCGCCGGAGTGCCTGGCCGAGATCGGGCCGCTGCACGCCGAGAACACGCCCGCCCTGTGGGCGGCGCATTTCCCCCTGTTGCGCCAGGACGGCCACAAATACGACCGCGGCCATGCCGTGGTGCTGGCGGGCGGGCCGCTCAACACCGGGGCGGCGCGGCTCGCCGCCCGGGCGGCGCTGCGCACCGGCGCGGGCCTGGTCACCGCGGTCGGCCATCCAGCCACCGCGGCGGTGCTGGCCGGCCATCTGACCGCGGTCATGGTGGCCGCGATCGACGGGCCGGCCGGCCTCGCCCGCCTGCTCGAAGATCGGCGCAAGAATGCCGTGGTGATCGGTCCCGCCGCCGGTGTCGGCGACGAGACCTTCGAGGCCAGCCTGGCCGCGCTGAAATCCGGCGCCGCCGTGGTACTGGACGCCGACGCCCTGACCTCGGCCAAGGGCCGGGCCGGGGCGCTGTGGGCGGCACGCAAGGGCGAATTGGTTCTGACCCCGCACGACGGCGAATTCGCCCGCGTCTTCCCGGAGCTGGCCGACCTGCCGTCGCGCGCCGCCCGCGCCCGGGCGGCGGCCCAGGTTTGCGGCGCGGTCGTCTTGCTCAAGGGGGCCGACAGTTGTGTCGCCGCGCCCGACGGACGGGTGGCGATCAACGCCAATGCCCCGCCCACCCTGGCCACGGCCGGTTCGGGCGACGTCCTGGCCGGGATTGTCGCCGGCCTGCTGGCCCAGGGCGTGCCGGCGTTCGAGGCCGCCGCCGCCGCCTGCTGGCTGCACGGTGCCGCCGCAGAAGGCTTCGGGCGGGGGTTGATCGCCGAGGATCTGGTCGAACGCCTGCCGATCGCCCTCGGACATGCCGAAAACCACTTGCAGGCAATGGGTCAGGCGAGCTAAATCCCGCATCCACCATGGGCCGCGACGGCAGGACCGGCGCGGCGGACATCCAAGCGGGCGTGGTGGAATTGGTAGACACGCCAGATTTAGGTTCTGGTGGCGTAAGTCGTGGGGGTTCAAGTCCCTCCGCCCGCACCAGAGTGATCCCGGAAGCCAGAGAACCCCGGAAGAAAGAGCGATGAACGTAACCGAGACCGCCGCCGACGGCCTGAAGCGCGAATTCCTGATCAGCATCGGGGCGGCCGCCATCGACGCCGAAGTGCAGGCCAAGTTGCAGGATCTGGCGACCAAGATCCGTATGCCCGGCTTCCGGCCCGGCAAGGTGCCGATGAGCCTGGTCGCCAAGACCCACGGCGAGGCGGCGCTCGGCGAAGTGCTGCAGCAGAAGGTGAACGAGTCGATCCAGTCGACCCTCGCCGAGAAGAACCTGCGCCCGGCGACCGAGCCCAAGGTCGAAGTGACCAAGGCCGGCAAGGGCGAAGACCTGGAATTCAAGCTGGCGATCGAAGTCCTGCCCGATTTCGAGCCGGCCGACGTCAAGGAAATCAGTCTCGAGAAGCTGGTCGCCCCCGTGGCCGACGAAGAGGTCGAGACCATGCTGAAGGGCTTCGCCGACCAGCGTAAGAACTATGTCCTCGAAGAAGGCCGCACCGCCAAGGAAGGCGACTCGCTGACCATCGACTTCGTCGGTCGTGTCGACGGCGAAGTCTTCGAGGGCGGCTCGGCCGACGGCGTCGACCTGGTGATCGGCTCCGGCCGCTTCATCCCGGGCTTCGAAGAGCAGCTCATGGGGTCCAAGGCGGGCGACATCGTGAAGGTGAACGTGACCTTCCCGGCCGACTACGGCGCCAAGGAACTGGCCGGCAAGGACGCCGTCTTCGACGTCGAGGTGAAGGAAGTGAAGATCGCCGCCGAAGTGGTGATCGACGACGAATTCGCCAAGGGCTTCGGTCTCGACGACCTGGAAGCGCTGAAGAAGGCGATGCGCGAGCAGATCGAGCGCCAGCACGCCCAGATGACCCGTCAGCGCCTGAAGCGCGACCTGCTGGACGCCCTGGCCGACCGCCACGACTTCCCGGTGCCGGAAGGCCTGGTCGAGATCGAAGTGGCGCAGATCACCCGCCAGATGGGCGACGGCGAGACCGAGGAAACCCCGGACGAGGCCAAGAAGGCCGAGCTGGCCGCGGAATTCCGCCCGATCGCCGAGCGCCGCGTGCGCCTCGGCCTGCTGCTGGCCGAGGTCGGCCGCCGCAACAACATCCAGGTCAAGGCCGAGGAAGTGAACCGCGCGATCATGGACGAGGCCCGCCGCTGGCCCGGTCAGGAACGCGAGGTGATCGAGTTCTTCCGCAAGAACGAGCAGGCCCAGGCCCAGCTCCGCGCGCCGATCTACGAGGACAAGGTCGTCGACTTCATGCTCGAACTGGCCCAGACGACCGAGAAGGAAGTCTCCCTCGACGAGCTGCGCAAGGACCCGGACGAAGCGGCCGAGTCGGCCGCCGCCTGATCGGCGACCACGGATACGACTGTCGGATGGCCGGGCTTCTGCCCGGCCATCGTGCTTTCGGGATCGCCGTGCACCTTCTTGAAATTGCCACGACGCGTCGCGAGATGCTAAGCCGGTGAGGACAGCCCCGGACCGGTGGGCGGTGCGGGGGCAGAAGACGAGGCGATGATGCGGGACCCTTACGAATTCACCATGAACACGCTGGTGCCCATGGTGGTCGAGCAGACGGCGCGGGGCGAGCGGGCCTTCGACATCTACTCGCGGCTGCTGAAAGAGCGAATCATTTTCCTGGTCGGCCCGGTGAACGACGCGGTGTCGTCGCTGATCACCGCCCAGCTCCTGTTCCTGGAAGCCGAAAATCCGAAGAAGGACATCGCCCTCTATATCAATTCGCCGGGCGGCGTCGTCACTTCGGGCCTCGGCATCTACGACACGATGCAGTACATCAAGCCGAAAGTCTCGACCGTGTGCTTCGGCCAGGCCTGCTCGATGGGCTCGCTGCTGCTGGCCGCCGGCGCGCCGGGCCTGCGCATCGCGCTGCCCAATTCGCGCATCATGGTGCACCAGCCCTCCGGCGGCGCCCAGGGCCAGGCGACCGACATCGAGATCCAGGCGCGCGAAATCCTGGCGCTGCGTAAGCGGCTCAATGAGATCTACGTCCAGCACACCGGCCAGCCGGTCGAGAAGATCGAGCAGGCGCTGGAGCGCGACAACTTCATGACCGCCGACCAGGCCAAGGATTTCGGCCTGATCGATCAGGTCTATACCGCCCGCCCGGACCCGGAGGCGGACAAGGCTGCGGCCTGACGCCGCGGTACCGCCATGCGCGGGGCGAGGGGTGGCCATGACCTTTCGCCCCGCAGCGGGCCAAATGTTTGCCTTGAAGCAATCCCTTTGCGAATAAACATCACTTGATAGCCGGCGCTTCGCCGTGCTCGTATCGGGACATGGTGGGCACCGTAGCGGTGCCTGACTCGCGCCCCGTCGGGCCGGGCCGTCGCCGCGCAGAACCTCATGCGCTTCTCGGCGCTCGCCGTCCCTCGGACCAAAAGGCTCTTGTGCGCTGCACAAAAAGGCTTTTACGATCGGGGCGGCGGGGAATGGGATGGAGTGAAGATGACCAAGCTCAGCGGCAGCGACTCCAAAAACACCCTGTACTGCTCCTTCTGCGGGAAGAGCCAGCACGAGGTGCGCAAGCTCATTGCCGGCCCGACCGTTTTCATCTGCGATGAATGCGTCGAGCTGTGCATGGACATCATCCGCGAGGAACACAAGTCGACCCTGGTGAAGGGACGCGAAGGCGTGCCCACCCCGCAGGACATCTGCCGGGTGCTGGACGACTACGTGATCGGCCAGTTCCATGCCAAGCGGGTGCTCTCGGTCGCGGTGCATAACCACTACAAGCGGCTCAGCCACGCGACCAAGAACAACGACGTCGAACTCGCGAAGTCGAACATCCTCCTGGTCGGGCCGACCGGCTGCGGCAAGACTCTGCTGGCGCAGACTCTCGCCCGCATCCTGGACGTGCCCTTCACCATGGCCGATGCGACCACGCTGACCGAGGCCGGCTATGTCGGCGAGGACGTCGAGAACATCATCCTGAAGCTGCTCCAGGCGGCCGACTACAATGTCGAGCGGGCGCAGCGCGGCATCGTCTACATCGACGAGGTCGACAAGATCAGCCGCAAGTCCGACAACCCGTCGATCACGCGGGACGTCTCGGGCGAAGGCGTGCAGCAGGCCCTGCTGAAGATCATGGAAGGCACGGTCGCCAGCGTGCCGCCGCAAGGCGGGCGCAAGCATCCCCAGCAGGAATTCCTGCAGGTGGACACGACCAACATCCTGTTCATCTGCGGCGGCGCCTTCGCCGGCCTCGAGAAGATCATCGCGGGCCGCCGGCAGGGCAAGTCGATCGGCTTCGGCGCCGAGGTGAAGGGGCCGGACGATCGTGGCACGGGCGAGATCCTGAAGGACGTCGAACCCGAGGATCTGCTGAAATTCGGCCTGATCCCCGAATTCGTCGGCCGTCTGCCGGTGATCGCCACGCTGAACGACCTCTCGGAAGAGGCGCTGGTCGAGATCCTGTCGGTGCCGAAGAACGCGCTGCTCAAGCAGTATCAGCGCCTGTTCGAGATGGAGGACACCAAACTGTCCTTCACCGAGGACGCGCTGAAGGCCGTCGCCCGCAAGGCGATCGCCCGCAAGACCGGCGCCCGCGGGCTTCGTTCGATCATGGAGAGCATCCTGCTCGAAACCATGTTCGAACTGCCCACGCTGAACGGGGTCGAGGAAGTGGTGGTCAACGCCGAAGTGGTGGAAGGCCGTGCTCGTCCCCTCTACTCCTACGCCGAGCGGCGCGAAGACAAGGCCAGCGGTGCCTGACGGCGGCGCATACGAAGGCTTTACCGGCGCCCCCCTTGAACCGGGGCGCCGGACCCCTCATTTCGTTAATAATTCAAGTCGCCATCCGGTCCGTCCTCCCCTGGTCCGCCGCATGTCGATCGGAAGCCTGTCCCCCCAGAGGGCGACGGGACCGGCGCCTGTTGTCTGGGCCGGTTCCATTCGGCCCATAACGAAAGACAGCCCATGAGCAAGAGTATCGAGCCAGGCCAGCTCCAGACCTATGCGGTGTTGCCGCTTCGGGACATCGTCGTCTTTCCCCACATGATCGTGCCGCTCTTCGTGGGGCGCGAGAAGTCGGTCAAGGCGCTCGAAGATGTCATGAAGGACGACAAGCAGATCCTGCTGGTCGCCCAGCGGAACGCCGCCCAGGACAATCCGACGGAAAAGGACGTCTATGACGTCGGCACCGTCGCCTCGGTCCTGCAACTCCTGAAACTGCCCGACGGCACCGTGAAGGTGCTGGTCGAAGGCAGCGCGCGTGCCCGCATCACCGACTTCGTCGAGAACGAAGCCTTCTTCCAGGCCCATGCCCGCATGGTGCCGGACGAAGACAGCGACAAACGCGAGATCGACGCGCTGGCCCGCTCCGTCGTTTCGCAGTTCGAGCAGTATGTGAAGCTGAACAAGAAGGTGCCGCCCGAGGTCCTGGTCTCGGTCAACCAGATCGACGACCCGTCGAAGCTGGCCGACACCGTCGCCTCGCATCTCGCCACCAAGGTCTCGGACAAGCAGGAAGTGCTGGAGATCACCAAGATCTCCGAGCGCCTGGAAAAGGTCTACGGCCTGATGGAAGGCGAGATCGGTGTGCTGCAGGTCGAGAAGAAGATCCGCAGCCGCGTGAAGCGCCAGATGGAGAAGACCCAGCGCGAGTATTATCTGAACGAGCAGCTGAAGGCGATCCAGAAGGAGCTGGGCGAGGGCGAGGAAGGCCGTGACGAAGTGGCCGAGATCGAGGAGCGGGTGCGCAAGACCAAGCTCTCGAAGGAAGCCCGCGAGAAGGCCACGGCCGAGATCAAGAAGCTGCGCTCGATGAGCCCGATGTCCGCGGAAGCGACGGTCGTGCGCAACTACCTCGACTGGATGCTGTCCATTCCGTGGGGCAAGAAGTCCAAGATCAAGAAGGACATCCGCGAAGCCCAGAAGGTGCTGGACGCCGACCACTACGGCCTCGACAAGGTCAAGGAACGGATCCTCGAATATCTGGCCGTGCAGCAGCGCGCGACCAAGGTGAAGGGCCCGATCCTCTGCCTCGTCGGCCCGCCCGGCGTCGGCAAGACCTCGCTCGGCAAGTCGATCGCCAAGGCCACGGGCCGGCAGTTCATCCGCATGTCGCTGGGCGGCGTGCGCGACGAGGCCGAGATCCGCGGTCATCGGCGGACCTATATCGGCTCCATGCCCGGCAAGATCATCCAGGCCATGAAGAAGGCCAAGGCGAACAACCCGCTGTTCCTCCTCGACGAGATCGACAAGCTCGGCCAGGACTTCCGCGGCGACCCGTCCTCGGCCCTGCTCGAAGTGCTGGATCCGGAGCAGAACGCGACCTTCGCCGACCACTATCTCGAGGTGGACTACGACCTGTCGGACGTCATGTTCGTCACCACGGCGAACTCGCTCCGTATGCCGCAGCCGCTCCTGGACCGCATGGAGATCATCCGCATCGCCGGTTACACGGAAGATGAGAAGATCGAGATCGCCAAGCGGCACCTGATCGGCAAGCAGGTCGAGCAGCATGGCCTGAAGGCCGGCGAATGGGCGATCACCGACGAGGCCCTGCGTGACTTGGTGCGTTACTACACGCGCGAGGCCGGCGTGCGCAACCTGGAGCGGGAAATCGCGAATCTGACCCGCAAGGCGATCCGCGAGATCCTGCAGGACGGCGTCAAGTCGATCACGGTCACCCCGGAGAATCTCGAGAAGTATGCCGGTGTGCGCCGGTTCCGCTTCGGCGAGATCGACGAGGAGGATCAGGTCGGCGTCGTCACCGGCCTGGCCTGGACCGAGGTCGGCGGCGAGTTGCTGCAGATCGAGTCGGTGCTGCTGCCCGGCAAGGGCAAGGTGACCACCACCGGCAAGCTCGGCGACGTGATGCAGGAATCGATCTCGGCCGCGACGTCCTACGTGCGCAGCCGGGCGGTCTCCTTCGGTATCAAGCCGACCGCCTTCGAGAAGAGCGACATCCACGTCCACGTGCCGGAAGGGGCGACCCCGAAGGACGGCCCCTCGGCCGGTGTGGGCATGGTGACCTCGATCGTCTCGGTGCTGACTCAGATCCCGGTCCGGCGCGACATCGCCATGACCGGCGAGATCACGCTGCGCGGCCGGGTCTTCCCGATCGGCGGCCTGAAGGAGAAGCTCCTGGCGGCGCTGCGCGGCGGCATCAAGACGGTGCTGATCCCGAAGGACAACGAGAAGGACCTGGCCGAGATCCCGGACAATGTGAAGTCCGGCCTCGAAATCGTGCCGGTCTCGACCGTGGACGAAGTGCTGGCCCGGGCGCTGACCCGCCCGGTCGAGCCGATCGAATGGTCGCCGGAGCCGGAAGTGAAGCCGGCGCCCGAAGTGAAGGCCGACGTGGACAGCCTGGTCACCCACTGACCCTGTCCTGACGCGGAAGGCGCCGCCGGTGAGAGCCGGCGGCGCCTTTCTTTTGGGTGGCCTTCCGGTCCCCGGCTCCGGCGGGGAAGGGGGCCGAGGGAGGGGGCGCCGCGCCGGCCGCGCTGCGATCGCCATTCTCTGCCCGGCGAACGGCGGATTTCCGCGGTTTTTACTTTGACGGCCCGGGGGGGCGCTCTTAAGATCGCGGCGATTCTGGCGATGTGTCGGCTGGAACAGACAACCTCATAAAGGGGGCGAGAGTGGCTAACAAGAACGACCTCATCGCGGCGGTGGCCGAGTCGGCCGGTCTTTCCAAGGCGGATGCGGGCAGGGCGGTGGACGCCGTGTTCGAAGCGATCACCGATGCGCTGAAGAAGGGCGACGACGTTCGCCTGGTGGGTTTCGGCACCTTCGACGTGGTGAAGCGCGAAGCCTCCGAAGGCCGCAATCCGCGGACGGGCGAGAAGATCGAGATCCCGGCTTCCAAGCAGCCGAAGTTCCGCCCTGGCAAGGGCCTGAAGGACGCACTGAATTGATGGAACGGCCGCTCACGCGGCCGTTCGACTTCAGCCGGCCGCGCCAAGGCGCGGCCGGTCTTGTTTCGGGGCCCCGCCAAGGGGCTTCCATGGGCGGGCGATTAGCTCAGCGGTAGAGCATCTCGTTTACACCGAGAGGGTCGGCGGTTCGAAACCGTCATCGCCCACCATTCCGGCCGCAGAAGCGGCCGGGCCATCCTGTTTTTTGGCCGCGAAGGCGGCCGGGCCACCCTGTTTTTGGGCCGCGAAGGCGGCCGGGCGCCTCACGTCATCTGATAGCGGCGCACTTCCTGCACCACCATCTTGTGCTTCACCTGATAGTCGCGCATCAGCTGGGTGAACATGGCGGTCACCTCGAAGGCGTCGCCGCTGAATTCGCCTTCGTTCGGGTCGAAGATGTGAACCTCCGGCATTTTCGCCGTGAACTGGTCGGCGAGGGGGCGGCTCGCGCTGATCTGGCCGACCTTCATCGCCTTCATCATGGAAACCTCGATCGAGGCGCCGGCGATGGCATGGCCGCCGCCGCCCACGAATCGCAGCGACCAGGAGGCGGTCGCCATCGCGCCCTTGATGTCGCGCATGATGAGTCGGACCATGTCGTCGACTGTGTGAATGCGGCCGATGTCGTCGATCTTCATGTCGACGATCGTCTTGTCGGCATCGATGGCGAGGCCCAGGCTTTGGCCCATGGCCTTGCGGCTGTCGACGGCGCCCGCGGTCTTGCGCATCGCATTGTATTTCTGCTGGTACTTCATGGCGTCGGCGAAGACGTCGACCCGTTTCAGCGTGGCCAAGCGGTCCTCGGGGGATTCGGTCGGGTTGCTGCGAATCCGGCGGATCCAATGGTCGCACAGCGAGGCGCAGATGCCGTTGCGCAGGTCGCGGTCGGTGGTCCTCTCGTCCAGCAGGTCGCCCTGGCTGAATTTGACGAATTTCATCTCTCTTCCCCTCGCGGCCCGTCCCCGCTGGCTTCGGAGTGTGACGCAGCCCGCTCTTCCGGTCGATGACGAGCGTCACTGAAATCGGCTTCCGAAAGATGCTTGACACCCATGTGGGGGGCCAGTACAAGGGCGGCCTTCGTTGGTCGAGCGGGTGTAGCTCAGTTGGTTAGAGCGCCGGCCTGTCACGCCGGAGGTCACGGGTTCGAGCCCCGCCACTCGCGCCACCACGAAGTCAGAGAAGCCGCCGTCCCCCTGGGTCGGTGGCTTTTTCTTTGCTCCGGCAGATGCGCCGCTAAACTATACAACTAGACTCTATGTGTATAGTTGCCTAGGCTGTTTCCAACGCCGTTCACAGGCTGGGGGGAACATGCTCGATCTGCATCCGAATCTGGGCCGGCCCGCGACGGGCACGCGGAAATGGGTCTACCGGCTGTCGCTCCTGCTGACGCTCGCCTTTGCGGGCGGTGCCTATCTGCTGGTGGCGGCGGGGATCATTCCCGGCACGCCGATCGACGTCTGGTCGTCCTGGGTCATCCTGGGCGTTCTCTTCGTGCCCTTCATGGCACTCATGGACGGTGCCGGGGCGAAGCGGAGCCGGCTCGAGAAATGGTCGGAGTTCGGCTTCGTCTGGCTGCTCGTCTCCGGCATCGCCCAGACTTTCTGGGAGCTGCCCTGGTTCTTCCTGGACCTGACCGGCCTCGTCCACAATATCGGGCCGGATGACGGCTATCTCTGGGCCTGGTGGGTCTATGGCGGCGCGGACACGCGCTACATCACCTCGAATCCGACCATCGCCGGCCTCGAATTCATGGCCGGCTTCTCCGGTCCCTTCGAGCTCGCCGCCTGGTATCTCTACAAATACGGGCGGGGCCTGCAGGACAAGATCAAGGCCTGCTGGATGGCGCTGATCATCGGCGTCGGCCTGACCTATATGACCGGCGTCTTCTTCGTCGCCGAATGGCATGTCGGCTGGGTCCACATCCAGCAGGGCGGGCTCGGCTTCTGGCTCAAGTTCGTCGGCCTGAACGTGCCTTGGATCGTCGCCCCGGCAATCGCCATCCCGGCGGCCATGCTCGAACTGGCCCATCTCTACCGCGTCCAGGGCTTCGAGGCGGCGATGCGGGCGGGGGCGGGCGATCAGGCCGCCCGGCCGGCCCGGGCGGCCTGACCATGGCCCTGGCGGCCCTTCCGGCGGCCCCGAAGGGCGAAGCCTCGACGCGCCAGCAGATCGTCGAGGCCGCCCTTCGCTGCATCCTCAAGTTCAGCATCGAGAAGGCCGGCATCAGCGACATCGCTCGCGAGGCCGGACTGACCCGTGCCACCGTCTACAGCTATTTCCCGAGCAAGGAGGAGGTGCTCCACGCCGCCCTGATGCAGGTGGTGGGCGACTTCGTGGCCGACCTGGCGCACCACCTCGAAGCCTTCGAGGCGCCCGCCGAACGCCTGTCGGAAGCCCTTGTGCATATCTGCATCGAGATCCCCCGCAATCCCTATCTGCGGATCATCAACGAGCCCCATATGGCGGCCCAGGTCTATGGCAAGACCCTGACCTCGCCCGAAGGCACGGCGATCCGCCTGCAACTGCTCGACATGATTCTCCAGGGCAGCGCCGGGCCACTCGAACCCCTGTGCGAGATCTATACGCGCATGATCGTTTCCATGCTCACCATGCGGGACGCCCATCCGAAGGGGGCTGACGATCTGCGCCGCTTCTTCCGGCCGCTGGTCGGCCTCGCCGTCCCCCTGACGGCCGGAATCGGGGCGCCCTGAGGGCTTTTCCCCGCGAGCTGGACGCATTTTCCCGGCAAGGCCGGTTCTGCAACCGATTAGACTTTTGTCTCAAGCCACTAGGCGTCTCGTTGCGTCGCGATAGGAAGACGCGCTTTGGGCTGGACCGATCACTTTCTTTGCGATAATCCCCCACCTATACTCCCTCGGTCGAAAGGGGTTGGCTTGGGCTCGTGGGGCGTTCCCGTGCGGGAATCGCGCCATCGGTCCCATATGTCAGTCCCGCTGACCTTTCCTCGCGCTTGGTGGGTCTCGCATGGACGAGTTGCTCAGGGAATATCTCCCGATCCTGATTTTCATCGGGGTCGCACTGGCTTTGTCGATCGCGATGATCGTCGCCTCGCTGGTCGCCGGCGAACAGAAACCCGACGTCGAGAAGCTCTCGGCCTACGAATGCGGTTTCGACGCCTTCTCCGACGCTCGTGGCCGTTTCGACGTCCGCTTCTACCTGGTGTCGATCCTCTTCATCATCTTCGACCTCGAAGTCGCCTTCCTGTTCCCCTGGGCGATCTCGCTCGGCGATATCGGCACTTTTGGCTTCTGGTCGATGATGGTGTTCCTGGGCGTCCTGACCGTCGGCTTCGCCTATGAATGGAAGAAAGGGGCTCTCGAATGGGAGTGATCACCAAGGACACCCCGGCCGCACCGGTCAAGGACCCGTTCTTCACCGATATTTCGGACGAGCTGGGCGACAAGGGCTTCCTGGTCACCAACCTGGACGCCCTGGTCAATTGGGCCCGTACGGGTTCGCTCTGGTGGATG
>NZ_JBAZKR010000066.1:0-26601 GCF_041650655.1 Zavarzinia sp.
ACTCAAGGACTGAAATGGCGGATGGGGTGGGATTCGAACCCACGGTGAGTTGCCCCACGGCGGTTTTCAAGACCGCTGCCTTAAACCACTCGGCCACCCATCCGGTGCGCCCTTTTAGCCTTGGCGCGGGCGGGCGCGCAACCGGTTCGGGTCACGCCAGACCGAAGAAGGGCGAAAGGTCGGGCAGGGGGCCGTCCTCGGCGAAGGCGAGCAGGCCGACGATCAGGCGGTTGGCCAGGGCCGGGCCGATCTTGGCCTTCTGCATCAGCATCCGCGCCTTGGCGATCATTTCGTCCTGGTCGAGGGGGGCTTCCGGATCGCCCTTGGCGTGGGTGCGGGCAGCGGCCAGGCGCTCGCCCCCTTCGAGGGAGACGGTGACGGCGCTGCCCCAGGCGGCGGGATAGGCGGCGGCATAATTGTCGCCGAGCGTGATGCCGATGCGGGGGCGGAGGGGCGCGTGCGCTTCGCGGGCCGGGGCCTCGAAGCTGTCGAAATCGACCTTGCCGTCGGCCAGGGCGGCGGCGACCGTGTGTTGGAGCGAGAATTTCGCCTCATAGGGCGATTGCGGCTCCGGCCTGTCGCAGACGTCGAGGGCGGCGCCGTAAGTCTCGACCTCGACCCGCTCGATCGTCCGGCCCTCGAGTTTGGGCGCCAGTTCGAGGGCGGCGTCGATCGCGGGATGGGTATGGCGGCAGCAGGGCCAGGGCTTGATCGATGTCCGGCGCAGCGCCCAGGGCGCATCCGGCTCGGCCAGCACCGCGTCCGGCTGCGCGTCGGGGCAGGTGGCGCGGAAGAAGCCCCTGGCGCCTTCGAGGATGGCGGGCGGGCCGGAGAAGCCGCGGGCGGCGAGATCGGCGGCGGTGACGCCGGCGCTGGCGGCATGGCCGGCGTGGAGATGTTTGGTCATCGCCCCGGTCTCGATGAACTGCCAGAGGCCGGCGGCCTGGCTGCCGGCATTGCCGAAGGCGTCGACCATGGCGCCAGATCCCAGCCCGAGCAGGCGGCCGGCCGCGGCGGCAGCGCCGAAGGGGCCGCAAGTGGCGGTATTGTGCCAGATCCGGTAATGCGCCGGGCCGACCGCGCTGCCGATCCGGCAGGCCGCCTCGAAACCCCAGAGCACGGCATCGAGAAAGGCATGGCCGCGCACATCGAGCCGGGCCCCGAGGGCGAGCGCCGCCGGCACCACGACGCAGCCCGGATGCACGACGGACGCGCGGTGCAGGTCGTCCACTTCGAGGATATGGGTCATGGCGCCCATGACGAAGGCCTTGCCGGCGCTGTCGCGCGGTTCCGCCCCGGCATGCGCGGCCAGGATGCGGCCCGCTTCGGTGTTGCGCCCGGCGAGCGCATTGGCGATCGCATCGAGGGCGAAAAGGGCGGCGGCCCGGCGATCGTCTTCGTTGATCGGCTTTTGGCGCAGCAGGCTGTCGAGCCCTTCGGTCAGGCTTGGCATGTCATCCTCGTCCGGCGTTCCCCTGGCCCCACACCATGGCCCTGGCGGCCAGGGTATGGCAAACAGGAAGGAACAGCGATTCGAGCGACGAAATGATAACCGAGGTCACGACCGGGCCGCGCCGCCACGGCCCCTGGCTCCTTCTTTTGGCATTCTGCCTGACCGCCTGCGCCGGCCAGCCGGCCGCACGCCGCCCGGCGACACCCGCACCGGTGACCTCCGAAAACCCGCCGCCGCTGGCCGACGCGGGCTTCGAAGCCTGGCTCGAAGATTTCAAGGCGGAAGCGCTGGGCAAGGGAATCAGCCAGGCCACGGTCTCCCGCGCCTTCGTCGGCATCACGCCGAACGACCGGGTGGTCGAGCTCGACCGCAAGCAGCCCGAAGGCACCATCACCTTCGAGCGCTATTTCGCCAATACGGTGACCGACGTCAGGGTCAAGCGCGGCCGCGCCCTGCTCGAGGAGAATCGGGCGATGCTCGATTCGGTGGCCGCCACTTACGGCGTACCGGCCAAGGTCGTGGTGGCGCTATGGGGCGTCGAATCCGGCTTCGGCGCCAATATGGGCAAATTCTCGATCGTCCGCTCGCTCGCCACCCTGGCCTATGAGGGCAGACGCGCCGCCTTCTTCCGCGACGAGCTGACCAATGCGCTCCGCATCATGGACCAGGAAGGCTTCGGCACGGACAAGCTGGTCGGCTCCTGGGCAGGCGCCATGGGGCAATGCCAGTTCATGCCGTCGAGCTATCTCAAATGGGCGGTCGATTTCGACGGCGACGGCCACCGCGACATCTGGGCGACCAGGGCCGATGTCTTCGGCTCGGCCGCCAACTACCTGAAGCAGAACGGCTGGAAGGCCGGCGAATCCTGGGGCTGGCTTGGCGAAATCCAACCTCGGGCTCCAAGTGAAGAAGAGCCTGGCCGAATGGAAGGCCCTCGGCATCCGCCAAGCCGACGGCAGCCCGCTGCCGGTGGCCGATCTTTCCGCCTCGCTGATCAACCCCGGGGACGGGGCGCGCTACTTCCTGGTCTACGACAATTTCCGCGTCGTGATGCGCTGGAACAAGTCGACCTATTTCGCCACCTCGGTGCTGTCGCTGGCCGATCGGATCGGCGGGGGCAACTAGGATGTTGAGGCTTTCCCGGCCTGGGTCACAATATGCAGTAGGCGCTGCCGAGTCCCGGACCGCCACGACCGCCCATCGGAGCCCGCGCGTGACCGCCGCCCGCCTCATCCGTTCGCCCGCCCTGGCGCTATTGCTCGCGGCCGCCGCCCTCGGTGCCTGCTCGAGCAGCAGCAACAGCAATGCGACGACCCGGCCGGGCGTCGTCCAGGCCGTGCTGAAGCCCTATCAGATCAACGGCGTCTGGTACTATCCGAAGACCGACTGGAACTATGACGAGACGGGCATCGCGTCCTGGTACGGCGAGCCTTTCCACGGGCGGAAGACGGCGGTCGGCGAGACCTACGACATGAACGCGATGACGGCGGCGCACAAGACCTTGCAACTGCCGGTCAATGCCCGTGTCACCAACCTCGAAAACGGCCGTTCGGTGATCGTGCGCATCAACGACCGCGGCCCCTTCGTGAACGAACGCCTGATCGACCTGTCGCGCCGGGCGGCCCAACTGCTCGGCTTCGATCGCCAGGGCACGGCCCGGGTCCGCGTTCAGGTGGTGGACGAGAGCGGCCGGCCGGGCGGCGGCGGCACCCTGCCGCCCGCCAGTACGACGCCGGAGGAGCGGACGGCCGCAGCGGCAGCCCCCGTGGGCACGGTCACCGCGACGCCGCTGGCCCCGCCGAGCGGGGCGCGCGGCACCGCCGGCCCGGCGCCGCGGCCGGCCACGCCACCCTCGACCGGGCCGCTGGTCGCCGCCGCACCGACCGCGCCGCCGCCCCCGGTGGTGACCACGGTGGCGGTCAGGCCGACCGCGATCTATGTTCAGGCCGGCGCCTTCCTGCAGCTCAACAATGCGTCGCGCCTGCGCGACAGGCTGGCCCGTTACGGGCGGAGCTTCATCGCCCAGGCGACGATCGACGGCCAATTGTTCTATCGCGTGCGGGTCGGCCCGATCGCCAATGTGGACCAGGCCGACAGCATCCTGGATCAGATCATCGCGTCGGGTGAGACCGGCGCCCGCATCGTCGTCGAATGACGATTTCGGAGATTTCAGCCATGCCGCAGTTCCTGCGTCGATTCCTGCCTCTGCTCTCCGCCGTCCTGGTGCTCGCCGTCCTCGCCCCCGCCGCAGCGCGGGCCGAAGCGCTGGAGACCCCGGCACGGGAAGCGATCCTGATCGACCTTTCGACCCATACCGTCCTGTTCGAGAAAAACTCGGACGAGCTGATGACGCCGTCGTCCATGACCAAGCTCATGACGATCTACATCCTGTTCGAGAAGCTGGCCAAGGGCGCCATCAAGATGGAAGACACGCTGCCGGTCTCCGAGCGGGCGTGGCGCATGGCCGGCTCCAAGATGTTCGTCAAGGTGGGCGAGCGGGTGGCCGTCAGCGATCTGATCCGCGGCATCATCGTGCAGTCCGGCAACGACGCCTGCGTCGTGGTGGCCGAGGGCCTGGCGTCGACCGAGGAAGCCTTCGCCGCCCAGATGACCGCCAAGGGCAAGGAACTGGGCCTGAAGAGCAGCACCTTCAAGAATGCCAGCGGCTGGCCCGACCCCGACCACCGCATGACCGCGCGCGACCTTTCAGTGCTGGCGGAACATCTGATCGAGGATTTCCCGCAGTATTACCCGCTCTTTTCCGAAACCTCGTTCCGTTACAACAACATCAACCAGCAGAACCGCGACCCGCTGCTGACCAGCTTCCCCGGCGCCGACGGGCTGAAGACCGGCCATACCGAGGACGGCGGCTACGGCCTGGTCGGCTCGGCCAAGCGTGACGGGCGGCGCCTGCTGCTGGTCATCAACGGGCTGAACAGCATGAAGGAACGGGCGCAGGAATCCGCCCGCATCATGGATTGGGGCTTCCGCGAGTTCCAGACCTACACGATGGCCAAGAAGGGCGAGGCCCTGGCCGACGCCAAGGTCTGGCAGGGCGAGGAGGACAGCGTGCCCCTGACCGTGGCGGCCGACGCCCAGGTCACGCTGCGCCGGGTCGACCGTGCCGCCATGGTGGTGAAGGTCGTCTATGACGGGCCGATCCCGGCCCCGATCGCGGCCGGTCAGCAGATCGCGTCGCTCGAGATCACGGCGCCCAACATGCCGGTCATCAGCGTGCCCCTGGTGGCCGCCAAGGAGGTACCGCGCCAAGGTGTGATCGGGCGGATCTTCGGCTCGTTCCGCTATCTCCTGTCGGGCGACGCCAGCTAGTGACGGGCGGGCGCTTCATCGTCCTCGAGGGCGGGGAAGGGGCCGGCAAGACCGGAACCATCGCCTTCCTGGCGGCCGAGCTGCGCGCCCGCGGCCGCGACGTCGTCACCACGCGGGAGCCGGGCGGCACGCCGGAAGGGGCGGCATTGCGCCGCCTGCTGCTCGCCGGCGAGGGCTTCGACTGGACGCCGGAGGCCGAACTCCTGCTGATGACGGCGGATCGGGCGCAGCATGTCGCCCGCGTCGTCCGCCCGGCCCTGGCGGCAGGGCGGATCGTGATTTCCGACCGCTATGCCGGCTCGACGCTGGCCTATCAAGGGGCGGGACGGGGGCTCGACCGCGAGCTGATCCTCGATCTGCACCGTCGCGCCCTGAACGACCTCTGGCCCGATCTCACCCTGGTGCTCGACGTGCCGCCGGAAATCGGGCTGCGCCGCAGCCTCGCCCGCCTCGGCAGCGAGGGGGTAGACGAGGGGCGTTTCGAGGGCCTGGACCTCGATTTCCATCGCCGCGTCCGCCAATCTTTCCTCGACCTCGCCGCGGCGGCCGGTCCCGGGGCGCGGGTGATCGATGCCACGGCGACGCCGGAGACGGTCAAGGCCGAGGCGCTGGCGGCCGTGCTCGGCGTTCTGGGCTGACCATGGCCAAGGCCGACGCCGAAGTCCCGGCCCTGCCGTTGCCGCGTGCGACGGCGGGCTTGGTCGGCCACGCCGAGGCCGAGGCGACGCTGCTCGACGCCGCCCGGTCGGGCAAGCTGCATCACGCCTGGTTGATCACCGGGCCGCGCGGCATCGGCAAGGCGACCTTGGCCTATCGCTTCGCCCGCTATCTCTTCGCCCATGGCACCGGCGGCGCGACCGACATGTTCGGTGCCGGGCCGACCAGCCTCTTCGTCGATCCCGAAGAATCCGTATTCCGGCGGATCGCCGCCAGCTCCCACCCCGACCTCGTCACCCTGGAGCGGGAGGAGAATCCGCGCACCAAGGCGCTGCGCGACGAAATCGTGGTCGACCAGGTGCGCGATCTCGCCTCCTTCTTCGCCATGACCCCGGCGGAGGGCGGCTTTCGCGTCGCGGTGATCGACGCGATCGACGAGATGAACCGGAACGCCGCCAACGCCTTGCTGAAGCTCCTGGAAGAGCCGCCGCCGCGGAGCATTCTCCTGCTCGTCGCCCATGCGCCGGGCCGCCTGCTGCCCACCATCCGCTCGCGCTGCCGGCGGCTGGCGCTGCGCCCGCTGGCGGACGAACAGGTCGCCGATATCGTGACCCGCCTCCGCCCGGACGTGACGGCGGGCGAGGTCGACGGCCTGTGCCGGCTGGCCGACGGCAGCCCGGGCCGGGCGCTCGCCCTTCAGGCGGCGGGCGGGCTCAAGCAATACCGGGCGATCGGCGACCTTCTGGCACCGCTCGGCCGCCATCAGGCGCTCGACATCAAGGCGGTGGGCGACCTGGCGGACCGCTTCGCCGGGCGGGAAGGGGGCGACCTGTTCCGCCTGACCTTCGAGTTGATCGGCCTCTGGCTGACCCGCATGGTCCGCCTCGGCGTCACCGGGGCGATCGCCGAGGCGGTGCCGGGCGAAGCGGCAGCAATGCAGGCGCTTGCCCATAGTGCGCGGCTTGAACGCTGGGGCGAGGTATGGGAGAAGATCAACGCCTTGGCCGCGCGCGCCGAGGCGGTCAATCTCGACCGACGGCAGGTCCTCGTCGCCGCCCTCGGCATGATCGAGCGAACCGGCCGGCAGGGTAGTCCCTGACCCCGCGTCCGCCTGGCCCCCTGGAGTTCCGAATGGCCGATTCCGATCCGTTCTACATCACGACGGCGATTTCCTATCCGAACGGCGTGCCGCACATCGGCCATGCCTATGAGGCGATCGCCACCGATGCGCTCGCCCGCTTCCAGCGCCTCGACGGGCGCGAGGTCTATTTCCTGACCGGCACCGACGAACACGGTCAGAAGATGCTGCAGACGGCGCGGCGCGAAGGCATGACCGCCCAGGAACTGGCCGACCGGAATTCGGCTCGTTTCCAGGACATGGTGACGATGCTCGGCTGCTCGAACGACGACTTCATCCGCACGAGCGAACCCCGGCACCACCGTTCGGTCCAACAGATCTGGGAACGCATGGTCGCCGCCGGCGATATCTACAAGCATGTCTATTCCGGCTGGTACTCGGTCCGCGACGAAGCCTATTACACCGAGGAAGAGACCGAGGTCCGGGCCGACGGCGTCCGCTACGGCGCCCAGGGCACCCCGGTCGAATGGGTGGAGGAGGAGAGCTATTTCTTCCGCCTGTCCGACTATCAGGAGCGCCTGCTCGCGCATTACGAGGCGAACCCCGATTTCATCGGCCCGGCCGAACGGCGGAACGAGGTGGTCAGCTTCGTGAAGCGCGGCCTGAAGGATCTCTCGGTCTCGCGCACCACCTTCGACTGGGGCATTCCGGTGCCCGGCGATCCGAAGCATGTGATGTATGTCTGGGTCGACGCCCTGACCAATTACATCACCGGCGTCGGCTATCCGGACGAGGGTTCGCCACTCTGGCATTTCTGGCCCGCCTCGGTCCATGTCATCGGCAAGGACATCGTGCGCTTCCACGCGGTCTATTGGCCGGCCTTCCTGATGTCCGCCGGCATCGCCCTGCCGAAGCGCGTCTTCGCCCATGGCTTCCTGTTCAACAGGGGCGAAAAGATGTCGAAGTCGGTCGGCAATGTGATCGACCCCTTCAGCCTGGTCGACACCTACGGGCTCGACCAGGTGCGTTACTTCTTCCTGCGCGAAGTGCCCTTCGGCCAGGACGGCAACTACAGCCACGAGGCGATCGTCAACCGGATCAACGCCGATCTCGCCAACGACCTCGGCAATCTGGCGCAGCGCTCGCTCTCCATGATCGCCAAGAACGTCGGCGGCAAGGTGCCCCATGCCGGCCAGCTTTCCGAGGCCGACGGCGCCGTGCTCGACCAGGCGGACGGTCTCTATGCCGTCGCCAAGGCCGCCATGGAACGCCAGGAGATCCATGCGGCGCTGGCCGCGATCTGGGCCTGCGTCGCCGACACCAACCGCTATTTCGCGGGCGAGGCGCCCTGGGCGCTGAAGAAGACCGATCCGGCGCGCATGGAAACCGTGCTCTATGTCACGGCCGAGGCGATCCGCCAGATCGCCATCCTGGCCCAGCCGGTGATGCCGGCCAGCGCCGCCCGCCTGCTCGACCAGCTCGCCGTGCCGGAAGAGGCGCGGGACTTCGCCTCGCTCGGCACCCATGGCCGCCTCGTCCCCGGCCGGCCGCTGCCGGCGCCGCAGGGTGTCTTCCCGCGTTACGTGGAGGCGGAGGCCACGGCCTGATGCTGATCGACAGCCACTGCCACCTGGATTTCCCGGATTTCGAGGGCGAGCTCGACGCCGTGGTCGCCCGCGCCCGGGCCGCCGGGGTCGGCGCCATGCTGACCATTGGCACCACGCTGGCGAAATCCGCACGGGTGATCGCGGTCGCGGAGCGTTACGCCAATGTCTGGGCCTCGGTCGGCATCCACCCGCACGAGGCCGAGGCGGAGCCCGACGTCCAGGCCCGCACCCTGGTCGAGCTGAGCCGCCACCCCAAGGTGATCGCGATCGGCGAGACCGGCCTCGACTATTTCTACGAGCATGCCCCGCGCGAAGCGCAGAAGGCCAATTTCCGCGCCCATATCCAGGCGGCGCGGGAAACCGGCCTGCCGATCATCATCCACACCCGCGACGCCGACGACGATACGGCGGAAATCCTGCGCGACGAGATGGGGAAGGGCGCCTTTCCGGGCCTGATCCACTGCTTCACCTCGAGCGCCGAACTGGCCCGCACCGCCCTCGACCTCGGCCTGTCGATTTCCTTCTCCGGCATCGTCACCTTCAAGAATGCCGCGAACTTGCGCGAGATCGCGGCCGAGGTGCCGGCCGAGCGCCTGCTGGTCGAGACGGATTCGCCCTATCTCGCCCCGGTGCCGCATCGGGGCCGGCGGAACGAACCGGCCTTTGTCGCCGACACGGCGCGCGTGGTCGCCACAGCAAGGGGTATGTCGCCGGAAGCGCTGGCGGAACTGACCACCGCCAATTTCCGCCGCCTGTTCACCAAGGCCGATGTCGCGGCCGCCCTGGCCGCGGCATGAGAGAGGCGATGAAGGTCACCGTGCTCGGCTGCGGCACCTCGGGCGGGGTGCCGTCGATCACCGGCAACTGGGGCCGCTGCGACCCGGCCGAGCCGAAGAACCGGCGCCGCCGCGTCTCCATCCTGGTCGAGCAGGGACCGGCCTCTCTCGTCGTCGATACATCGCCCGATTTCCGCGAGCAATGCATCTCGGCCGGCGTGCAGCGGCTCGACGGCGTGCTCTTCACCCACGACCATGCCGACCATTGCCATGGCATCGACGACCTGCGCGGCATCGCCGGGGTGATGCGCCAGCGCGTGCCGGTCTATGCCGACCCACGCACGCTGGGCACGCTGAGCCGGCGCTTCTCCTATATTTTCCAGGGCAACGGCGGCTATCCCGCGATCTGCGAAGGCCACGAGATCGGCGGGCCTTTCACACTCGCCGGGATCGACGTCGTGCCGTTCCGCCAGATCCATGGCGACATCGAATCCCTGGGCTTCCGCTTCGGCCCGGTCGCCTATTCGACCGACCTGAATGGCCTGCCGGACGAATCCTTCGACATTCTCGATGGCGTGAAGGTCTGGATCGTCGACGCACTCCGCCATACGCCGCACCCGAGCCACGCCCATCTCGAGCGGACGCTCGGCTGGATCGCCCGCCTGAAGCCGGAGCGCGCGATCTTGACCCATATGACCTGGGAAATGGACTACGCCACCCTGCGGGCCGAACTGCCGGACGGCGTCGAACCCGCCTACGACGGCATGGTCGTCGAACTCGGTTGACGCCGCCCGCGTCGGCCGCCTGCGTTGGGTCTTGCGGCCTCTAGACCGATTGGTCTAGTCTGGTGGCGGACCAGGGAGAAACATCCATGACCGATCGACCCATGCCCAACGACCCGGCGGCGATGCTGGCGCTCCTGAAGCGCTCCGTGCTCGGCTCCGGCTTTTCGACCTTGCTCGGGGCGGAACCGCTGCATTGCTGGCAGGGCGAATCCGAGCTGCTGATCCATCTGCGGCCGGAACTGACCCAGCATCACGGCTTCGCCCATGGTGCCGTGGTCGGCGCCGCCGCGGACAACGCCTGCGCCTGGGCCGCCGCCAGCGTGGCCGGCGACGTCGTCACCGCCAACTACAGCCTGCATCTGATCGCCCCGGCGCGGGGCGAGCGGCTGCGTGCCAAGGGCCGGGTCCTGAAGAACGGGCGGCGGCAGTTGACGGTCAGGGCCGACATCTTCGCCGAGACCGGCGACGACAGCCGCCTGGTCGCCACCGCCCTGGCCGCGATCGCGCGGGTCGAGGCCTGAGCGGGTCGAGGCCTGAGCGGGTGGCAGCCTGAGCGGATTCCCCGCGGCCGGAAGATGCACTAGCCTCGTCACCATGGCGGAGAGACAAACAGCAGACGGCACCGGCGATCGGCCGACGCGCGAGCGCATCCTGCGGGCCGGGGTGCACCTGTTCCAGGCCCAGGGCTACCACGGCACCGGCGTCGCCGCGATCCTGGCGCGCTCGCGCGCACCCAAGGGATCGTTCTACCACCATTTCCCGGACGGCAAGGAAGAGCTGGCGGTCGCCGCCGTGGACTGGCTGGCGGGCGAGGTGAACGACTATCTCGACGCGCTGCTGGCCGCCGGGGCCGACGGGGCCGCCATGGCGGTCGGCTTCGCCGAACACGCCGCCCTCGGCCTCGCCCATGCCGAGAGCATGCGCGGCTCGCTGGTCACCGTGCTGGCGGCCGAGGCCGTGCCTGGCTCGAAACCGATCGCGGCTGCCTTGCAGGCGGCAGTGGCGAGTTGGCTCGCCCGGCTGGCAAAGGGTTTCGCCGCCGCCGGGCCCGAGGCCGCGGCCGTCCGCGCGCGGGAAGTCCTGGCCCTGATCGAAGGAGCGACCGTGATCGCCCGGATCGCGGGCCGGCCCGAGGATCTGGTGGCGATCGTCCGCGCCGGCGTGGCCCGCGCCTGAGCGGCGCCTATTGGCGGGCGGAAGCCGATTCCTCGGCCTTGGTGCGGAAGGCGGCGAGGCAGTCCTCGACCTGCTGGGCGTCGCGGCCGTGGTGGCGGAGCGCGCTGCCGGCGAGCTGCAGGCTCGCCTCGATCGCCTCGGGCACCACTTCGGTGGCGCCGGCGCCATGCAGGTTGCGGGCGGAGGTGAGGTCATGGGCGCGGGCGATCACCGGCATGTCGGGCACGAGTTGGCGCACCGCCTGGAGCGTCGCCAGGCTGGCCGGGACATTGTCGAGCGCGATGACGACCAGGCTCGCCCGCGCAATGCCGACCGAGCGCAGCACCGCCGGCAGCCGGCAGTCGCCGTAATAGGCGTCGTAGCCGGCCTTCCTTGCTGCCGCGACCGCCTGGGTCGAGACGTCGAGCGCCACATAGGGCAGGTCGTTCGCCATCATCACTTCGGCGACCGTGCGGCCGACTCTGCCGAAGCCGGCGATCAGCACGGGCGAAACGGTCTCCGGCGGCATGTGAGGCGACATCGAGGGATCCCGCGTCAGATCTTCCACCCTGCCGCCGATCCAGCCGCCGAGGGCGATGACGAAGGGCGTCGCCGCCAGGCTGAGCGCGGCCACGATGGCGACGACGGAGGCGAGTTCGGCCGACATCAGCCCGCTGCCGCGTGCCAGGTTGGCCACCACGAAGGTGAATTCGCCCGCCTGGGCGAGCAGCGTGCCGACCCTGACGGCAGAGGCCGCGGGCAGGCCGAAGACATAGCCGAGGCCGCCGGCCACCGCCGCCTTGATGACGATCAGGGCGACGGTCAGGCCGAGCACTAGGCCCGGTGCCGCGAACAGCGGCTTCAGGTCGAGCGCCATGCCCAGGCTGACGAAGAAGAGGCCGAGCAGCAGGCCGCGGAAAGGCTCGACGTCGGCATCGACCTGGTGGCGATAGGGCGTGTCGGCCAGCGCCAGGCCGGCCAGGAAGGCGCCCAGCGCCATCGACATGCCGGCCAGCTCGACCAGCAGGCCGAGGCCGAGCACGACGAGCAGACAGAGTCCGGTGAACAGTTCCGGCTGATGCGAATCCGCGACCAGCCGGAACAGGCGGCGCAGCAGGAAGCGTCCGCCGAACAGGATCACCGCGATGGCGCCGACACCCTTGACCAGGCCGAACAGGCCGGCCCAGAGATCGACCTCGCCCTGGGGCGAGGCGAGCACGCCGATCAGCGAGAGGAGCGGCACCACCGCGAGGTCCTGGAGCAGCAGGACGGCGACCGTCGCCCTGCCAAAGCGCGTCACCGTCTCGTGCCTCTCGACCATCACGCGGACCACGGTCGCCGTCGACGACAGGGCGAGGCCGCCCGAGATCGCAATGATCGTGCCGGTCGAAAAGCCGGTGCCGTCCAGCAGCGGCACCAGCGAAAGGCAGAGGGCGATGACCAGCAGCGTGCCCACCACCTGCGCCGTGCCCAGGCCGAAGATGAAGCGGCGCATCGCCGTCAGCCGGTTCAGCGGCAGGTCGAGGCCGATGGCGAAGAGCAGGAAGACGACGCCCAGTTCCGCCAGGCCCTTCAGCGCTTCAGTGTCGGTCACCAGGCCGAGGCCCGACGGCCCGATCGCGAGGCCCGAGGCGATATAGGCGAGCAGGGGCGGCACCCGAAGGCGGCCCAGAAAAGTTGCCGCCAGCACTGCCACCGCGAGGAGTATCAGGATGCTGGGGACATCATGCGCGTTGACACTCATCGCCGGCGCCCGGTCCTTGCGGGCGACTCGCCCCATTTGGTGTCGCAGTTTGGCAAGCGACCGCTCGAACGAAAAGCATCGAAGTGGAACAGGGAAGAGTTGCAGGGGTTTCCTTACCAGGTCCGACACCCGATCGATGGTGCTCGACGGCCACCGTGCAACCAGTAGCTCAAGATTCGGTAGCCTCGAGATCATGCGTATCGTCCTCGCCGTCCTCTCCCTCGTCCTGGCTCTCCTGGCCCTGCTGGCACCCGCGATCTGGAACGGGTTCCCCATCACCTTCCACGACACCGGCGGCTATCTCGCCCGCTGGTACGAGACGGAACCGGGCAACGGCCGCGCCACGCCTTACGGCCTGTTCATCGAGGGCCTGCACCTCGGCCTCGCCTATTGGCCGGCGATCGTCGCGCAAAGCCTCCTGGTGATCGCCGTGGTGGGCGAGGCCGGGCGCAGCCTGCTCGGCCTGCGCGGGGCCAATGCCGTGCTTTTCGCCGGTGGGGCCACCATCCTGCTCGCCCTGGTGACCGGCATTTCCTGGTACGCGGCCCAGCTCCTGCCCGACATCCTGGCGCCTTGCGCCGTGCTCGCCCTGTTCCTGCTGGTCGAGGGCCGGCGGGGGCGGAGCCTGGGCCGTCAGATCCTGCTGTTCGCCATGGTGGCGCTGGGCGCCGCCAGCCATACCGGCACCGTCGGCCTGCTCGTCGGCCTCGTCGGCTTCGTGGCCCTGGCCGCGGCCCTGGGTCATCTGGCCCGGCGCTCGGCGGGTTGGAGCCGGCGGACTTGGCTCCGCCTCGTCGGCGGTGTCTTCGCGCTCGGTTTCGGCACTTTCCTGGTGCCGGCCAGCAATTGGGCACTCTACGACAAATTCGTCTTCACCCCGGGCGGCGACATCTTCCTGTTCGGCCGCCTGGTACAGGACGGCATCGCCAGCCGCTATCTGGCCGACCATTGTCCCGATCCCACGCTGAAACTGTGCGACCACCAGGCCGAACTCTACGAGCCGGACGGGCGCCAGATGTCGAACGATTCCTTCCTCTGGTGGGGCGGCAGCCCGCTCTATGCGATCGGCGGCTGGGAGACGGCGGGGCCCGAACTCTCGCGCATCACCCGGGCGTCGCTCAGCGCCTATCCGACGATGCATCTCTCTTCCGCATGGAAGAGCTTCGTCGGCCAGCTCGGCCTGATCGGCACCGGCGACGGGCTGAACGACGATCATTGGCACGCCCGCTGGGCGATCCAGACCTATCGGCCCGAGGACCTGGCGGGTTTCCAGGCGGCAGAGCAGCGCAAGGGCAAGATTCCCTTCGACCTTTTCAACGATGTCCATGTGCCCGTCGGCTATGCCGCCTGGCTGGCGCTGCCGCTGATCGCCGTCTTCGGCTTCCGCAGCGGACGGGAAGGCGTCGCGCGCTTCTCCGCCTTCACCTTCACGGCGTTGGTCGGCAATGCCGCGATCTGCGGCATTCTCTCGAACCCGCACGACCGCTACGAGAGCCGGCTGATCTGGCTCGCGGTGCTGGCCTGTATGGTGGCCGCGCTCGCCTTCCGACGACCAGCAGAGGAAACTGACAAATAGTCAGTTCGATTGATCTGGCTCAATGCATGTGAGCGCCCCTCGCATTCTTCTATCCGAAGCCCAGGACGGGCCAATAACGGGAGGATGAGAGATGCGAGTTCAGCTTGTGGACCAGCCGCCGCAGACCGTGCGGGAGAATTTCGCCGACGACGAGATGGTGGCGAAGCTGACGCCGGAAGACGTGGAGACGATCCGCGAAATCTTCCACACCCCGCTGACCGGTTCCTACAACTGGGATTACGACAGCGCCAATGCCAAGATCCGCAAGCTCTACGAGCTCGGCAAGCGGCACAATTGGAACGCCACGCTGGACGTCGACTGGGACGCCCCGGTCGACTATTCCGACTATCCGATGGAGCCGGCGACGCTGCCCTTCGGCGGCTATCCCGAATATGAGGCGCTGCCGGAAGACGAGAAGATCCGCTTCGCCTGGAAGGCCCATGCCCAGACCGTCGCCCAGTTCCTGCACGGCGAGCAGGGCGCCATGCTGGTCGCCTCGCAGCTCGTCTCCTGCGCGCCGACCGCCGACGCCAAGCTCTATGCTTCCAGCCAGACCTTCGACGAGGCGCGCCACGTCGAAGCCTTCAACATGTATCTGCGCAAGCACTGCGGCCGGCTCTATCCGATCAACCCGAACCTGAAGGCGCTGATCGACAAGGTCCTCGAAGACAAGCGCTGGGACCTCAAGTTCATCGGCATGCAGCTCATCATCGAAGGGCTCGCGCTGGCCGCCTTCGGCACCATGACCCAGACGACGCGCGATCCCCTGCTGAAGCAGGTCGTCGAACTCGTCATGCGGGACGAGGGCCGTCACGTCGCCTTCGGCGTGAACTACCTCGAAGATTGGATCAAGACCCTGCCCGAGGAAGAGATCGAAGACCGCGCCGAATTCGCCTATCAGGCCAGCCTGATCATGCGCGACCGCCTGTTCGGCATGGATGTCGCCCGCGAATACGGCTTCGACGTCGACGCCTGCCGCGAACACATCCTGAAGAGCCACATCACCGCGGTGTTCCAGCACCTGCTGTTCGAGCGGCTGATGCCCAACTTCAAGCGCGTCGGCCTGCTGACCGACAAGGTGCGGCCGAAATACGAGGCGATCGGCGCCCTCAAATACGAGAACGAGGCGGGCGATATCCTGATCGACTGGCAGAAGCTGGACGAGCCGCTTCCGGTCAAAGGCGCCAAAGCAGCGGCGTAAGGGCGGTCGTGCCGGGGGCTGGCGCCTGCCTCCGGCACGACACTCGAGGCATCGGCGGACCTGCGTATCGATCCGCCGATGCCTCGTCTCCTCGGCCCCATAATCTGCGGCGGGGCGGCAGTTGATTTCCATGATAGTGGAATCTATTCTGCATATATGAGTTCCGACGACCTCGACCGCCGCATCGGTGCCCGCATCCGCAGCCTCCGCCAGGCGAGGGGTCTCACCCTCGACGGCCTGGCGGAGGCTGCGGGCGTCTCCCGCGCCATGCTGTCCCGCGTGGAGCGGGGGGAATCGAGCCCGACCGCGCAGCTCCTCGGCAGAGTCTGCGGCGGGCTCGACACCACCCTGTCCGCCCTCTTCGCCGAGGCGGAGGGGCCGTCCGGTCCGCTCTCGCGCCGGGCCGGGCAGAAGACCTGGCGCGATCCCGCCTCAGGCTATCTCCGCCGCAACGTCTCGCCCGCCGGCACCGGCTCGCCTGTCGATCTGGTCGAGGTCGAATTTCCGCCCGGTGCCACCGTCGCCTTCGAGAACCAGCGTCTCGCGGGGATGGAGCAATATGTCTGGGTGCTGGACGGCACGCTCGACATGGGCACGGGTGACGAGACTTTCCGGCTCGAAGCGGGCGACTGCCTCTTCATGCGTCTCGACCTGCCGACCCGTTTCCACAATCCGACCGAACGGCCGGTCCGCTATGCCGTGATCCTGAACCGGGCAGGGGGCCGGCCATGACCATGATCCGCAGGCTCGACGCCGCCGAGGCCGAAGCCCGTCTGGCCGAACTGGCTGCCGTGCTGCGCGATGCCGTCGAGCACGGCGCCTCGGTCAATTTCATGGCCGGCCTCACGGCAGAAGACGCCGCCGGCTTCTGGCGCGGCCAATTGCCCGGCCTCGCGGCGGGCGAAAAGCACCTGCTCGTCGCCGAGGCGGGCGGCCGCATCGTCGGCACGGTGATGCTGATGTTCGCGCCTCAGCCGAACGCGCCGCACCGGGCCGAGGTCGGCAAGATGCTGGTCCATTCCAGCCAGCGCCGCCAGGGCCTCGGCCGCCGTCTGCTGGGTGCCGCAGAAACCGCCGCCCGCGCCGCCGGCCGCAGCCTCCTAATGCTCGATACCGAGAGCGGCAGCGCCGGCGACCACCTCTACCGCGCCTGCGGCTGGACCGCCTTCGGCCAAGTCCCCGGCCATTCCCACAAGCCGGACGGCCCGCTCGCCGAGACGACCTTCTTCTACAAGGTGCTCGATCAAGGCTAATTCGATATTTCGCAGGTTACGTCGTCGAAATTGCCGCGGGCGAGATCGCCGCGGTCGATGAACAGGGCGATCGAATAGAGATCGCCCCAGGCCCAGCCCACCAGTTCGCTCGACGGCAGTTCCAGCAACAGCTCGTTCGGCGTGTCCTGCCCATAGGGCGTATAGAGATGGCGGCACGGGGCATGTCCCATGCCGGCCTGCTCATGCAGGGCGTCGAAACGCCAGATCGCCTCCATGTGGGCGCGCAGCGCCTCCGGCAGGGCCTCGGGTCGCCGGGTATAGGCGTGGATCGCGTCTCGATGGAGCTGCGCCCGATAGTCGAAATACCACAGAGGGCGGCGCCCCTCCTTCAGGGCGGCAGCAATCGTCCGGGTGGCGAGATCGAGGGCGGCGTAACCTTCCTTGTCGTTATCCTGATAGGTGACTCGAAAAGCCGGTAGGGCGGCGATCAGGGGCACCCGCCGCCGGACCTCGGTGAGGTCGAAGCGCTGCTCGAAGGGGGAGAGCTCCGCCCGGATGGCGGCGAATTGTGTCGCAGCATCCCGGCTGGCGTCCTGCATCCTGAACAATGTCGTGCGGTCGCCGTCGCGGAGCGTCTTGGCGAGGAGAGCCAAGATCGTCCGCCGATCCTTGTCGATGTCCTTCCCGACGGCCTCGAGAAGTGCTGTCAGCGTCGCCGCGTCGAAGGGTTGATAGGCGGGATCGGTCAGGTCGGGGATCTCGGCTTCGCGCGGGTCGGGGCAATCGGGAACATAGCCCTTGCGCCGCATCAGGTGCGGCGGGAGATCACCGGTGCGGCACGTGGCGACGATGGGCCACCGGGGCGAATAGTCCGGGACGGGACCGCCGGCTTGACTGGGCCGGGGCTGGAACCAGGAGGCGTCTTTTTGGGGCGGCCCTTCGCGCGTCTGCACGGCGCCGTCAACATGAAGCACCCTGCAGATCACGTCGTCCGGATGGAAGAACACAGCGAGCCAGCCGTGACGCGGCCCGAGCCCGCCCCAGAGATCCGCCGGCAGCGCGGCCAGATCGATCTGGCAGGCGAAACGGAGCGGCTCACCGTCATGATCGGGCCAGGGAACGTCTTCCGGCAGATCGGGTGCCCCACCGAACCAGCCGGCCGGCGATGAAGCCGGCAAGGGGACGGCGGGAGCCAGCAGGACATAGGGCGTGCCGGCCTCCCGCGCCGCGATCTGCCTTTCGAAGGTCTCGATCTCGTTCTCCACCATGCGAACGACGATCTCGTCAAACGGCGTCGGGCGCCGCTTTCGCCCGGACAGACCGAGCCGTTCGAGGATGCGTCTGATCATTGACCGCCTCCTTGCCGGCGGTGCCGGCCGCGGAAAAGGACAATCTTGGCGAATAATTGTTTCGGGAAATCTATTGGAAATTGCGCCCCTTGGGAATGACTTCCTGCGTTTCGCGGCGGCCGAGGCCGGCGAGGAGGGGGCCCTGGTCGCGGATGGTTTCGGCGACGACATGGATCACGCCTTCGGCCGATTGCAGGCGGCCGGTCACGGTGACCAGGCGGCCGCCCATGACGATTGGGCGGAACTGCTCGAAGACCTTGGGCCAGACCACGATATTGGCGATGCCGGTCTCGTCTTCGAGGGTCATGAAGATCACGCCGCTCGCCGTGCCCGGGCGCTGGCGCACCAGGACGAGGCCGGCGACGGTGAGACGCTTGCCATCGCGAAGGCCGGCCAGACGGCCGTTCGGCGTGACGTCCATTGCCGCCAGTTTCGGGCGCAGGAAGCCGACCGGATGGGCCTTCAGGGAAAGATTCAGGTAGCGGTAATCCTCGATCACCTGCTGACCCGGGGTGAGGGGCGGCAGATGGGCGTCCGGCTCCACCGGGGCTTCGGCGGCCAGGCGGAACAGGGGCAGGTCGTCCTTGTCGCCGGCCCGGCGCAGGCCCTTCACGGCCCAGAGCGCATCGCGCCGGTCGAGCCCGAGGGAACGGAAGACGTCGGCCAGAGCGAGCCGTTCGAGTACCGAAGGGGCAAGGCCGGTGCGCAGCCAGAGGTCGCGGATCGAATCATAGCCCGCCCCGCGCTTGCCGGCGATCAAGGCGGCATCGGCCTCGCGGAAGCCGTCGATCTGGCGAAAGCCGAGACGGAGCGCGTGGTGCGCCCTGATCTCGCCCGTGCGGGCGGCGAAGCGGGGATGCACGGTGCCCTGACCACCCGGCTCCAGCCCGTTGTCCCAATGCGAAGCATTGATGTCGACCGGGCGGATTTCGACGCCGTGCTCGGCCGCGTCGCGCACCAATTGGGCCGGGGCATAGAAGCCCATGGGCTGGCTGTTCAGCAGGGCGGCGGCGAAGACATCCGGATAGCGGCACTTGATCCAGGCCGAGAGATAGACCAGCAGGGCGAAGGAGGCGGCATGGGATTCCGGGAAGCCGTAGTCGCCGAAGCCTTCGATCTGGGAAAAGCAGCGTTCCGCGAAATCGCGCGGGTAACCGCGGACGACCATGCCCTCGATGAATTTGTCGCGGTAGAGATGGATCGTGCCGGTGCGCCGGAAAGTCGCCATGGCGCGGCGGAGCTGGTCCGCCTCGCTCGGCGAGAATTTCGCCGCGACGATGGCGATCCGCATCGCCTGTTCCTGGAACAGGGGAACGCCGCAGGTCTTTTCCAGGACCTTGCGCAACTCGTCCGGATCGCCCTCGGTCGGCCCCGGGTAGTCGACCTTCTCCTGGCCGTTCCGGCGGCGCAGGTAGGGATGCACCATGTCGCCCTGGATCGGCCCGGGGCGCACGATCGCCACTTCGATCACCAGGTCGTAATAGTGGCGGGGTTTGAGGCGCGGCAGCATGGTCATCTGCGCCCGGCTCTCGACCTGGAAGACGCCGACGGAATCCGCCGCGCACAGCATGTCGTAGACCGCCGTCTCCTCGCGCGGGATCGCCGCCATTTCCGGGCTCATGCCGTAATGGTCCCGCAGCAGATGGAGCGCCCGGCGCACGGCCGAGAGCATGCCGAGGGCGAGGACGTCGATCTTGAGGATGCGCAGCGCGTCGATATCGTCCTTGTCCCATTCGATCACCGTGCGGCCTTCCATCGCCGCCGGCTCGATCGGCACCAGTTCGTCGAGCCGCCCCCGAGTGATCACGAAGCCGCCGACATGCTGGGACAGGTGGCGGGGCAGGCCGAGCAGTTCCCTGGCGAGGGTCAGGGCCTGGGTGAGGCGCGGGTCCGAGGGGTCGAGGCCGGCGCGCGCCACATGCTCGGGATCGACGCCCTTGCTGCTCCAACCCCACAGCGTGCCGGAGAGGCGGCCGACGACGTCTTCCGAGAGGCCGAAGACCTTGCCCACCTCGCGGACGGCGCTGCGCGAGCGATAGGCGATCACGGTGGCGGTCAGGCCGGCGCGCTCGCGGCCGTAACGCGCATAGATATATTGGATCACTTCCTCGCGCCGCTCGTGCTCGAAGTCGACGTCGATATCGGGCGGCTCGCGCCGTTCCTCGCTGACGAAACGCTCGAACAGGAGGTCGACCTCCTGCGGGTTCACCTCGGTCACGCCGAGGCAGTAGCAGACCACCGAATTGGCCGCCGAACCGCGCCCCTGGGCCAGGATGTCCTGGCTTCTGGCGAAGCGCACGATGTCATGCACGGTCAGGAAATAGGGCGCGTAGGAGAGCCTGCCGATCAGCGCCAGCTCGTGCTCCAGCGCCGCCGTCACCTTGTCCGGCACGCCGTCCGGATAGCGCCGCTTCGCGCCCTCGAAGGCCAGGGCCGCCAGCGCCGACTGGGCATCGGGGTAACCTTCCAGGATCTCGTCCGGATATTCGTAGGACAATTCGTCGAGCGAGAAGCGGCAGGCGTCGAGGAAACGCAGGGACTCCCCGACCGCCTCGGGGGCCATGCGGAACAGGCGGGCCATTTCGGCCGGCGCCTTCAGGTGGCGCTCCGCATTGGCGTCCAGCCGGCGGCCGGCATTCTCCAGCGTGACATGCTCGCGGATGCAGGTCATCACGTCGGCCAGCGGGCGCCGGCCCGCGCCGTGATAGAGCACGTCGCCGAGCGCCAGCAGGGGCACCGCTTTGGCCACCGCCAGCGCGCGCAGCCGGGCCAGGCGGCGGTGGTCGTCGCCCCGCCAGGTGATCGCCGCGCCGAGCCAGAGCGGCCGGCCGCGCAGGCGTTCGAGCGTCCGTTCCAGCACCGGATAGTCGGGCAGGGGCGGCGGCACCACGATCAGGTTCAGGCCCTCGATCCAAGCCAGCAGGTCGTCGAGGCCGATCTGGCAATCGCCCTTGCCGGCCCGGCCCTTGCCCAGGCTGAGCAGGCGGCACAGCCGGCCCCAGCCGGCCCGGTCGGCCGGATAGGCCAATATGTCCGGCGTACCGTCGGCAAAGACCAGGCGGGCGCCGACCGCGAGGCGAAGCCCGGCCTCCTTGGCGGCGACATGGGCGCGCACCACGCCGGCGACCGAATTCCGGTCGGCGACGCCGATCCCCGAAAGGCCGAGAGCCTTGGCGGTCAGCACCAGCTCGTCCGCCGACGACGCCCCGCGCAGGAAGGAATAGGCGGTCGTCACCGCCAGCTCGGCGTAACCCGGCGCGCTCACAGGAAGAAACCGTGCAGGTACCAGGACGGCCGTTCGGTCTCCTGGCCGAAGAGGCCGGCGCGGTAGAGCCAGAGGCGGGCGCCCTCCGCCGTCTCGACGCGGAAATAGTCGCGGGTCGGGCCGTCTCCCCCCGTCCGCCACCATTCGGGGGCGATCCGCTCCGGCCCCTCGGCCCGCGCCACTTCGTGCAGCCGGCCGCGCCAGCGGAAACGCCGGGGCGGGCCGTCCGGCACTTCGGCCATGGCTTCGACCGGCTCCGGCCGGGCCAGCAGGCGGTAGGGGCGGGCGGGGATGCGGCTGTCCTGCTCGGGCGGCGGCGCCCCGGCGGGGGTGACGCCGGCAGGGACGAGAGCGGCAGCGCGTTCCGGGTGATGACGGTCGGCCGCGGCCGGGCGGCGCAGGCGATCCGGGCCGAGGCGGGCACCGAGGCGGTCGAGCAGCAGGTCGAAGGCGGCTTCGGCCGCCACCCCGGCACCGGCTTCGAGATCGGGCTGTTCCGGGGCCAGCCGCGCGGTCTCGACCGCGGCGAGGCGGATCAGGTCGAAGCCGAAGCCGGCATCCCAGTCCTCGCCCGCACCCGCCAGGCGCTCGGCGAAGAGGCGGGCGATCTCCGCCCCCCGGCGGAGCGGGCGGCCGGCGCCGACGGCGAGGCGACGCTGCACGCCGTCGACCCGGAACAGGCTGGCTTCGAGCCGCGTCGCGCCGCGTCCCTCGGCTTCGAGCCCGGCGCCCAGGCTGTCGCCCAAGCACTCGATCAGGCCGAGTACCTGGGTTTCGAGCGAGACCGGCTCGGCCAGGCGGCGCTCGACCAGATGGTCGGCCACCGGCCGGCGGGGCGAGATCGGCTCGTCCACCGCGCCCAGCGCCTGGTCGAGGCGGCGCAGCAGGCCGGCGCCATAGCGGGCCGCCAGGGGCGCGCGCGGCCGGGCGATCAGGTCGCCCACCGTCTCCAGCCCGGCTTCGGCGAGGCCGGCCACGGTCTCCCCGGCGAGGCGGAGGCAGGCCAGGGGCAGAGGGGCGAGCAGGGCCGCTTCCGCGCCCGCCGCCACCATCGCCTGGCGGCCGTAACGGGCCAGCGCCCAGGCGCAGCCGACCGTGCCTGCGACCGCGACGCGGACCGAAAAGCCGAGGCCCGCGACATGGCGGCGGATTGCCGTCGCCAGTGCCGCCTCGCCGCCGAAGAGATGGGCGCAGCCGGTGATGTCGAGCAGCAGCCCGTCGGGCGCGTCGAGGGCCACCAGGGGGGTCCAGCGTTCCGCCCGGTCTGCCAGGGCCTCGAGCAGGTGTCCGTCCGCCGCCGGATCCTCCGGCAGCACGCGAAGGGCCGGAAAGCGCGCCTGGGCATCGGCGAGGCCGAGGCCGGGCACGAGCCCCAGGGCGGTGGCCGCGGCGTTCAGCGCGACCAGCCGCTGGGCCTGGCCGCGCCGCCCGGCCAGCACCAGGGGCAGGGATGTTTCCACCCGCTCGGTCCGCTCGATCCGGTCGGTCGGCAGGCGGGGCAGGTAGAGCGCCAGATGGCGCCGCTCAACCGGCGCGGCGGAGCGGGACGGCCGCGGGGTCGGCGGGGGTCGCCAGGGTGAAGCGCCGGTCATCGCGCCTCCAGGTGATGGTCCAGCGGCCGCAGGGGCCGCGGCGGTTCTTGGTCAGGGTGAGGTCGAGGGCGGTTTCGCCGAGGCCGCCGAAACCGTCCACCGGCCCCGGTACCGGCGCCACCGTCCAGCGCGTCGCGGCGGCGGAGGGTTCGGCCGTGGCCTGGTGGCGGACCAGGAAGGCGAAGCCGCCACCGTCCCGCGCGGCGAGGGAGAGGCGCCGGGTCGCGGTCAGGTCGGCCGCCTTGCCCGGCCCCGGCAGTTCGACCAGCACGGCACCGACGGCGCGGCAGCGCAGCGCTTCTTCCGCCGCCCAGAGCACGTCTTCCGCTCGCGGCAGGACCAGGCAGAAGAGACGGCGGAGATCGAGGCCGAGCCCTTCCAGCCCCGGGGCATGAGGCAGGCCGGCGGTGGCGAAACCCGCCTCGGTCCCGAGCCAGAACAGGGGCCTGGCGGCGGGCGCGAGCCGGAGGCAGAGCCCGGCCCCGGCCGGCCCCGCCACCTCGTGCAGGGTGCCGGCGGCCAGCCCGCCGCCCAGGACCTCGTCCAGCGCGGACAGGCCGAAGGCGGCGAGGGCCGGGGTACGCAGGCCTGGATCGGCGGGGAGGGAATATTCCCCCCGGCCTTCGATCCGGGCGATGCGGCGGCGGAGAAGGTCGTGCAGGTTCATGGCATTGATGTTCATGATATGTTCCGATCATCGTCCCGCCCGGGCAGCGAGTCAATGGGATCGGCGGGGGTTTGGGGCAACTCCCTTTCCGCGACGTCAAGCGGCCGTTGACGGCGGCCGCGAATCCTGCACGATGATGAGAAAATGCGACAAAATGTCCGACCGTCAAAAAATCGCTTACAGGGAAACGTCCATGGCTCCACTCGCTTCCACCGTCGCCGACTACGATCACACCCCGACCGTCCGCCGCATCACCTTGACCGACATCAAGGAGAGCCTGGCCGACGGGCTCGCCGACTACAGCCGCCACATGGTCTTCGGCCTGGGCTTCGGGCTGTTCTATGTCGCCGTCGGGCTGGTGGCGATCTGGGCCTGTTTCGAGATCGGCTGGGGCCACATGGTGTTCCCGGCGCTCTCCGGCTTCCTGCTGTTCGGTCCCTTCGCCGCCCTCGGCCTCTATGAGATCAGCCGGCGCGAACAGGACGGCGAGAAGATCGAGGGGACCGAGGTCATCCTGTCCTTCGCCCGCCACGGCGGCACCCAGATCGCCCTGGCCGCCTTCCTGTTGCTGATCGCCACGCTCGGCTGGGAAAAGATCTCCAGCCTGATCTACGGTCTGTTCTACGGCATGGAGACGATCGGCCTGGACACGCTGGTGATCGATGCCCTGACGACCTGGAACGGCTTCCTCTTCGCCGTCACCGGCATCGGTTTCGGCGCCGTCATCGCCGGCGCCATCTTCGCCTGCAGCGTCTTCGCCCTGCCCATGCTGCTCGACCGCGACGTCGACGTGGTGACGGCGGCGATCTCCAGCCTGCGCGCCGTCACCGGCAATCCGCAGGTCATGCTGGTTTGGGGCGTCATCGTCTGCGGGCTGACCGCGATCGGCATGCTGGCGGGCTTCATCGGCCTCGCCGTCGTGCTGCCGATCCTGGGCCACGCCACCTGGCACCTCTATTCCAGGGTGCTGCGCGACCGCCGCATGGCCTGACGCCGGCCGTTCTTCGACCCGGTCGCCCCGGCCCTCGCGGCCGGGGCTTCTTTTTGTCGGGCGGCCCGAAACCTAAGCCGCCACGCCCTTGCCGTGCAGGGTGCAGACATGTTCCGTCGTGCCCTGTTCCACCTGCAGGGTCACATGGGCGATCGAGAAGCGCGTCTTCAGGGTCAGCGCCACCTCGTCCACGAAGGCATCGCCGGGATAGCCGTCCGGCATCACCAGATGGGCGGTCAGGGCACTGTCGGTCGTGCTCATGGCCCAGATATGGAGGTCGTGGATGCCGGAGACCCCCGGGCATTCCCGCAGATAGTCGCGCACCGCCGCCAGCTCGACATTGCGCGGCACGGCCGAGAGGGCGAGGCCGACGGATTCCTTCAGCAGGCCCCAGGTACCGGCGACGATGACCGCGACGATCACCAGGCTGATCACCGGATCGAGCCAGAACCAGCCGGTCGCCATGATGGCGAGACCGGCGATGACGACGCCGAGCGAGACCGCGGCATCCGCCGCCATATGCAGATAGGCGCCGCGGATGTTGAGGTCACCCTTCGATCCGGCGACGAAGAGCCAGGCCGAGATGCCGTTCACCACGATCCCCGCCCCGGCGACCAGGGTCACCGTCAGGCCCTCGACCGGGGGCGGCGCCAGGAAGCGCTGCACCGCCTCGACCGCGATGCCGCCGCAGGCGATCAGCAGGAAGACGGCATTGGCGAGGGCGGCCAGGATCGAGGAACTGCGCAGGCCATAGGTGAAGCGCTCGCTCGGCGTCCGCTTGGCCAGGAGTGCCGCCCCCCAGGCGACCAGCAAGCCCAGCACGTCCGACAGATTGTGTCCCGCGTCGGCCATCAGGGCGGTCGAGGAGGCGAGCAGGCCATAGGTGAATTCGATACCGACGAAGGCGGTATTCAGCACGATGGCGACGATGAAGGCCCGCCCGTGGTCGTTCGGATCGCCGTGATGATGATGGCCATGGTGGCCGCGATCATGGGCGTGGTCGTGTTCATGATCGTGATCGTGATCGTGGTCGTGATGCGAAGAGGCCATGGGGCGGTCCGGCGGCAGTCCTTGATCGGCCGATCATAGCCGATGCCCGATCCCCGTCGGCTATCGCAATTTGCGGGTCTGCCGGCGCCAGGCGAGGGGGCCGACGCCGGCCCAGCGCCGGAAAGCACGGGTGAAGGCGCTCTGTTCCGAGAAGCCGAGCAGGCCCGCGATGTCGACCAGGGTGAGGCGCGGATCGCCGAGATAATCCTGCGCCAGGCGATAGCGCGTGTCTTCGCGGAGCGCCCGGAAGCTGCTGCCCGCCGCCTCGAGCCGGCGGTTCAAGGTGCGCGGCGAAAGGCCGAGAGCGGCCGCCACGGATTCGAGGCCGGCGCCCGCCTCCGGCAATTGCCGGGCGAGGGCGCGGCGCACCCGCTGCACCACATCCGCCTCCACCGGCAGGCGGGCGAGCAGGGTTTCAACCTGGCTCGCCAGGAGCTCGACCAGATCTGCGTCGGACTGGGCGAGGGGCGCCGCCAGGATCGCGGCCGGGAAGCGCACTCGCGTGCGTGCCTGGCCGAAGCGCAGGGGACAGCCGAAGAAGGCCTCATAAGCACCGAGGTCGTCCGGCACCGGATTGACGAAATCGACCGCCGAAAGGGCGAGGTCGGGCCGGCCCAGGATCTGCCGCGTCGCCTCGACCAGGGTGGCGATCGCCGCCTCGTCGACCAGGGCGCCCGGCCGGCCGCGCTCCGCCCCCCATTCGAGCACGGCCTCGTCGCCCTCGATCCGCCAGTCCAGGCGGTTGATGTCGTTCACCAGCCGCTCGTAATGCTGCAGCCGGACCAGGGCGGCGGCAAGGGTGGCGCTGGATTGCAGGACGTAACCGAGGGGACCCAGGCTCGCCATGCGGAAGGCCCGGCCGAGGTCGAGGCCCAGTGCCGGCCGCCCCAGCCTGGCCGCGGCGGCGCGCAGCACCTCGCGCCAGGCGGTGACCGGCACCACCACGGCGCCTTCGGCCGCCCGCCGCAACGCCGGCCCGCCCGGCAGGTCTTCCAAGCAAAGGCCGGCTTCCGCCAGGACCCGGTCGAGCGAGCGCAGATAGGCGACGCCGATATGGCCGTCGACCGCGTCACCGTCGCGCGTGTGTTCCCGTCCCATGGCGAGAAGTGTC
>NZ_JBAZKR010000067.1:0-24932 GCF_041650655.1 Zavarzinia sp.
GATCAGGAACATCACCGCCTTGGGGTCGACCAGGATGGTCACGCCCTTGTCCTCGACCACTTCGTCGTATTTGCCCTTCTCGTCGGCATATTCGAGCGTGTACTGCATGCCCGAGCAGCCGGCGGTACGGACACCGATGCGGACACCCGCGGAAGGCTTGCCGCGCTTGGACAGGAGTTCCCTGACCCGCGCCGCGGCCGGTTCGGTCAATTCCATGATCTGACGTGCGGGGGCCGCCATGATCCCTACTCCCTCGACACTACGTTACGACTGGCCGTGCTTGGCCTTGTAGTCGGCGATCGCCGCCTTGATGGCGTCCTCCGCCAGGACCGAGCAATGGATCTTCACCGGCGGCAGCGCCAGATGCTGGGCGATGTCGGTGTTCTTGATCGTCGCCGCTTCGTCCAGGGTCTTGCCCTTCACCCATTCGGTCACCAGGCTCGACGAGGCGATCGCCGAACCGCAGCCGAAGGTCTTGAACTTGGCGTCCTCGATCAGGCCCTCGGGCGAGACCTTGATCTGCAGCTTCATCACGTCGCCGCAGGCGGGCGCGCCGACGAGGCCGGTGCCGACATTGTCGTCGTTCTTGTCGAGAGAACCGACGTTGCGGGGGTTCTCATAGTGGTCGACCAGCTTTTCGCTATAGGCCATGGCTGTAACTCCTCAAATATCGTCGCTCAGTGGTCGGCCCATTGGATCGACTTGATGTCGATGCCTTCCTGGACCATTTCCCACAGCGGGCTCATTTCGCGCAGCTTGCTGACGCGCTTCACGATCGTGTCGGCGGCATAGTCGATCTCGGCTTCCGTGGTGAAGCGGCCGAAGCCGAAGCGGATCGAGGTATGGGCCAGTTCCTCCTCGACGCCGAGGGCGCGGAGCACATAGGACGGCTCCAATGAGGCCGAGGTGCAGGCCGAACCCGACGACACCGCCAGATCCTTGATCCCCATGATCAGGCTCTCGCCCTCGACATAGGCGAAGGAGATGTTGAGGTTGCCCGGGATCCGCTGCTCCAGGTCGCCGTTCACATAGATGTCCGGCAGCTTGGCCTTCACCGTCTCGTAGAACTTGTGGGCGAGGTGGCGGATCCGCTCGTTGTCGGCCGTCATCTCTTCCCGGGCGATGCGGCAAGCCTCGCCGATGCCGACGCAGAGCGCCGGCGACAGCGTGCCCGAGCGCATGCCGCGTTCCTGCCCGCCGCCGTTCATCTGGGCGACCAGGCGGACGCGCGGCTTCCGCCGCACGAAGAGCGCGCCGATCCCCTTCGGGCCATAGACCTTGTGGCCGGAAATCGACATCAGGTCGATCCCCATGGCATTGACGTCGAGCGGGATCTTGCCCACGCCTTGAGCGGCGTCGGTGTGGAAATAGGCGCCCTTCTCATGCGCGATCTTGGCGATCTCGGCGAGCGGCTGAACGACGCCGATCTCGTTGTTCACCGCCATCACCGAGACCAGCACGGTCTTCTCCGTGACCGCGGCGCGCAGATCGTCGAGGTCGATCAGGCCGTTCTGCTGGACCGGCAGATAGGTGACCTTGAAACCTTCCTGTTCCAGGTGGCGGCAGGTGTCGAGCACGCATTTGTGCTCGGTCACCACGGTGACGATCTCGTTCCGCCGGTCCTTGTTGAACAGGGCGACGCCCTTGATCGCCAGATTGTTCGATTCCGTGGCGCCGGAGGTGAAGATCACCTCGCGCGGGTCGGCGCCGATCAGCTTGGCCACTTCCTCGCGCGCGGCCTCGACCGCTTCCTCGGCTTCCCAGCCGTAGGAATGGCTGCGGCTGTGGGGATTGCCGAACTTGCCGGTGAAATAGGGCATCATGGCGTCGAGCACGCGCGGGTCGAGCGGCGTGGTCGCCTGATAGTCCAGATAGATCGGCAGATGAATATTCGGGCGGGATTCCGCCGCGACCGTCTCTCCGGTGCCGTCAGCCATGGTTGAATTCCTTCCGTGACGCGGACCGCGCTGCAAGCGCACGCCCCGCAAACTCGATATAAGCGGCCAGGAAGCGGTCGACATCGCCGACCTTGGTAGCCCAGCCGAGACTGATCCGAATGGCGCTGCGCGCCGTCGCCTCGTCCTCGCCCATGGCGATCAGCACCGGGCTCGGCCGGACCTTGCCGGAGGAGCAGGCGGCACCGGCACCGATCGAAACCCCGGCCAAGTCCATCGCCATCACCTGGGTCTCCGCCTTGACGTCGGTCAAACCCAGGCAGGAGGTATTGTCGAGCCGGGCGGCACCCGCGCCGAAGACACGGGCGCCCGGCACCGCGGCCAGCACCTCGCGCTCGATCCGGTCGCGCAGGGGGGCGAGTTCGGGCATCTCGCCCGCGAGCTTCGCCGCCGCGCCGAAACCGGCGATACCGGCCAGATTTTCCGTGCCCGGACGGCGGCCGTATTCCTGCCCGCCGCCGAGGGAGAGCGGACGAAGCTCGATCCCGGCCCGCTTGACCAGGGCGCCGACGCCGGCCGGCCCGCCGATCTTGTGGGCGGAAAGGCTCATCATGTCGACGTCGAGCGAAGAGAAGTCGAGGCCGGTCTTGCCCGCCGCCTGCACCGCATCGCAGTGAACCAGGGCGCCATGGGCGCGGGCGATGCGCGCCACCTCGGCGACCGGCTGGATCACGCCCGTCTCGTTGTTGGCCAGCATGACCGAGACCAGCGCCGTGCCGTCCCCCTGGCCGAGCAGGCGGTCGAGGGCTTCGAGATCGACCACGCCTTCGCGATCGACCGGGATCACCGCGACGGCAACCCCCGCGCCTTCGGCCCCGGCGCGAACGGAATCATGTTCGACGGCGGAAACCAGCAGGCGCCGAGCCGTGCCGGCGAGGACGGCGCCCTGGAGCGCCAGATTGTTGGCCTCGGTGCCACCGCTGGTGAAGATCACTTCGGAAGCTTCGGCGCCGGCCAGTGCCGCCACCGCATCCCGTGCCTCCTCGATCGCGCGGCGGGCGAGCCGGCCGGCGCGATGGACGGAGGACGGATTGCCGCCGATCGAGAGCGCCGCGACCATGGCTTCGACCACAGCGGGGCGCGCCGGGGCGCCCGCGTTGTAGTCGAGATAGGTGGCGACGGCGTTCATCGGCCAGCCCTCAGGCGACCCGCTCGACCGCGTCGCGGCCGGGCAGCACGGGCGAACCCAGCACGCGTCGGGCCACCACATCGGCCAGCGAGACGCTGGAGAGATAGAGGTGGATCTGGTGGCTCAGCTCTTCCCACAGGTCGTGGGTGGCGCAGCGGCTGCGGTTGCCGCGGCAGCCGTTGGAGGTGCCGAGCTGGCAGCGGGTCGCCTTGATCGGCTCGTCGACCGCCAGAACGATGTCGGCGATCCGCGTCTCGGTCGCACCGCGGCCGAGGACATAGCCGCCACCCGGGCCGCGCACGCTCTTGACCAACTCGCCGCGGCGGAGCTTGCCGAAAAGCTGTTCGAGATAGGAGAGCGAAATCTCCTGGCGTTCCGCGATGTCGGCCAGCGTGACCGGCTTGCCGCCCTCGGAATGGGCCGCGAGGTCGACCATGGCCATCACGGCGTAACGCCCGCGCGTCGACAGTTTCATTGCGACCGTCTCCTCAATTCCGGCTCGCGGCCCTGGGGGCCGTCGACCATACCAGGGCCGTCGACCACGGTGCCGCGCGTCTCGGCACCGGCGCCGAGCCGGGCCTCCAGCTCCGCCACGCGGGCGGACAGGGCCTGGACCCTGGCGACCAGGCCTTCGATCTCTTCTTCCGTCGGGTCGGGCATGCGGCCCGCGGTCGCGCCATAGGCGCAAAAGTCCAGCGCCCGGTCGACCAGGCGGGGGGCCGAGCCCGCCGCCTTGGCCGGAATGCCGACCACCGTGGTGCCCGACGCCACATCGGCGACGACCACCGCATTGGCGCCGACACGCGCATCCGCCGCGACCGTGATCGGCCCCAGGATCTGCGCGCCCGAACCGACGATGACCCGGTCGCACAGGGTCGGATGGCGCTTCACGCCGACCTGCGCCCTGGAATTCACCGAGGGCAGCAGCCCGCCGAGCGTGACGTCGTGATAGAGGGTGACATCGTCGCCGATCTCCGCCGTCTCGCCGATCACGACTCCGAGGCCGTGGTCGATGAACAGGCGCCGGCCGATGGTGGCCCCCGGATGGATCTCGATCCCCGTGAACAGCCGTGCGATATAGGAGAACCAGCGTGCCGTGAGGCGCCAGTTCCGCTGCCACAGCCAGTGCGACACGCGGTGCAGGGTGATGGCGTGGAAACTCGGATAGGCGATCAACACTTCGAGCCGCGATCGCGCCGCCGGATCGCGGGCGATGTAGCTGTCGATCTCCTCCTTCAGGCGGGTGAACATGGCCTTGCCTCCGAGATTCCTTGCATGAGCAAAAGCTGGACGTGTATAAACCCGCCCCGCCATGCATGCTGGCGCGCGGTCTCCGTAAGACCGAGCGCCGTAGTCAGATTTAGGTTGTCCGACTGATCTAGTCAAGTATTAGCGGCGGCCCTGGCGCCACCGTCCGCGGGGTGTGGCCACAGGGCCACCATAACGGTTGACGGATTTCGTCGGGTATCGCGTCAGGGGAACCGGAATGCCTGAGATTATTTTCAATGGCCCGGCCGGGCGACTCGAAGGCCGCTATCATCACGCGGGGACCGGGGCGCCTATCGCCCTGATCCTGCACCCGCATCCGCAGTATGGCGGGACGATGAACAACAAGGTCGTCTACAACCTGTTTCATACGTTCGTCGCCCGCGGCTTTTCCGCGATGCGCTTCAACTTCAGGGGCGTCGGGCGCAGCCAGGGGGCCTTCGACAACGGCGCGGGCGAGCTGTCCGACGCCGCCTCGGCGCTCGACTGGATGCAGACCTACAATCCCTCGGCCGCGGAATGCTGGGTCGCCGGCTTCTCCTTCGGGGCCTGGATCGGCATGCAGCTCCTGATGCGCCGGCCGGAGATCAACGGCTTCATCTCGGTCTCGCCGCCGGCCAGCCGCTATGACTTCACCTTCCTCGCCCCCTGCCCATCCGACGGATTGATCGTCCAGGGTACCGAGGACCAGGTGGTGGCCGAGCCGGAAGTGGCCAAGCTCGCCACCCGCCTGTCGAACCAGCGCGGCATCAAGGTGAAATACGAGACGATCAAGGGCGCCGGCCACTTCTTCGAAGAGCAGATGGACGACCTGAACCGGATCACCGGCGCCTATCTGGACATGCGGCTCGGCCGGAACAGCTGACCGCCGGTCTGCGGCTTCGGCACGCCGGTCGTTCCCGGCACGCTGAGCGGCAGGCCCTTCAGGCTGCGCACGGCGAGGAAGCCGAAGGCCTCCGCCTCCAGGCTGTCGCCTCGCCAGCCGACCGCCTCGACCGGGCGCACGGGCATGCCCAGGCGGTCCTGGATCATCTGCATCAGCACCGGATTGCGGCGCCCGCCGCCGGTCACCAGGACCTGATCGACCGGGCGCGGGAACAGCTTGGTGCCGACCGCGACCGCTTCCGCCGTGAAGGCGGTCAGCACCGCCGCCCCGTCGGCCGGGCCGAGGCCGCGTAGCGGGCCCAGGTCGAAATGATCGCGGTCGAGGGATTTCGGCGCTTCCATCGCAAAGAAGGAATTGTCCATCAGCTCGGCCAGCACGCGGGTGTCGACCCGGCCGGCGGCGGCCAGGCGGCCATCGACATCGACCGGAATCCCCGTGTGCTGCAAGGCCCAGTCGTCGATCAGGGCGTTGGCGGGACCGGTGTCGAAGGCCAGCGGTTCTTCCCCGGCGCGCTCCGAAATCCAGGTGAAATTGCCGACCCCGCCGAGATTCAGCACGGCCAACGGCCGCTGCCGACCGGGCAGCGACGCCGCCAACGCCCGGTGGTAGAGGGGCGCGAGCGGCGCCCCCTGCCCGCCCGCCTCGACATCGGCGAGGCGGAAACGGCCGACCACCGGCAGGCCGACGCGATCGGCCAGTGCTTGCGGATCACCGATCTGCCAGGTCAGGCGCTCGTTCGGCCGGTGCAGCACGGTCTGGCCGTGAAAACCGACGATGTCGACGGCGCGGGACGTCATGCCGCTCTCGTAAAAGAAACGTTCGACCGCGGCGCCATGGGCTTCGGTGATCAAGGCCTCGGCTTCGTCGACGGCCGCCGGCACCGGCTGGCCGAAGCGCCATTGGGCAACCAGGCGGCTCGCCTCGCGGACGGCGGCCCTGGTCTCCGCCGAATGGGCATAGGTGGCGACCGCGCCGAGCCGTTCGATGCTCTCGCCGTCGGTCTCGATGACGGCGAGATCGATGCCGTCGAGCGAAGTCCCGCTCATCAAGCCCAAAGCCTTCATCATGCCCCCGGCCATGACCGAATCGCTCCTGCCCCCGATTGTCCCTGCGGCCTCGGTCATGCTACACGAGCGCCACCATGACGAGCCTGAAATCCGAATTCCTGCGGGTCCTGACCGAACGCCGCTACATCCACCAGTGCACGGACCTGGAGGGCCTGGACGCCCTCGCGGCGCAGAAGACGCCCTTCGCCGCCTATATCGGCTTCGATGCGACGGCACCTTCGCTGCATGTCGGCTCGCTCGTCCAGATCATGATGCTGCGCAACCTCCAGAAGGCGGGCCACAAGCCGATCGTCCTGATGGGCGGCGGCACCACGAAGATCGGCGATCCCTCGTTCCGCGACGAATCCCGCCCCCTGCTGGACGCAGCCCGCATCGCCGAAAACCTGGCCGGCATCAAGCAGGTCTTCGCCAAGTTCCTGACCTTCGGCGACGGGCCGACCGACGCCGTCATGGTCGACAACGACACCTGGCTCTCGAAGCTTAACTACATCGATTTCCTGCGCGACTACGGCCGCCATTTCTCGGTCAACCGGATGCTGTCGCAGGACAGCGTGAAGATCCGCCTCGACCGCGAGCAGAACCTGTCGTTCCTCGAATTCAACTACATGATCCTGCAAGCCTATGACTTCGTCGAACTGGCGAAGTCCCAGGGCGTTCGCCTGCAGATGGGCGGCTCCGACCAATGGGGCAACATCATCCAGGGCGTCGAGCTCGGCCGCAAGGCGGCGGACGTCCAGCTCTACGGCCTGACCTCGCCGCTGATCACCACGGCTTCCGGCGCCAAGATGGGCAAGACCGCTTCCGGCGCGGTCTGGCTCAATGCCGAGGCGCGCAGCCCCTACGACTACTGGCAGTTCTGGCGCAACACGGAAGACGGCGACGTCGGCCGCTTCCTGCGCCTCTTCACCGAACTGCCGGAAGCCGAGATCGCCCGCCTCGAAGCCCTCGAAGGGGCCGAACTGAACGACGCCAAGAAGGTCCTGGCGACCGAGGCGACGGCACTCGCCCACGGCCGCGCCGAGGCGGAAGCCGCGGCCGAGACCGCGCGCCGCACCTTCGAGGAAGGGGCCGCCGCCGAGACGCTGCCCAAGGTCGCGGTCGAAGGGGCCGCGCTGGCCGCCGGCATCGCCGTCTACGAGCTTCTGGTCAAGGCCGGCATGGCCGCCTCCAACGGTGAAGCGCGGCGCCTGATCAAGGGCAACGGCGTGAAGCTCGACGATGTCGCGGTGACCGACGAATTCGCCAAACTGAGCGACCTCGGCGCCAAGGGCACGGTCAAACTCTCAGCCGGCAAGAAGCGTCACGCCCTGATCGTCGGGGCCTGACCGCCGGCAACAAAGAAAGGGGATCGAGCATGGCAGATGACCCGGTCCCCTCGACCGACAACCACCGCGGCATCTCGATCGGCCTGACCGCGGTCATCGTCGCGGTGACCGAGGAAGATCCCCGCGTGCTGGTCGCCCGGCGCATGACCCACGACCTGGCGACGCCGGCCCAGCAGGGCCTGATCCCGCTCGCCTTCGACGCGCCGGAGACACTGCCCTTCGGCCCCTTCGAGCCGGAACATCACCGCACCCTGGAGCTCGGCCTGCGCCGCTGGGTGTCGGAACAGACCGGCGTCGAGCTCCGCTATGTCGAGCAGCTCTATACCTTCGCCAACCAGAACCGCGACCCGCGCGAGTTGACCGGCGGCCCCAGGGTGGTCTCCGTCGCCTATCTGGCGCTGACGCAGGAGACGCCGCTGGCCGGTTCGGGCGAAGCGGCCTGGCGTTCCTGGTATTCCTTCCTGCCCTGGGAGGACTGGCGCGAGGGCCGGCCCGCCCTGATCGAGCAGGTGATCCGCCCCGCCCTGACCCGCTGGATCGACGCCGCCCCCGACGCGCGAACGGCGCGCTCGCGCATGGAGCGGACGGCGATCGCCTTCGGCCCGGTCGCCGGCACCGGCCATTTCGACCTGCTGCGCTGCCTCGACCGCTATGAATTGCTCTATTCCGCCGGCCTGGTGAAGGAAGCGATCCGCGATGCCGCCATCGCCGCCCGTGCCGCCGGCCAGGAGCCGGAGCCGGTGCCGGCCGAGCAGCAGGAGGCGGCCAAGGCCCTGGGCAGCCCGATGGCGCTGGACAACCGGCGCATCCTCGCCTCGGCGCTGGGCAGGCTGCGCGGCAAGATCGACTATCGCCCGGTGGTCTTCGACCTGCTGCCGCCCGAATTCACCCTGTTCCGCCTGCAGAAGGTGGTCGAAGCGCTGTCCGGCATCGAACTGCACAAGCAGAATTTCCGCCGCACCGTGATGACCGGCAACCTGGTCGAGCCGACCGGCCAGATCGAAGCCTCCGGCCGCGGCCGCCCCGCCGAAACCTACCGCTTCCGCCGCGACGTCATGCAGGAGAAGCACGACGTCGGCATCCCCCTGCCCCTGCCCAAGATCGGCGGGTGAGCGGCGGGTTCAGGGCCGTTCGTCGCCCTCGCTCGGCGTCTCCTCGCCCGCTTCGTCGAGGAATCGCAGGAAGTCGCCACGCGAGCCCCTTTGGGCTCGGTCCTTGAAAAAGGCTTCGGTCTCCAGCGCCGACAGTTTCTCGGCGACCGCCACATTGATGAACTGATTGAGGCTCGTGCCCTCGGCCGCCGCCAGGCGTTCCGCCGCCGCCTTCAAGGACGGCTGCAACCGCAGGGAATAATTCGCCTTGCTCATCCAATCCTCCTGATCGCTTCGTCCGGCCTGATCACTTCGATGCCGAAACGCGCTGCCGGGCCGAAATGCCGCGTATTGAAGGTCACCAGGCAATCCGCCCTGCCGTTGATCGCAGTCTCCAGAACCATTTCGTCCGCGATGTCGCCCAGTTGCGGTCGCCACAGGTAGTGCAGCCTGACTGGCTCGACCAGACCCGCCAAGTAGTCGAGAAATCCCGAAACCTCCCGCACAGTCAGCCGCGCGGCCAGCAAATGCTCGGCCCTGGACAGCACCGCCTCATATTCCATGAACAAGGGAACACTCACCAGCATCCGGACGGCTCCGGCGTCGACCGCCCGCAGCAGCGCATTGGAGGCGCCCTGTCGGCTGCGTCGCGCCGCGACCAGGATCGTGGTGTCGAGAACCATACGGAGCATGTTCCCGAGAATATCACTTCATAGGCAACATGAAAGCGGTGCCCTGCGTCTCTGGTAGACCAGCACCGCCGATCCCCCATCGCGACATTTTCTTGACAGGCTTGATTATGCTCGATATGAGCATATCTAGAATATGCTCACGCTGAGCATTAACCCGCCTGCGCAGTCATAAGCGCCCTCCGTCGAGGATCGCCCGATGAACGCCTTCAGCCCCGAAAACGGCACCCCCGCGGTGTCGGCGACCGAACTTCCCTTCACGCCCGAGGTGGCGGCCGCCACGGCCGGCATCTGGTCGAAGGTGGAACGTGTCCTGCCGGCCGAGGAGTGGCACCTCCATGCGCCCTATATCGAGCGCATCAACAAGCTGAAGAAGCAGCGGAACGCGGTCATCCTGGCGCATAACTACCAGACGCCGGAAATCTTCCACGGCGTCGCCGACATCGTGGGCGACAGCCTTGCCCTGGCCAAGCGCGCCGCCGAGAGCGATGCCGACGTCATCGTCATGGCCGGCGTCCATTTCATGGCCGAGACGGCGAAGCTGCTGAACCCGTCCAAGATCGTGCTGATGCCCGACATGGAGGCCGGCTGTTCGCTTGCCGAATCCATCACGCCGGCCGACATCCGCCTGCTGCGCGAAACCTATCCCGATGCCCCGGTGGTCACCTATGTGAACACTTCGGCCGCGGTGAAGGCCGAGAGCGACATCTGCTGCACCTCGGGCAATGCGGTCGAAGTGGTCGAGAGCCTGGGGGCGGAGCGCGTGCTCTGCTTGCCGGACGAATATCTGGCCAAATGGGTGGCGACCCAGACCAAGGTGAAGATCCTGACCTGGAAGGGCCACTGCGAAGTGCACGAGCGCTTCACGCCGGAAGAGATCCGCCGTTTCCGCCGCGCCTATGACGACCTCATCGTCATCGCCCATCCGGAATGCCCGCCGGAAGTGATCGCGGAAGCCGATTTCGCCGGCTCGACCGCCAAGATGATCGACTATGTCCGCGACGCGAAGCCGCCCCGCGTGCTGATGATCACCGAATGCTCCATGTCGGACAATATCGCGGCCGCCTCGCCGACCACGGAATTCGTCCGCCCCTGCATCATGTGCCCGCACATGAAGAAGATCACCCTGCCCAAGATCCTCCACGCCCTCGAAACCCTGGAACCCCGGGTCGAGGTCGATCCGGAGATCGCAGTCAAGGCGCGCCGCGCGGTCGAACGGATGATCGCGGTCGGTCGCAAGTAAGCGTTCAGCGTATCGGGAGAACGGCCATGCGCCAGATCGATGCGGATTTCGTCATTGTTGGTTCCGGCCTCGCGGGCCTGTCGGCCGCCCTCGCCCTGGCGCCCCGCCGGGTCGTGCTGGTGACCAAGACCGAGGGCATCGAAGGCGGCTCCAGCCTGAAGGCCCAGGGCGGCATCGCCGCCGCCGTCGGCCCGGGCGACAAGCCGTCCGCCCATGCCGCCGACACCATGGCGGCGGGTGATGGGCTGTGCGATCCCGTCGCCGTGGCCCGGCTGACCGATGCCGGGCCGGAGGCGATCGCCACTCTGCGCAGCCTGGGCGTGCCCTTCGATACCGATCCCGCCACCGGCGCCCTGCTGCTCGGCCGCGAGGCCGCCCATTCCTGCGCCCGCGTTGCCCATGCCGATGGCGACCGCACCGGCCGCGCCGTCGTCCTGGCGCTGGCCGCGCGCCTGCGCGCCACCCCCTCGGTCACGGTGCTGAGCGAGACCACGGCGGTCGAGATCCTGACCGCCAAGGGCCGCGTCGCCGGCCTTCTGGTCAATCGCGCGGGCGAAGGTTTCGTCACCCTGCGCTGCCCGAAGATCCTGCTGGCCACCGGCGGCCTGGGCGCCCTCTGGTCGCGCACCACCAATCCGCCGGAAGCGACCGGCGACGGCCTCGCCCTCGCCGTGCGGGCCGGGGCGAGCCTGGTCGACCTCGAATTCATGCAATTCCACCCGACCGCCCTGCTGGACGAGGGCCGGGAACCCCTGCCCCTGCTGACCGAGGCGCTGCGCGGTGCCGGTGCCCGCCTGCTGCTGGCGGACGGCACGCCGCTGCTCCACGGCAGGCATCCCCAGGGCGACCTCGCCCCCCGCGACGTCGTCGCCCGCGCGATCCAGGCCGGCATCGCCGAACATGGCAAGGTCTTCCTCGACCTCCGCCCGGCCTTCGCGGCCAAGGGCGAAGCCACCTTCCCCCAGGCGATCGAAACCTGCCGCGAGGCCGGCCTCGATCCCTTCGCCGCCCCGGTGCCGGTCACCCCGGCCGCCCATTATCACATGGGCGGCGTCCTGGTGGACGGCGAAGGGCGGAGCACGCTGTCCGGCCTCTATGCCGCCGGCGAAGTGGCGGGCACGGGCGTGCATGGCGCCAATCGCCTGGCCTCCAATTCCCTGCTCGAAGCCTGTGTCGCCGGACGGCGCGTGGCACTGACCATGGCCAAGGACCGGGCCGCCGCGCCCGTCGCGGCCGAAGCCGTCGCCCTGCCCGCCGGTGTCGACCCCGCCCGGGCGGCCGAGGTACGGACCGATCTGCGTGCCCTGATGATGGCCGACGCCGGCCTGCTGCGGAGCGACGCCAGCCTTCGCCGCGCCCTCGAAAAGCTGCAGGGCCTGACCGCCGCCGCGGCCCGCCTGCCGGCCGCCGAAGGCCCCGCGGCCGTCCGTGCCGCGGTCGAGTTGCGCAACCTGCTGACCGTCGGCCGCCTGGTCGTGCTGCTGGCGCTGGCCCGGACCGAGAGCCGGGGCGCCCACAGCCGGACCGATTTCCCGGTCGCCGCTCCTGCCTGGGCGCATCGCCAGACGGTGGTGCTGGATGCCGCGGGCGCCCGCCTCGGCACCGCCGGCCTCACCAATGCCGCAGCCCTCGCGGCGGAATGATTTTGCGGATCGTCGCGTGATGTTCGATTTCTCGCCCCCGTCGCCCCTCGTCTACCAGGACCTGCTGAAGACCGCCCTGCTCGAAGACCTCGGCATGGCGGGCGACCTCACCTCCGAAGTCGCGGTGCCGGCAACGGCCCGCGCCCGGACCGAGGTGCGCGTCCGCCCGGCCGGGCGGATCGCCGGCCTGCCCATGGCGGTCGAGACCTTCCGCCTGGTCTCGCCCGAAATTTCGGTCGAGATCCTGCGCCCCGAAGGCTCGGACGTGGCACCGGGCGAGGTGGTCGCCGTGGTCGAAGGTCCGGCGCGCGCGGTGATGACGGGCGAGCGTGTCGCCCTCAACCTGATGCAGCGCCTGTCCGGCATCGCCACGGTCACCGCCAGGGCGGCGGCTGACGCCGCGAAACACGGCGCCCGCGTCGCCTGCACGCGAAAGACCACGCCGGGGCTGCGCGCGCTGGAAAAATACGCGGTCAAGGTCGGCGGCGGCGTGAACCACCGCTTCGGCCTCGACGACGGCATCCTGGTCAAGGACAACCATATCGCCGCCGCGGGCGGGCTCGACGCCGTGCTGGACCGGATCCAGGGCCGGGTCGGCCATATGGTGAAGGTGCAGATCGAGGTCGACAGCCTGGACCAGCTCGAAGTCCTGCTGAAGCGCCCGGTCGATGCCGTGCTGCTCGACAACATGGGACCGGACGTGCTGCGCAAGGCGGTCGCCATGGTCGCAGGGCGTATGATCACCGAAGCCTCGGGCGGCATCCGGCCCGAGATGGTGGCGGATTATGCGGCTTCCGGCGTCGACATGCTGTCGCTCGGCTGGCTCACCCATTCCGCCCCGTCGCTCGACATCGGGCTCGACTTCAGCTTTTCCTGAGCCTTACGGGGCCGGTTTCTGCGGCACCTCGACCGGCGGCGGCGCCTTGGCGTCGGCCGCCGAATTGGTGCCGTCGACCGCCGAGACGATGTCGCGCAGGATGCCCGGCGCCAGGGCCGAGAGCGCGTTGACCGAAATTTCCGGGTCCTCCACCGGGCCGACCACCGAATAGTTGAAGGCGAAGAGACCGCCGCCCTCGCCCCCGGTCAAGATGTCGCCGACCAATGGGATCGCATTCAGGAAGCGGTTGAGACCGTAGGACGGCACGATGGTGCCGCCGACGCTGAGCGAACGCGCCCAGGTGTCATAGGTGCCGGCCAGCGTCATGCCGATCGAATTGCCATAGGCGCGCGCCTTGTCGATGCGGAGAACGTCGCTCTCCTGCCGCACATTGGCCTTCAGTGCCTCGAAACCGATGCCCTCGCCGCCCACCGCCTCGGCGATGCCGGTGAGCGAGCCGAGCGTCAGGATCCGCGCCATGATGGGGGCATGGACCAGGCGGAAGTCGCGCATGTCCAATTCGGCGGTCACCGGGCGGTTCGGCTTGGTGTCGTCGACGCGCCCGGTCAGGCTGAAAGAACCGCCCTCGACATTGGGGCTGAGGCCCACCAGGCGCAATATGTCGCCGGCCCGGCCCGAGGTCACGGTGAACTGCCGAAAGCCCGTGCCAGGCGTCAGGGCGACGTCGAAACGCGCCTTGTCGCCCGCGAAGGCGCCGCCCGCCTTCAGGCTGCGCCAGCGCCCGGCGGCATGGTCGCCGGTCGCCTTCACGCCGGTCAACGCGGCCTTGTCGTCCAGCAGGACGCGGTCGAGCACGATGTCGAGGCCGAAGTCCGGCAGGGCGTCCGGGGCGTTGGGATCGGGCCGCTCGGACTCCGGCCGGCGTTCCGGTGCGTCCTTGGCCATATATTTGGCGAGGTCGAGCACGGCACCGCGAAGCTTCACGGCATAGGGCGCGCCGACCGCCGGGCGCACCGCGGTCAGGGTGAAATCGCTCCGCCCGAAGCGCGCCCGGGCGATGTCGAGGCCGAGCAGGTCGAAGCCCGTGGTCAGGTCCGCGACACCCGCCAGGTCCAGCTCCGGCGCCTTGGCGGCGATATCCTGCACGCGGTAGCCCTCGGCCTTGGGCACCACCTTGAAAGACAGGGTGGAGGCAGCCCCGACCGGCTTGGCGAAGCCGAGTTCGGGCAGGTCGATGGCCGCCTGGTCGAGCTTCAGGCTGGCGCCGATGCCGGCGATCGCCTTGCCCCGCCCCTCCAGTGTGACCGTGGTATCGACCGGCCCGGTGAGACGGGTGCCGAGATCGAGACCGAGCCGCTTCCGCCCGCCGTCGTCGAGCGTGCCGGCGGCGCTCAGCTTGGTGGTGACGCCGCCGGGTGGCGCCTTGAAATTCTCGCTCCAGTCGAGCTTCAGGGGCACGCCGGCCAGGCGGGCGGTGCCGCTGCCGACCGCCTTGGTCTGGTCGACCGTGATCGTCACCGCACCCTGGTCGAGGGCGAAGGGGCCGACCAGGCCGTCGATGGCCAGGCCGTCGATCTTGCTCGTGGTGGTGAAATTCAGCGTGTCGAGGTCGAGGTCGGCGATCAGCGGCAGCACGAAGCGGGCCGTGGTCTGATGCGTGCCCTCGACCGTGGCGGGATCGATGCCGAGCTTGGCGGCATAGCCGAGCGGCGCCATGTTCATCAGCGTGAGCGCCGCCCGCGCCGGCCCGCTGGCCGTGAAGGCAATGTCGCCGATCTGATCCTGCTTGTTGAAATCGGTGACCCGGGCGCTGCCCTGATCGAGATTGACGATGCCCGCCTGCCCCATGTCGACCCGGCCGGACTGGATCGCCACGTCGATGGCGTCGACCGTCATATGGGCCTTGGCCTTGATTGCGCTGACCGGGGTCAGGCCGTTCAGGTAATTGGTCGAGGCACCGTCGATCTCGAAATCGCCGACGAACATGTCGGCCGGCGGGGGCGACATGTCGAAGCCGCCGGGCGGCACCACCAGGCGCATGACGCCGTCATGGATCTGGCCGCCCTTGATGTTCTGCGAGACCCAGCGCCGGCCGTTGACCGAGAGCGGCACCGGCCAGAGCGCGGCGAGATCGTCGACGGGAAGGCGGCCGATCGAGACGGTGAGATCGAGGGCCGGCCCCGCCGCCTCGAAACGCGCACCGCCCTTGGCCGAGAGCGAGAAATCCCCGCGCGCCACCTCGAAGCTGGCGATATCGAGACGCGCCGCCGCCATGTCGTAGCTGCCGGCGAGATGGAGTCGGTCGAGCGTCAGGCCGTCGGGGAAGAGGTCCGGCATGTCGAGCCCGCCGCTCCGCCCCGTCACGTCGAAAGTGGCACGGCGCGCCGTGCCATCCGCATCGAGGACGAGGCCGAGGCGGCCGCTCAGCGGCATCAGGAGCCCGCCCGCGACCCCGAGGGTGGCGCCGCCCGAATCGAAGAGCGCCGGCACCACGCCGGAGAATTCGAGGTCGAGCGTCGCATCCGACCCGGCTGCCTTGGGAATCCGCCCGGCCAGGCGCAGGTTCATTTCCTCGCCGGCACTGGCGACCAAGGCGGACAGGCCCAGGCTGACCTCGCCGTCGGCCCCGCGCAGGATCTCGGCCCCGGCATTGTTGGCGGTCCAGCGCCGGCCGGTCACCTCGTCGTCGACCACCAGGCGGGTGCGCAACAGGCTGAGCCGAGCCAGGCGGCGCAGGCTGGGGCTGTTGCCCGGTCCCCGGCGGAGAAGCTGGATCACCTCGGCGACGGGCGAGCCGGTCTCCGTCGCCTGGGCGCCGCCCAGGCCGAGTTCGATACCACCCCCGGCATTGCGCCGAATCGTCACTTCGGCCCCGGAGAGGGTGATGCCGGTCGGTGCCAGGCGCCCGCCCAACAGGGCCTGCACGGAAAGATCGATGCCGGCACTGGGCAATTTGGCGATCAGCACGTCGTTACTGTCGCGCAGCTCGACGGCGACGACCTGAAGGGCGATGTCATTCTCGGCCCCGCTCCAGGTCAGCACGGTGTCACCGACCACGAGCTTCAAGCCGTCGGGATTGCCGGCGAAGCCCTGTTCGATCATGGGCGAGAGAAAGCCGAGGGAGATCGGCCCCATGGCCAAGCGGATGCCGACTGCGATACCGGCAATCAAGACGGCCGCAAGGACCGCACCCAACACATGAGCGGTCAGACGGGAAGCACGCCGAACCAATTTCTCGCCTCGTTTCGGACCGAACCACCACCCCGCCCCGCCGCTTGACGGCGCCGACGCCAGCAAGCAGCGTGTGCAGCCTAGACCACATCGTCGATTCAATGAATCGCGAATGTGACCGAATTCCGGAAGCAGAGCGTGAATTACGGCCTTCCTGCGAAACCTCCCTGCCCGCCCGTGGCCGACGACCCGGATGCGGCCCGCCTGGTCGACGCCTTCGGCGAAGCGGCGAGCCGCCGTGGCCTCGCCGTCGGGCCGGACGCCTTGCCGGTGCTCCACCTGCTCGGCACCTACAGCCCCTATCTCTCTGGCCTCGCATTGCGCGATCCGGCCGGCCTGCTCGAGATCGTCGAACGAGGGCCGGAGGCGGCGCTGGACGCGGTATGGCCGAGCCTGAGCCCGACTGCTACCGCCGATCTGACGACCGAGGCCTTGATGCGCCGGCTCCGCCAGGCCAAGGCGAAAGTGGCGTTGGCGTCCGCGATCGGCGACCTCATGCTGGCTTGGCCGGTGCTGAAGACGACCGGCATGTTGAGCCGGCTCGCCGCCGCCGCCCTTTCCGCCGCCGCCGCGCATCTGCTGCGCGCCGCGGCCCGGACGGGCGACCTCGCCCTCGCCCATGACGACGACCCCGAGAAGGACTCGGGCCTGATCATCCTCGGCATGGGCAAGCTCGGCGCGGGCGAGCTCAATTATTCGAGCGACATCGACCTGATCGTCTTCTACGACAGCGAGGTGATCCGCCCGGGCAAGCGGCTCACCCCGGGCGAGATTTTCGTTCGCCTGACCAAGACCCTGGTCAAGATCCTCCAGGAACGCACGGCGGACGGCTATGTCTTCCGGGTCGACCTGCAACTCCGGCCCGATCCCGGCGCCATGCCCGTCGCCCTCTCGACCGACGCGGCCGAGATCTATTACCAGAGCCTCGGCCAGAACTGGGAACGGGCGGCCATGATCAAGGCGCGGCCGGTCGCTGGCGACCTCGCCGCAGGGCGCGCCTTCCTGCAATCGATTCGCCCCTTCATCTGGCGCAAGCACCTGGATTTCGTCGCCGTGCGCGACCTCCAGCGCATGAAGGAGAGGATCCGCGAACACCACGGCCACGGTCCGATCGCGGTCGAAGGCCAGGACGTGAAGCTCGGCCCCGGCGGCATCCGCGAGGTCGAATTCTTCGTCCAGATCCAGCAGCTCATCGCCGGCGGGCGCGAACCCCAACTGCGCGAGCCGGCGACCCTCGCCATGCTCGACCGCCTGGTCGGCCTCGGCCGGCTCGACGACGGCGACCGTGCGGCCCTGGCGGAGGGTTACTGCTTCCTCCGCCACCTCGAGCACCGGCTGCAGATGGTCGACGACGCCCAGACCCACCAGATGCCCGCCGATCCGGCGGCGATCCCGAAGCTCGCCCGCTTCATGGGCTACGGCGACGAGGGCGAATTCCGCGCCGCCCTGCTCGGCCATCTGGCGGCGATCCAGCGCCGCTTCACCGGCCTCTTCGGCGGCAGCGAGGCGCCACCACCGCCAGGCTCGATCGAGGCCCTGGCGGCGGACGAAGCAGGCCTCGCCGCCCAGCTCGCCGCGGCCGGCTTCAAGGAGGCGGAACGGGCGGCCGGCATCCTGTCGGGCTGGCGCGTCGGGCGCTATCGCTGCTTCCGCCTCGAGCGGGCGCGCGCCCTGGTGGAGGGGCTGGCGCCGGTGCTGCTCGCCGCCTTCGTCAAGACGGGCGAGCCGGATGCCGCCCTGGTCCGCTTCGATCAGTTCCTGTCGCGCCTGCCGGCCGGCGTGCAGCTCTTCTCCCTGCTCGACGCCAACCGGAGCCTGCTCGACCTCCTGGCCGAGATCATGGGCACCGCTCCCCTGCTGGCCGAGACCCTGGGCCGCCGCCCCGGCCTGCTCGACGCCGTGGTGGGCGGTGAAGCGCTCCGCCCGATCGACGACGCCGCGCGGCTCCGCGCCGACATGGAAACCGCCTTCTGCGACGTCACCGATTACCAGGACCTGCTGGACGGGGTGCGGCGCTGGACCGCGGACCGGCGCTTCGGCATCGGCATCCAGCTCCTGCGCGGGCTGATCGCGCCCAAGGCCGCGGCCGAAGCCTTCACCCTGATCGCCGAGGCGGTGATCACGCGCCTGGTCGCCGCCGTGACAGAGAATTTCGCCCTGGCCCACGGCCGCGTTCCCGGCGGCGGTTTCGCCGTGCTAGGCTTCGGTAAGCTCGGCGGGCGGGAACTCACCCTGACCTCGGACCTCGACCTCGTCTTCCTCTTCGCCGTGCCCGATGGCAGCCAGGGCTCGGACGGGGCGAAACCGCTCACCCCCGGGCTCTACTACACCCGCCTCGGCCAGCGACTGATCGCCGCCCTCTCGGCCCTGACCGCGGAGGGCAGCCTCTATGAGGTCGACGTGGCGCTCCGCCCGGCGGGCAGCAAGGGTCCGCTGGTGCCGACGCTGGCCGCCTTCGAGCATTACTACCGGGGCGAGGCCTGGACCTGGGAACATCTGGCGCTCACCCGGGCGCGCCTGATCGCGGCCGAGGGGGCCGATTTCGCCGCCCGCGTCGAGGCGGCATTGGACGCCACCAAGCGCCTCGCCCGCGACGCAGCCCGGGTCACCGGCGACATGGCGGCGATGCGCGGCCGCATGGACAAGGACCGGCCGCCCCAGGGCGGATTCGACCTGAAGCTGGCTCCCGGCGGCCTGGTGGACATCGAATTCATCGCCCAGACCCACATGGCGATCGCCGCCCGCGAGTTGGAAGGCCCACTGCCGACCGCCACGCTGGCGATGATCGACCGCCTGGCCAAAGCGGGCGCCCTGCCGGCCGAGGCGGCGGCGGTGCTGAGCCGGGGGCTCGAGCTCCAGGCCGGGCTCTCCGCCCTCCTGCGCCTGACCGCCGGCGACGGTTTCGAGCCGGAAAGCGCGCCCGCCGCCCTCAAGGCGCTGCTCGCCCGGCGCGCCGGCCTCGCCGATTTCGCCGCCCTCGAAGCCGCCCTGGCGACGCGCCAGCCGGCGATCCGCGCCCTTTTCGCCGGGCTGGTCGGCGATCCCACCGCGGCCTATGTTCCAGGCAGCGGCGCCGGCACCGGCGCCCTTCTGCCTCTGGAGGATCCGACATGAGCAAGGCCCCGCAACCGGGCGACAAGGCCCCCGGCTTCACCCTGCCCGCCGGTGGCGGCGGCAGCCTGTCGCTGGCCGATTTCAAGGGCCGGCCCCTGGTGCTCTATTTCTACCCGAAGGACGACACTTCGGGCTGTACCAAGGAAGCGATCGGCTTCACCGAACGGCTGGCCGATTTCGAGGCGGCCGGGGCTGCGGTGGTGGGCGTCTCGCGCGACACGGTCGCGGCGCACGATAAATTCGCCGCCAAGCACAGCCTCAAGGTGGTCCTGGGCGCCGATGTCGACGGCAAGGTGACAGAGGATTATGGCGTCTGGGTCGAGAAGAGCCTCTACGGCCGGAAATATTTCGGCATCGAGCGGGCGACCTTCCTGATCGACGGCGCCGGCAAGATCGCCAAGGTCTGGCACAAGGTGAAAGTGGCCGGCCATGTCGAGGCGGTGCTGGAAGCGGTACGCGCCCTGGCGTGACACGCTCGGGGCGTGACGCTTTCGTGACCGCTCGGGTCTGCGACAGCCTGCGAGGTTGACAACAAACTCCGTTCTGGTGCCAATCGGGGGCATGTTCGATTGCCGCACATCGTCATAGCCCATGTCGCAGGACGCCAGGCCCAGACCCCAGCCATCCCACCCCCTGCCCTCGCGCCGGTCGTGGTTGGCGCCGCGTGAGATCGCGATCCGCGATCCCTGGGGCGTGCGCTGGCTGCGCCTGTCGCGCAGGATGCAGGTCTCTGCCCTGGCCCTAGGCCTTGCCGGGCTCGCCTGGGTCGGCCATGCCAGCCTGCGCACCATTTTCGAGCAACAGTTGCTGGAGGCCAACGCGGCCGAGCTGGCCCAGCTCCGCCAGGACATGGCGGCGCGCGACACCGAAGCCCGGCGCCTGCGCCAGCAAGTCGCAGCCCTGGAAGAGGAACGGCGGATCGCCTTCGTCTCGCGCCAGACCATCGACAAGGAACTGGCCCTTCGCACCCGCGAGCGGGACGAGGCCCGCATCACGGCGAACCGCTTGCTGGGCGAAGCCGATGCCGCCGCCGGTGCCCGTGCCGCCGCGGCGACCGAAGCCGAACAACTGTCCCTCGAACTCGCCCATGCCACCATCGAGCGCTGGCACGGCGAGGAGAGCCTGCAGGTCGCGCAGGACCGCATCGCCATCCTGGAAGGCCGGAGCCAGGGCCTGCGCGACCAGATCACCCAGGCCGAGCGCCGCGCCACCGCGCTGAAGGACCAGGTCGCCACCCTCGAACTGGTGCAGGGCCAGCTCGTCGACCGGCTGATGCCCGTGACCACCGACCAGCTCACCCGGCTCGAAGGCCAGCTCACGCCGACCGGCATCGACCTCGACAAGATCGTCTCGGGCAGCGACGGCGGCTCGGGCGGGCCGATGGTCGACCTCGATGCGCTCGCCGCCGCCGGCCCGACCGAGGACAGCGCCAAGCTGCTGCGCCTGACCAGCGGCATCGCCCGGCTCGACGCGCTGCGCGCCGCCCTGCCGGTCATGCCGTTGGCGCGGCCGATCGAGGACTATGAACTGCGCAGCGGCTTCGGCAGCCGGGTCGACCCGATCAACCGCCGCCTCGCCTTCCATCCCGGGCTCGATTTCGCGGCCCCCATCGGCACGCCGGTGATGGCGACCGCCCCGGGCGAAGTGGTCGAAGCGGGCTGGGCCGGCGCTTATGGCCGTTCGGTCCGGATCCGCCACGCCTTCGGGCTACAGACCCGCTACGCCCATCTGAGCGCGATCGACGTCCATGTCGGCGACAAGGTCGATGTGGGCGACGTGGTCGGCAAACTCGGCAGTTCCGGCCGCTCGACCGGCCCACACCTCCATTACGAGGTGATGTTCGACACCGTTCCCCGCGACCCCATGCCCTTCATCGAGGCCGGCAGCCATGTTCAACAAGGACAAGCAGAGCAACCCGAAGGCATCGCGGAGCGATAGGCACCGCGGCAGCAGCCTGCCCCCGTCGCTTCTCGCCGAAGGGCTGACGATCGAAGGCGATCTCGTCTCGACCGGCGACATCCAGGTCGACGGCACCGTGAAGGGCGATCTCGCCTGCAACTGCCTGACCCTCGGCCCGGACGGCGTCATCATCGGCGAGATCAAGGCGAACACGGTGCATATCAGGGGCCGGGTCGAAGGCCGCATCGTCGCCGACACGGTCGAACTGGCAGCAACCGCGGTGATCGCGGGCGACATCCTGCACGACAGCATCGGGGTCGAGGCCGGCGCCCGCATCGAAGGCAACCTGAAGCGCAAGCCCACGGTCGCCGCCGCCGAACCGGCCAAGCCGGCCGAAGGCGCCAAGCCTTCGCTGATCGTCACCAATCCCTGACCGCTGCCGCCCTTTGCCGGGCGGCGGCGAGAGCCGGATCAGTCCAGGTCGGCGACTTCGGCGCCGCCGCTGCCCTCGACTCGGGCCGCGAGCGCCGCCGCCATGAAGCGGTCGAGGTCGCCGTTCAGCACGCCCTGGGTGTCCGAGGTTTCGGCGCCGGTGCGCAGATCCTTGACCATCTGATAGGGCTGCAGGACATAGGAACGGATCTGGTGGCCCCAGCCGATCGCCGTCTTGGTCTCTTCGGTCGCCTTGGCCGCCTCTTCCCGGATCTGCAGCTCGCGCTCGTAGAGGCGGGCTTTCAGCATGGACATGGCCTGCGAGCGGTTCTTGTGCTGCGAACGGTCGGCCTGGCAGGCGACCACGATGCCGGTCGGGATATGGGTGATGCGGATCGCCGAGTCCGTCTTGTTGACGTGCTGGCCGCCGGCACCCGAGGCGCGGTAGGTGTCGACCCGCAGATCCTTGTCCAGGATCTCGATCTCGATCGTATCGTCCACCACCGGATAGACCCAGACCGAGGCAAAGCTGGTCTGCCGCCGGGCGTTCGAATCGAAGGGCGAGATGCGGACCAGGCGGTGCACGCCCGATTCCGTCTTCATCCAGCCATAGGCGTTCAGGCCCTTGACCATGATGGTGGCCGACTTGATGCCGGCCTGCTCGCCCGGGCTGTCTTCGATCAACTCGACCTTGTAGCCCTTGCGCTCGGCCCAGCGGGTATACATGCGGAGCAGCATCAGGGCCCAGTCCTGGGCTTCGGTGCCGCCGGCGCCGGCATTGACTTCGAGATAGGTGTCGTTGCCGTCGGCCTCGCCCGAGAGCAGGGCCTTCACTTCGGCCTCGCCCGCCTCGTCGCGGACGCGGCGGAGGTTGGCCACGGCATCGTCGACCATGCCCTCGTCACCCTCGGCCTCGGCCATTTCGGCGAGGTCGACGGTATCGGTGAGCTCGGCCTCGAGGCGGCGGTAGGCACCGATGGCATCATCGAGGCGGGTGCGCTCGCGCATGATCTTCTGCGCTTCGGCGGGATCGTTCCACAAGCTCGGGTCTTCGACCCGGGCGTTCAGTTCGGCGAGGCGGACGTTGGCGACGTCCCAGTCAAAGATGCCTCCTCAGCAGCTCGAGCGACTGCTTGATTTCGGCGTTGAGGGATTCGATGTCCGCGCGCATGGGTCCAACGGTCCTGAAAGGGAGGCCCGATATAGCCGGGAACCCCCCTCGGGATCAATAGAGACCGCCGGTCGAACTGTCGCCGGAAGAGCTGGGCGCGGCCGGGGTGCCGGGCGCGGCCGGGGCGCCGATCGCGCCCAGGAAATCGGGATCGGTGGTCGTTGCGCCGCCGTCGAGCGAGAAGGCGCCGTCGTTGGTGCCGTCCAGCACGGGGCGCGGGCCGAACGGCTCGGTGCCCGGCTTGAAGGCCTCGAAGATCGCCGGCTCGCCGGGAGCCGCAGGCGCCCCGGTCGACGGATTGACCCGCACCAGCCGGAGCCCCGGCGGAATGCGGAAGGGAGTCGCCGGCTTGTCCTCGAGCGCTTCCTTCATGAAATCACGGAACACCGGCGCGGCGACCAGGCCACCCGTCTCCTTGGCACCGAGCGAGCGCGGCTGGTCGAAGCCGAAGAAGACGCCGGCCACGAGGTCGGGCGAGAAGCCGACGAACCACACGTCCTTCGAATCGTTCGAGGTGCCGGTCTTGCCGGCCAGGGGCTTGCCGACCGCGCGCACCCGGGCGCCGGTGCCGCGCTCGACCACGCCCTGCATGAGCGACACCATCTGATAGGCGGTGCCGGCGTCGATCACCTCGGCCCTGGTGTCGGGGATCGCGGGCGGGGTCTGGCCGTTGAAGGCGATGTCGGTGCAGCCGTCGCAGGGCCGCATGTCGTGCTTGAACACGGTGCGGCCGCGGCGGTCCTGGATGCGGTCGATCAGGCTCGGCGTGATCTTCTTGCCGCCGTTGACGAATTCGCCGTAGGCCGCGGTCATGCGCATCAGCGTCGTCTCGCCCGCGCCGAGCGACATGGCGAGATAGGGCGGCATGTCGGAGACCACGCCGAAACGCTCGGCCAGCGCCTTCACCTTCTCCATCCCGAGATAGAAGGCGAGCCGGGCGGTGACCAGGTTGCGCGAATGTTCGAGGGCGACACGGAGCGTGATCGGCCCCATGAAATTATGCTCGTAATTGTCCGGCCGCCAGGGCGGCAGGCCCGGCCCCTGGTCGGCCTGGAACGGACCGTCCAGCACCATGGTCGAGGGGGTCAGGCCGTTTTCCAGCGCGGTCGCGAAGACGAAGGGTTTGAAGGTCGAGCCGGGCTGGCGCAGTGCCTGGGTGGCGCGGTTGAACTGGCTCTCGCTGTAGGACCAGCCGCCGACCATGGCGAGGACGCGGCCGGTATGGGGATCCAGCGCCACGAAGGCGGCGCCGACATTGGGGATCTGGCGCAGGCCATAGCCCCCGGCCTTCAGCGGCTCGACCGCGACAACGTCGCCGACGCCCAGCACGTCCGAGGGCTTGCGGGGGGCGGCACCATAGCCCTGGTTGGGCAGCACGGTGCGCGCCCAGGCCAGTTCGGCCATGGCGATCTGGCCCCTGGAGCCGTCGCCGAGGCCGATGGTGGCCCCCTTGGCGTCGACCGCGAGGACGACGGCGAGCTGCCACGGTGCGATCCCGGGCGCCACCAGGCCGGGCGGGGCCGGCACTTCGCGGAGCGCGGCGAGCCAGCCGTCCGCGTTCGCCTGAATGCGGGTGATCGGGCCGCGCCAGCCGTGGCGGCGGTCGTAGGTGATCATGCCTTCGCGGAGCGTGCGGTCGGCGATCGCCTGGAGATGGGGATCGATCGAGGTGCGGACCGAGAGGCCCCCCTCATAAAGCGCCGGCTCACCGTAGAGCGATGCGATCTCGCGCCGCACTTCCTCGGCGAAATAGTCTGCCTTGGTGGTGTTGCCCTGGCTCGGATCGCGCACGGTCAGGGCCGAGGCCTTGGCCTCCTCCCACTGCTGGCGGGTGATGCGGCCGTCCTCATACATGCGGTCGAGCACCCAGTTGCGGCGCTTCACTGCCGCGTCGTGCTGGCGCACCGGATGATAGTTGGACGGCGCCTTGGGCAGCGCGGCCAGATAGGCCAT
>NZ_JBAZKR010000068.1:0-22664 GCF_041650655.1 Zavarzinia sp.
GCCGAGATCCTGGACTATTACATCGGCGGTAACTTCACCCTGCTGGACCGGCCGTTCAGCGTGAAGATCGGCAGCCAGATCCTGAACTGGGGCGAGGCGCTGTTCACCATCAACGGCATCTCGGTGATCAATCCGATCGACGTCGCCAAGATCCGCACCCCGGGCGCCGAGCTGAAGGACGCCCTGATCCCGGTACCCATGATCTCCGCCAGCTACGAGCTGACCGACGGCCTGTCGATCGAAGCCTTCTACGAGTTCGACTTCGAGCCCTATCGGCTCGACGCCTGCGGCAGCTTCTTCTCCTTCACCGACAATTTCTGCGACGGCGTGCAATATTCCTCGAGCTTCACCGACCCGATGGACCGCCGCTCTTACACGACCGGGACCGGCATGGACCCGGTCGCCGACGCCGGCCCGGAAGACACGGTCCTGGCCGTCAACGGCCCGATCGAGGTGCAGGACGATCCCAATGTGAACGACTGGGGTGTCGCCCTGCGTTACTTCTCGCCCGAGCTGAACAATACCGAATTCCAGTTCTACTACGTCAACTACACCTCGCGCCTGCCGTCGCTCCGCGCGGTGGCGCCGCAGCAATATGCGCAGGGCACCGGCCAGATCAACCCGGCCAGCCTGACGCCGGCGGTAGCGCAGAGCATTCTCGATACCCTCGGCGTTACCCAGCTCAACACCCTGACCTCGGCCCTGAACCAGGCTCTGGGCGGCCCGGTCGGCGATCTGGTCAGCGCGCTCTCGAGCCCGGCCACGGCGGCCCTGATCGATCCGCCCTATGGCACCTCGCCCCGCTCGACCGTGATCGAGAACCTGGAGAACGGGCACCTCTACGAATATTACCCGAAGGGCCTCGACCTTCTCGGCTTCGCCTTCAACACGACCTACGACCCGCTCGCGGTCGCGATCAACGCCGAGATCAGCTACAAGCACAATGCGCCGGTCTGGCTCTCCGAACCGGCCTTCCTGGCCGGCGTCTACGACGGCGCGGGCGGCGTGCCGATCGACCAGGCGACCAAGGCGCCGACCCCCCTCGGCGTCCAGAACCCCGGCATCGCGCCGATCCTGGAAACGCCCTTCCGCAAGTTCGACGACCAGTATGTCCCCGGCCGCTCGCTCTATCTCGACGAACGCCACGACGTCTGGCAGGCGGCCGTGCGCTTCATGAAGATCCTGGGCGGGACCGATCCGGTCACTTCGCTGCTGGGCGCCAACCAGCTTTTCGCCCTGGTCGAGTTCGGCGCCCTCTACATCGATCTCAACAAGGGCACGCAATATGCGTCCTATGGCCAGAACGGCTTCACCGGCTTCCAGACCCGTCCGCTGACCATCGCCGGGGCACAGGTGATCGACCCGATCCAGGCGACCAGCCTCGGCCCGATGTTCCCGCCCACCGGCAAGCAGCCGAGCCGCTGGTCGGGCGGCGTCCAGGGCCTGATCTTCTGGGATTATCCGAACGTCTTAGACGGCGTCACCATGACACCCTCGATCGGCTTCTCCCATGGTATCTTCGGCATTACGCCGGCACCCAATCCCGGCTTCACCAAGAGCGTCACCTCCCTCAATTTCGGCGTGAAATTCGACTATCTCGAGCATTGGTCGCTCAACGTGAACTACTTCAAGAGCTTCGGTGGCGGCGGCGGTTCGGGCGGTTCGCGCAACGCCTATATCGACCGCGACTTCGTCGGTTTCAGCGTTTCTTACGTGTTCTGACGGGAAGTGCCGCCGTGGCGCCGGGATCGATTGAAAAGCGTGCGGACTCGGGATAGAAGCGAAGCAAATACAGCGCGCAAGCGCCAACGATTGGGGAGAGCCTGATGTCTGCCATGTCCGACCTGCCGCGCCGGTTGTCCGCGGTCGCCCTTCTTGCCGCGAGCCTGGGCGTCGCGTCCTTCGCCGTCGTGCCGGCCTTCGCGGGCGACGACATCACCAGCGCCGTCGGTCAGGGCGAGAACGCGCCGTCGCCCGAGGACATGAAGCCGATCCCGGCCGTGATCGAGCCCCTGTCGGCCTCGGTTCTGATCAACGCCGTGGCCAAGGTGGGCGACGGGCTGGTCGCGGTCGGCAGCTGGGGTCATGTGCTGATCTCGGCCGACATGGGCAAGACCTGGACCCAGGTCGAGACGCCGGTCAACGTCACGCTGACCTCGGTCCGCTTCGTCGATGCCAAGCTCGGCTTCGCCACCGGCCATGACGCCACGATCATCCGGACCGAAGACGGCGGCAAGACCTGGAGCCTGGTGCAATACGATCCGGCGGCCCAGACGCCGCTGTTCGATCTCTACATGAAGGACGCGCAGAGCGGCTTTGCGATCGGCGCCTACAGTCTGGTCATGACCACGGCGGACGGCGGCAAGACCTGGCAGCGCAAGGAAGTGGGCGACCTCGACCTGCATATGAACGCCCTGACCGCCGGTACCGACGGCAAGGTGTGGATCGCGGGCGAGGCCGGCAACGTCTTCGTCGCCGATCCCGACCTCAAGGAAATCAAGGATATCGAGACGCCCTACAACGGCTCGTTCTGGAACATCCTGGCGCTGAAGGACGGTTCCATGTTGGCCATGGGGCTGCGCGGCAACATCTGGCGCACCACCGATGGCGGCGCCACCTGGGCCCAGGCCGAGAACAGCTCGATCGCCTCGCTCCAGTCGGGCGTGCAACTGCACGACGGGCGCATCGTGCTGGTCGGCCTCGAAGGCACCGTGGTGATCTCCAGCGACGGCGGCAAGAGCTTCACGCCGCTCAAGCGGAACGAGCGGACCGGTCTCACCGCCGCCCTCGAAACGGCCGACGGCAAGGTCCTGCTGTTCGGCGAAGCGGGCGTCGACGGCACCCTGACGAACTGAGGGGCTTCAGCCCAGGCGGCGCAGGGTGGCGTGGATGATCATCACCGTCACCGTGCCGTCGCCATAGAGGCCGTCGGTCGCGCGCTGCAACAGGCGCGTCATCTGCACAACGTCCGGGGCCGCCCGGACGTCCAGACGATCGATATAGGGATCCAATGCGCGCAGATAGCTGTCGCGCAGGCGCGGGTATTCGCGCGCCACGCGGTCGCGCAGGGCGGTATCGGTGACATCGAGGTTGGGGGTCAGGGTCAGGATGCCGCGGATCTTGCCGTCCCTGACCACGCTGATGTGGAGCGGCGCCAGGCTGACCACCGAGCCGACGACATCGACGCCGTCGCGTGCCGCCTCGGCCCGGGCAGGCGAGACGGGGGTGGCGGCCGGCACCAGTGCCGTAGCCAGGGCGAGGGTGAGGCAGAGGGTTCTTGCAGTCGCGAACATGGCCGCTACGCTAACCGATGAAGGTTAACAGCCCCCTGCCTCCCTGCCGCGAATCCCGTGAAATGAAACCCTGGAAACGTCTCGCGCGCCGCACCGTCTATGACCGGCCGCCCTTTCTCACCGTCCATGTCGACCGCCTGGAACTGCCCGATGGCCGTATCGTCGAGGAATTCCATCAGATCGACACGGCCCCCTATGCGCTGGTCCTGGCCGAAACGCCGGCGGGTGAACTCCTGATGATGGAGCAATATCGCCATGGCGTCGGTGGGCTCTGCCTGTCGCTGCCGGGCGGCATGATCGACCCGGGTGAGGTGCCGGAGGCGGCGGCCCGGCGCGAGCTGCTGGAAGAGACCGGCCACCGGGCGGAAGATTGGCGCCTGGTGCAGAGCTTCGTTTCGATGGCCAACATGCGGGGCTGTACCGCCCATCTCTATCACGCGCGGAACGCGGTCGCGGTGGCGGCGCCGGATTCGGGCGATCTCGAGGAGGCGACGATGGTGGCCCTGTCGCGCGAGGAACTGCGCGCCGCGATCGTGGCGGGGCGGCTGCCGATCGCCAATATTCTGATGGCCTGTGCGCTCTGGCTGGCCGGCTTCTGAGCGGCGCTCAGCGCAGGAAGACGTGATTGCCGATGCGGGCGGTGCGGGTCATGCCGCGCGCCCATTTGGGCGACCGCTTGCCGTATTGCAGCACCGAATAGAAGGAGCGGGCGCCGGCGGTCGGATCCGGGATCATGCCGGCCAGCACGCCGTCGGCCACCGTGGCGGCGTTCTGCCAGCGCTGGTCGGCCCCGATCGCATCGGCGACCTGGCGGCGCGGCACCTTGCGGGTCCAGCCGAATTGCCCGGGCTCGTAGACGACGTCGCAGATGCCGGTGCCGGTCGGCCGGTCGGCGACGCGGTTGCGCACGACATGGCCGACCGCGGCCAAGCCCTGCGCGCCTTCGCCGCCTGCTTCGAAATAAAGCGCGGCGATCAGGCAGGCGCGGTCGTTCAGGGTGACATGTTCGAGTTCGGCGATCGCGGCCGCCGTCGGCCTTGTCTCGACCGGGGGCAGGGGCACGAAAGCGGTGCCCGGGCCACTGGCAGGCGGCGTCTGAGCGCAAGCTGCAAGTGCCGCTGCGGCCAACAGCGCGGCAGTCTTTGTCCTGTGTCGCATCGCCACCCCTCCCTGTCTTTTTACTGACAGGAAGGGGGGCTGGCCGTCAACCCCGAAGCTTGGAAACGTCCCGCACGGCGCCCTTTGCCGCACTGGTCGCCATGGCGGCATAGGCCTTCAGCGCCGCCGAGACACGGCGGGCGCGGGGCGCCGTCGGCTTCCAGGCCGCCTCGCCCTTGGCTTCCATGGCGGCGCGGCGGGCGGCCAGCACTTCGTCGCTCAGCTCGACATGGATGGTCCGGCCCGGGATGTCGATCTCGATGATGTCGCCGTTCTCGACCAGGCCGATGGCGCCGCCATCCGCCGCCTCCGGCGAAACATGGCCGATCGAAAGCCCCGAAGTGCCACCGGAGAAGCGGCCGTCGGTCAGCAGGGCGCAGGCCTTGCCCAGGCCCTTCGACTTCAGGTAGCTCGTGGGATAGAGCATTTCCTGCATGCCGGGGCCGCCGCGCGGGCCTTCGTAGCGCACGATGACGACGTCGCCCGCCTTCACCTCGTCGCCCAGGATGCCGTCGACCGCGGCATCCTGGCTCTCGTAGATGCGGGCCGGACCCTTGAAGCGGAGGTTGCTCTCGTCGACGCCCGCCGTCTTCACGATGCAGCCGTCGAGCGCGATATTGCCGAACAGCACGGCAAGCCCGCCGTCCTTCGAGAAGGCGTGTTCGACATCCCGGATGACCCCGGCCGAACGGTCGAGGTCGAGCTCGTCGAAGCGCTTGTCCTGGCTGAAGGCGACGGTGGTCGGAACCCCGCCCGGGGCGGCGCGGAACATCTGCAGCGTGCCTTCGGTCGGCGAGCGGCGAACGTCCCAGCGCTCCAGCGCCTTGGCCAGCGTGGAAGCGTGCACGGTACCGACGTCGCGGTGGATCAGCCCGGCGCGGTCGAGCTCGCCCAGGATGCCCATGATGCCGCCGGCACGGTGCACGTCCTCGACATGGACGTCCTGCTTGGCGGGCGCCACCTTGCAGATATTGGGCACTTTGCGCGACAGGCGGTCGATGTCGGCCATGGTGAAGTCGACCCCGGCCTCGACCGCGGCCGCCAGAAGGTGCAGCACGGTATTGCTGGAGCCGCCCATGGCGATGTCCAGCGTCATGGCATTCTCGAAGGCTTTGACGCTGGCGATGGAACGGGGCAGCACGCGCTCGTCCTCGCCCTCGTAATAGGAGCGGGCGAGGTCGACGATGAGCTGGCCCGCCCACATGAAGAGGTGCTTGCGGTCGGCGTGGGTCGCCACGATCGTGCCGTTGCCGGGCAGCGACAGGCCCAGCGCCTCGGTCAGGCAGTTCATCGAATTGGCCGTGAACATGCCGGAGCACGAGCCGCAGGTCGGGCAGGCGGAGCGCTCCATCTCTAGGCTCTCCTCGTCGGAGACCTTGGGATCGGCGCCGGCAATCATGGCATCGATCAGATCGACCGCCATGGTCTTGCCGCGCCATTTCACCTTGCCGGCCTCCATCGGCCCGCCGGAGACGAAGATGGTCGGGATGTTCAGGCGCATGGACGCCATCAGCATGCCGGGCGTGATCTTGTCGCAATTGGAGATGCAGACCAGCGCATCGGCGCAATGCGCATTCACCATATATTCGACCGAATCCGCGATCAGGTCGCGCGAGGGCAGGCTGTAGAGCATGCCGTCGTGGCCCATGGCGATGCCGTCGTCGACCGCGATGGTGTTGAATTCCTTGGCCAGGCCGCCGTTCTTCTCCACTTCCTGGGCGACGAGCTGGCCCAGGTCCTTCAGGTGCACGTGGCCGGGCACGAACTGCGTGAAGGAATTGGCGATGGCGATGATCGGCTTGCCGAAATCCTTTTCCTTCACACCGGTGGCGCGCCACAGGGCGCGGGCGCCGGCCATGTTGCGGCCATGGGTCGAGGTGCGGGAACGATAGGCGGGCATGGGCATCCCCATTCTTCTGGTCGCGTCGGAATGCCCGAGAAGGGCGCCGAGCGCAAGTGCCAAGCGGTAATTGCCGCCCCGCCCGCAAGACAGGTCTCGACAGGGCGCGCGCGCAGGCATGAGATGGATGAAAACCGGAGGGCCGCCGCCATGGAACAAACCATCGAGCCCGACCCGCGCGACCTCGACCTCGCCGCCCGCATCCGGCGCCTCGGCGCCTGGGGCCTCGGCAGCGACAGGGGCCGCCGTGTCACCATCGCCGACCTGATCGCGGGCGAGGGGGAGGACCCCGCCCTGATCGCCCGGCGCATCCTGCGTACCGACAACGGCACGGCCGAACTGGCCAATCTCCTGCGCCGCGCCCGGCTCGACGGCGAGCCCTGCCCCGATCCCGAAGGCTGGGCCCTCGCCATCGTCTCCGGCGTCCGCAACGGGGCGGAGACGCCGGCCGACCGCTTGGCCCTCGCCCTGATCCTGATCCCGGGCGCGATCGCCGGCCTCGGCCTGGCCGGCGGGCTCGACCTCTATCTCGCCTTCGGCATCGTCGCCGCCGGCTGGTACCTCGGCTGGCGCCTCTTGCGCCGGGCACAGACCCCCGGCCACGACGAGAAATAGCGCCCGCTTACCACTTGAAGAAAGGCGCGGGGCGGAGCGGGTGGCGGAGCAGATTGGCCCCGGTCAATTGCACCAGGCGCCCATGGAACCCGGCATCGGGAAACTGCGCCTTCACCGCCCGCACGAATTCCCGCGGCAGCCCGAAGCGGACGAGGCCGAGCGAAACATCGACCAGATCCGCCTTCCGGAACGCCTCGACCAGCGCCAGGGCCGGATCGGCGATCGCCCGGATCTTGTGGTGTTCCCCGATCAGCGCGGACACCTCCGGCACCCAGCCCTCCAGCCCTCGCCCGGCGAGATAGTCCCGCGCCCGCGCGATCGACGGCGGCAGATAGTCGAAAGTGCCGTCCGACCAGATCCCGAGGTCATGAAACGCCCCGGCGACCTGCAACCGCTCCAGCTCTTCCGCCGAACAAGGATGCAGCGCCAGGGTGAAATTCAGCACCCGGCGGATATGGTTCCCATAAGCGGCGAAATCCGCGCCGATAGCGGGCTGCCAGGCGGCGAGGATTTCGTCGAGCAGGGGGAAGGTGGTGGAGATGGGGGGCATGGGCCTTCATCGAGGGCAAGAAGGGGGCAAGGAGACCCGAATGCGAACTCAGCGGTACGATGCTATGCTGTCCAACATCGCCTGAAGGCGACGGAACTGCTCGCGGCCTCCTTGTCCAAGGCCCCATCGCGCGCCATGCTCCACTTTCCAGGCTGCGACGCTGAACGAGACGCCGAAGTAATCTGCGAGCCTCTGAAGCACCGCCTCAAGCGAATAACGATCTGTCGGCGACCCGGCCTCGTCCCAGATCTTGCCGGCTGTAGCGCTCGGCAACAAGAACTCGCCGGCAAAGGCGCGAGCGCGGGACTCGATATTTCCGGGCATGCGGTTGCGCAAAATTTCGATCGCGCTCAATGGGTGATTTCGATCGATCAACAAATGGCAGAGTTCATGGGCCAAATTGATCCGCGCCCCTGCGTCGTTGTTGAGATCGGAGCCGCCCTTTTCGCGGATACGTTGACCGTTACGATTGATAAATGCGCCGGGGCCATAGCGGTTGCCAGCGATGGCAAGCCCGTCAAAAGTCTTCGGCCCGATCGCATCAACGCGAACGTCGATGCCGAGCTTGGTCGCCAAACCAAAAATGTCGACGCGCTCACCCGATCCGATAGCAAGTTGCTCACGTGCAAAAATGGCGACAGTTTCGCCCTGAGCGTGGGGCTCAACAACCTCAAAGGTGCGCAAATACGCCGACACCTTGGCGGACAGCGCATCTAGGCCATCAGCGCGATGATGACGGAAATCGCGCGCAATATCGAGAATTTGAACGATTTGCTCGTAAGGCAGAGCGCCGGCAACCCGCGCAGCAATCAATAATTCATCATCGTCGTTGACTGCTTCGGCGAACGTCGCTGGTGGGTCGATGAGCCCTTGGTCAATCAGCTTGGTGGCAACTTCGTCTTCCAGACTGGCTGACCAAGAGACTAATTTGACACCACTCGCGCGATCACGGCAGCCCCAAGCTTCGATGATCCGGCTCCATTTGGCCTCGTCGGTACGCCTGAGGTGCTGTGCTATCTCATCACCAACTCTGGTCAGCTCCGTATGCACCTTGCCAAATGGCAAGTGGATAAAATTCCGATTGGTGTCGCATAGCATCTGCTCGCCCTGCCGGACCAACCATAGTGGTGGGAGGTCAAACATCCCCCCAAAGGCGAGTGCGAGATTATGCGCTTCCTCAAATGCATCGAGTTCGCTTCCTTCCTCGTCGGCCTGGTCTTGCGGCACATTTGCCCAGCGTTTAGCCGCATCGGCTGCCAGCAAGCTTGGCCGTTCAGGCGTAAGCCCGGCCGGGTAGGTTTGGCGAAGCAAGAGTGGCTTCCAGAACTCCACTAGGAACGAGAACAGATCGTCGAGCTGGATCTCGATTGTCTGATCGGGAGCGTTAACGTTCGGCCAAATCACTTGCTCAAATGCTGTAACAGACAAGGCCCAAAGCAGTGGCGTCCGACCGAGATCGACCGGGATCAAGTTTAAGCTAAAGGTCGGACTCGCTGTCATTGCCCATGGACTTCAATATATTTTGTGACCCATTCGTCGAACTCCTTACGGCAGCCTTTAAAATCAGCCATTCTCCTGAGCTCAGCCACTAACTTCCTCCCGAGCTTTCCCGTATAAGGGAAGGCATGATAAGAAACTCCGGCACTACTAGTTTCGGCGCGATAAATCGCACCATTGTGCACAACATGCAATCGTTTCGGAAAATCAATCTCGCGATCGCCATTGGGCGCTGGAATGGCCTCGTTTAGCAATTCGGCCTTGAGATCGTCAGGTATTGTGCGCGGGCACTTGCCGATTGCGTACCTTGGAATGTCGTTCCTAAAGACAATCTCGGGTTTGTCGGTCGCGCCCACGTGCTTATGGCGATCGACACCTTTCTCATATTCTCGTCTGGGGGGCGGGGCTGTATTCGTCGGAGTCATGGCGTGGGCCGAGGCTGCATTTCGCCCGCTGATCCGCGAAATTTACCCTTAAATTATGCATCGTGCCATCGCTCTTTGCCAAATTGCGCGGCCCCGCTCGCAGTTTGGATTTTTTGGTGGTGGTGCAAGGCCTAAGTAGCAAATGAAGAGCCGCAATCCGAGCGCTCTCCGGTGTAAATGTCGATCTCGGCACCCTGACGTGATGCCCTCTTCCATATGTCAGTTGCAGGACCTCTTTAGTACATGTTGCGTACCTATCTGCCTTGCCTTATCCTACCGCGCCCCGAAATCCCTGCTCACCGCGCCCAAGATCGCCACGGCGGTCTCGACCACCGTTTCGACCGGCTTCTCATAGCCTGACCTGACCCAGCCGAGCGCGATCTGGACCACGGCGCCGACGAGGCCGTCGGCGAAGAGGTCGAGGTCGAGGGCGCGGGCGGCGATCGCGGTTTCGGCGTCGGGCACGAAGCGGAGCACGGCCAGGGAGACGGCGCGGATCGAGTCCCAATAGAGCGTGTCCATCGCCGGGCTGACGCCCAGGATCTCGACCAGGAAGACGCGGGCATCGTTCGGGTTGTCGCGCAGCAGGCTGAAATAGGTGGTCAGCACCGCCCGGGTCACGGCGGCGAGGTCGGGCGCTGCCAAGTCCTGCCTGGGCAGGGCGGCGACCGCGGCCAGCACTTCCGCCGTCAGGCGCTCCATCACCGAGAGATAGGCGGCCGCCAGCAGGGCCTGGCCGTTCTCGAAGGATTCGTAGAAATAGCGCTCGGTCAGGCCGGCTTCGGCACAGATCGCCTTGACCGAGGCGCCGTGATAGCCCGCGCGGCCATAGACCACCATGGCGGCGTCGATCAGCTTCTGGCGCCGTTCGGCCCGGCGCTCCTCGGTGCTCACACCCTTGTAGGCGCGGCCGGCGTGGCGGGGGGGAAGGGTTTCGGTGCTCATGAATCGATGTTGACATCGAGCGTTGTCAGATGCAATGTCGATATTGACACGAGACGTTGTCAGATTGTCGCGCCGATCTGACCGCCGAAACCAGACTGCACCAACCGAGAATGCGGAGGAGAGAGACCCCATGAATGCGCCTGCCAAGAATGCCGAGTTCCGTCACCCCCTGAACGCCAAGCCCGATGTCGACGTGGCGATCATCGGCACCGGCTTTTCCGGCATCGGCATGGCGATCGCCCTGAAAAAGGCGGGCATGAACGATTTCGTGGTGATCGAGAAGGCCGACAAGGTGGGCGGCACCTGGCGCGACAACCACTATCCGGGCTGCGCCTGCGACGTACAGAGCCACCTCTATTCCTATTCCTTCGAGCCCAATCCGGACTGGTCGCGCATGTATTCGCCCCAGCCCGAGATCCGCGCCTATATCGAGCGCTGCGCGACCAAATACGGCGTCATGCCCCATATCCGCTTCGGTGTCGAACTGACCGGGGCCGCCTTCGACGAGGCGCTCGGCCTGTGGCGGATCGCGACCAAGTCGGGCGAAGTCATCACGGCGCGCGCCGTGGTCTCCGGCATGGGCGCCCTGTCGATCCCGGCCTATCCGAAGATCGCCGGCATCGAGCGCTTCAAGGGCAAGACCTTCCATTCCCAGAACTGGGACCATGCCTACGACCTGAAGGGCAAGACGGTCGCCGTCATCGGCACCGGCGCCTCGGCGATCCAATTCGTGCCGCAGATCCAGAAGCAGGTGGCGCAGGTGAAGCTGTTCCAGCGCACCGCGCCCTGGATCATGCCGAAGCCGGACCGCGCCATCGGCACCCTGGAGCGGGCGGCCAACCGCTATGTCCCCGGTTTCCAGCGCGCCTTCCGCGAGGCGATCTATTGGTGGCTCGAGGTCCGCGTGCTCGGCTTCGCGATGAAGCCGGACCTGATGAAGAAGCTCGAAGGCATGGCCCGGCGCTATATCGCCAAGGAGATCAAGGATCCCGTGCTGCGCGCCAAGGTGACGCCGGATTATACGATCGGCTGCAAGCGCGTGCTGCTCTCGAACGACTATTACCAGACGCTGGCCAAGCCGAACGTCGACGTCATTACGACCGGCATCCGCGAGATCACCGAGACCGGCGTGGTCACGGCCGACGGCATCGAGCACAAGGTCGACGCCATCATCTATGGCACCGGCTTCAAGGCGACCGACATGCTGTCCGGCATGAATTTCACCGGCGTCGGCGGCGAGGACCTGAACGCGCGCTGGAAGCGGGACGGGGCGCAGGCCTATCTCGGCTCCACCACCCACGGTTTCCCCAATCTCTATTTCCTGATGGGGCCCAACACCGGCCTCGGCCATTCCTCGATGGTCTATATGATCGAGGCCCAGATCCACTATGTGATGGAAGCCCTGAAGCTGATGAAGGCCAAGGGCTACAACCACCTGGATGTCAAACCCGAGGTCGAGGGCGAATTCAACCGCAAGCTGGCGGGCCGGCTGGACGGCACGGTCTGGAACACCGGCGGCTGCGTCTCCTGGTACCGGGACGAGCAGGGCCGCAACGTGACGCTCTGGCCCGATTTCACCTTCCGCTTCGCCCATGCCACGGCGCGTCTGAACCCGGCCGATTTCAACGCCACCCCGGCGGCCGCGGTGGCCGCCAACCGCGACGGCGCGGTGAAGGCGGCGGCGGAGTAAGGCCGGCGGTGCCGGTGGGGACTTGAAAAACCCGCGGTCCGGGGCAAGGTGAGGGGGGTTGTCCCGCTTCCACCCGCCCCGGCCATGGCCTTGCTCGATTCCGTTCCCAATTCCGGCCCCGATTCCGGCCTGCAGACCTTCCGCGCCCTGATCGCCGAACGCGACCGGCGGGAGGGCCGCTCCGCGCGCCTCACGCTCGGCGGCGTGCTCGGCCTGTGGGCGCTCTATCTCTTCGGCGTGGTCGAAGCCTTCGGGGCGCAGACCGGGCTCGGCGCCTTTCTCGGCTTCACCGGGCTGGCGGCGGCCCTGCTGCCGGTCTCGCTGCTCACTTTCGGGCTGCTGATCGGGCGCGGCTGGCTCGCCCGCCGCGCCGGCCTCGACGTGCTCGGCCCCCGGCGGAGCCCGCTGCGCGATACCTTCGAACCGCTGCTGCCGCAGATCGAAGGCCTGGTCGACGATGCCGGACGCCTGCCCTTCGAGGCGGAGGAGCGCCGCCGCCTGGACGGCCAATTCGATCGCCTGGCGGGCGTCTTGACGGCGCTCGGCCGGATCGGGCCGCTGGGCGACCGGGAACAGGCGCGCATTCTGGCCACCGGCGTCGCCCCCATTCTGCGCGACATGGCCGAGGTCCGGCGCCGCGCGCTGGCGCGCAGCATCGCGAGCGGCCTGCCGCCCGGCACGACCGCGGGCCGGCTTGCGGGCGAGCGGGTGCCGCCGGCCGTGGCGCCCGCGCTGGCCCGGCTCGAAGAATTGCTGGCCAGCGCCGGGCGTTCGGAGCTTCCGGCTACGGTGGCCGCCGCCCGGCGCGCCCAGAGCAGTGCGGACCGGGCGCTGGCGGCGCTGGCGGCCGATCCTTCGCTGGCCGGCCGCACGGCCGGGCTGCTGTCCGGCCTGGCCGACGAATTGGCCGACGTGCTGGCGCGCCAGGCCGCTTCGGCCGGTCCCGCGGCGGTCCTGGAAGTCGAGGAGCGGCTGTTCCGCCAGCGCGCCGACGGCAAGCCGCCGACCGCCTGACCGGTCTCAGGCGCCCGCCTGGGCGCGCGGGCGTTCGGCCAGCAGGCGGCGGGTCACGTCGAGTGCCGGCAGGGGCCGGGCGAAATGATAGCCCTGGCCGAGGTCGCAGCCCCGGGCGGCCAGCCAGGCCGCGTCGGCCGGGCATTCGATGCCTTCGGCGAGCGCCCGCATGCCCAGGACATGGGCGAGTCCGATGATCAGCTCGACCACCTTGCGGCTCTGGTCGTCGCTGCCCAGCTTCATGATGAAGGAGCGGTCGATCTTCAGCTTGTCCAGCGGCAGGTCGCGGAGCTGCTGGAAACTCGAATAGCCGGTGCCGAAATCGTCGAGCGAGAGATGGATGCCGGCATCGCGCAGCGAGCGGATGGTGTCGCGCGCCAGGTCGACGTCGTCGAGCAGGACGGATTCGGTGATTTCGATTTCCAGCCGGCCCGGCGGGAAACTGGTCTCGTCGAGTGCCTTCAGGATTTCGTCCGCCAGGTGGCGATCGCGGAACTGCGAGGGCGAGACATTGACCGCGACGACGATCGACGGGTCCCAGACCAGGCCGTCGTGGCAGGCCTGGTGCAGCACGGCCAGGAAGACGTCGCCGATCAGGCCGACGTCCTCGGCGAGCTGGATGAAGGCGGCGGGCGGCAGCAGGCCTTGTTTCGGGTGGTTCCAGCGCGCCAGGGCTTCGACGCCGATGGTCCGCCCGCTCGCCAGATCGACGATCGGCTGATAGTGGGCGATGATCTGGCCGTGCTGCAGCCCCTCGCGGAGTGCGGCCTCGAGTTCCAGCCGCTCGCTCATCATCCGGTCCAGGCCGGGATCGACCAGGGCATAGGCGTTGCGGCCCTGGGCCTTCGCCCGGGCCAAGGCGTTTTCCGCGGCATGCAGCAGGCCTTCGGCCGTTTCGTTGTCGCCAGGATAGGTGGCGATGCCGATGCTGACGGTGAGCTGCCAGCGGATGCCGGCACGGTGGTAGGGGTGGGCCACCGCCGCCTGCAGGCGTCGGGCGATGCGGATCAAGTCCGTATTGTCCGGCCCGGGATCGGTCAGCACGGCGAATTCGTCACCCCCCAGCCGGGCCAGGAAGGCCTCTCTGTCGACCGCGCGGGCCAGCCGGTCGGCCATGGTCTGGAGCAGGCGGTCGCCGGTCCGCTGGCCGTATTTGTCGTTCACGGCCTTGAAGCGGTCGAGATCCAGGAGCAGGACGGCGAGAGAGCCGCGCTGAGACCGGGCGAGATCGAAGCGGCGCTCCATCTCGTCCTGGAACAGGCGGCGGTTGGCAAGGCCGGTGAGCGTGTCGCGGCGGGCCAGGATATTGGCGATCTGTTCCGCCTTTTCCCGCTCCGCGATCTCGCGCCGCAGTTCACGCGCGTGGACCAGCAGGACGACGCTGAGCGCGACCGCGGCGACAACGAAGAGCATGAAGGCTTCGTCGATCTCCCACGCCTCATAGGCGCGGCTGACGACGTAGAGATAGTCGAAGGCGTTGAAATGGACCATCAGCGCCTCGGCCAGGATCGACAGGAGGCCGATCACCAGATAGGCGGGACGAATTCGCAAACCCGTCCGTTTCTCGGGCGTTTCGGGAATCCGGTCGTTGTCGTGGGCGGGCATTATGGGGATGCCGATCGTCCTTACCTCATGAACGACCGCAGGACAGCCCGTCGCCTGCCGTCGGTAAAGCGGCGAGGCGACACCGACCGGCGACCGATCCAGTGATTTGAGAAAGCTGGCCTGACAAACGCCTGACGGCGTCGAGGATATTCCTGTTCCGGCCCTGCCTACAACAAGCGGCTGCGGCCGGCGCTTGCCCGCCGCCACGCCCTCGGCTAAGGTGTCTCAAAATGAATTTGATTCAAGTTGGAGGGAGCGTGAGCGTTCAGGCAAAGGGCGGCAAGCCGGTCCGGATCGGCTGCGCATCGGGTTTCTGGGGCGACTCCCTGGCCGGCACCGGCCAGTTGGTGACGCTGGGCGGGATCGATTTCCTGGTCTACGACTGGCTGGCGGAAATCACCCTGTCGCTCCTGGCGCGGGTCAAGGCGAAGAAGCCGGATGCCGGCTTCGTGCCCGATTTCGTCGAGGCGCTGGCGCCCCATCTTCCCGCGATCAAGACGCAGGGGATCCGCGTCGTCTCCAACGGTGGCGGCATGAACCCGGCGGCCTGCGGCGCCGCCCTGGCGGCCAAGGCGGCGGCCCTCGGCCTCGAGTTCAAGATCGCGGTCGTCACCGGCGACGACCTGAAGCCGGTCGAGGCGGATTTCCGCGCGGCCGGGGTGACCGAGATGTTCTCCGGCGCACCCCTGCCCGAAAAGCTCGTCACCGCCAATGCCTATATGGGCGCCCGGCCGATCGCCGCGGCCCTCGACTCGGGTGCGGAGATCGTCATCACCGGGCGCTGCGTCGATTCCGCCGTCACCCTCGGGCCGCTGGTACATCATTTCGGCTGGTCCTGGCAGGACTGGGACAGGCTCGCCCAGGGCTCCCTCGCCGGTCATCTGATCGAATGCGGCGCCCAGGGCACGGGCGGGCTGTTCACCGATTGGCGCGCCGTGCCGGGCTGGGAAGACATGGGCTTCCCGATCGTCGAGGTCGCGGCCGACGGCAGCTTCCTGCTGACCAAGCCGGCGGGCACCGGCGGGCTGATCTCGCCGCTCTCGGCGGTCGAGCAGATGCTCTACGAGATCGGCGATCCCGGCGCCTATCTGCTGCCCGACGTCGCCTGCGACCTGCGCGCCGTCCGCCTCGAACAGGCGGGACCGGACGTGGTGCGCGTCACCGGCGCCCGTGGCCGGGCGCCCAGCGGCAAGCTCAAGGTCAGCGCTACGGTGGCGGACGGCTTCAGGACCATCGGCACGGTCACCATCGGCGGGCGCGAGGCGGTGCCGAAGGCGGAACGGGCAGGGGCCGCCATCCTGGCCCGGGCGCGCCGCCTGATCGCGGAAAAGGGCCTGGCCCCACTCGCCGAAACCTCGATCGAAGTGCTGGGCTCGGAAGCGACCTATGGCCCGCACGCCGGCCTCGGCGCCAAGGGGGTTCGCGAAGTGGTGCTGAAGATCGGCGCCCGCGCCGCCAGTGCCGACAGTCTCGAAGTCCTGGCCCGCGAAGTGGCGCCGGCGGCGACCGCGACCGCTCAGGGGCTGACCGGCCTCTATGCCGGGCGGCCGGCGGTGCAGCCGGTGTTCCGCACCTTCTCCTTCCTGTGGCCCGCGGCCCAGGTGCCGGCCACGGTGACCCTGGGCGACAGCGTCCAGGTGATCGAGACCCCGGAACCGCCGGTGGCCGAGCCGGCGCCGGAGGTGCCGCCGGTCGAGGCCGTGCATGGGGCGGGACCGGCGGTGCCGCTGATCGCGCTCGCCGTCGGCCGTTCGGGCGACAAGGGCGACATCGCCAATATCGGCGTCGCGGCGCGCGACCCCGCTTATCTGCCCTTCATCCGGGCGGCCCTGACACCGCAAGCGGTGGCGGGCTGGTTCGGCCATACCGGTGTTTCGAGGGTCGAGCGTTTCGACTTGCCGGGCAGCAACGCCTTGAATTTCATGCTGCATGATTCGCTCGGCGGCGGCGGTGTCGCCTCGATCCGGATCGACCCCCAGGGCAAGGCCTTCGCCCAGATGCTGATGGATTTCCCGGTGCCGGTGCCGCAGGGCCTGGTCGCCTTCGACGAGTGACGATGATGGAACGTTTTGGTTACACCGACGACGAGTTGCTGGCCCTGCCGCTGGCCCATCGCGACGGGTTGCTGGCGGGCAAGGTGGCCCTGGTTTCCGGCGCCGGCACGGGCATCGGGCGCACCGTCGCCTCGGTGCTCGGCCGGCTGGGGGCCAAGCTGGTGCTGACCGGGCGCAAGCCCGAGAAGCTGGAGGCGACGGCGGCGCTGCTGGCCGGGGCCGGCATCGACTGCCTGGTCCAGCCCGCCTCGATCCGCGATCCCGAGGCGGTCGCCGCCCTGCACGAGGCGGCCTGGAAGCATTTCGGCGCGGTCGACATCCTGGTGAACAACGCGGGCGGCCAGTTCCCCCAGGCGGCGATCGATTTCGCGCCCAAGGGCTTCAACGCGGTGGTCGACACCAATCTGTCCGGCACCTGGTACATGATGCAGGCGGCGGCACGGCAGTGGCGGGATGCCGGCAAGCCCGGCGCGATCGTCAATATCGTCGCCGTGGTCGGCCGGGGCATGCCGGGCGTCGCCCATACCTGCGCGGCGCGGGCGGGCGTCATCGCCCTGTCGAAGACCGTGGCGGTCGAATGGGCGCCCCTCGGCATCCGCATCAACTGCATCGCGCCGGGCATCATCGCGACCGAGGGCATGAACGTCTATCCCGACGAAGCGCGCCGGGACATGCCCAATACCAACCTGATGCGCCGCTTTGGCACGGCGCTCGACGTCGCGGATTCGGTCGTCCACTTGGCCGGGCCGTCCGGCAATTTCATCACCGGCGAAGTCCTCCACATCGACGGCGGCAACCAGATCTGGGGCGACCAATGGACCATTCCGCGCCCCGACTGGTTCTCGACGCCGCAGGCCTCGCCCTTCCCGGGCCGCTGAACCGGCAGCGCCCCGCCCCTTGAAAGCGCCGGGCGGGGCGCGCAAGCTGCCGGCCTCGGTACGAGGCTTGGCAAAGAATGACCGCAAACGGCAGCAACCGTCGCCCTTCCAATCTCTTCTATCAGAGCGGCAATCGCCGCCCGCCGGTCGATCGGGCCGAAGGCATCTACATCTGGGACCAATATGGCCGCCGGGTGATCGACGGCTCCAGCGGTGCCATGGTGGTCAATCTCGGCCACGGTAACCGCAATGTCATCGACGCCATGAAGCGCCAGATGGACAAGGCGACCTTCGCCTATCGCCTGCATTTCGAAAACGATCCGGCGGAAGACTTGGCCACCCGCCTGACCCAGTTCATGCCGGCCGGCTTCGATCGGGTCTTCTTCGTCTCCGGTGGTTCGGAAGCGGTCGAATCCTGCCTGAAGCTGGCCCGGCAATATGCCGTGGCGACCGGCCAGGCCGGGCGCTTCAAGGTGATCTCCCGCTTCCCCTCCTATCACGGCTGCACCCTGGGGGCGCTGGCGGTCACCGGCTATGCCGCGTTGGCGGCCCCCTTCGCCGCCATGATGCACGAGATGCCGAAGATCCCGGCGCCCACCGCCTATCTCGACCGCGACGGCCTGACGATGGAGGAGCGCGGCATCCGCTATGCCGACATGCTGGAAGCCGCGATCAAGGCGGAAGGGCCGGAAACCGTGCTCGCCTTCATCATGGAGCCGGTCGGCGGCGCCTCCACCGGCGCCCTGGTGGCGCCCGACAGCTATTACCCGCGCGTCCGCGAGATCTGCGACCGCTACGGCGTTCTGCTGATCCACGACGAGGTGATGGGCGGCGCCGGTCGGACGGGCAAATTCCTCTCCGGTGACCATTGGCCGGGGCGGCCTGACCTGGTGGCGTTGTCCAAGGGCCTCGGCTCCGGCTATTGCCCGCTCGGCGCCATGGTGGCGCCGGACCGGATCGTGCAGCCGGTGCTCGAAGCTGGCGGCTTCCTGCATGGCTTCACCTATGCCGGCAATCCGCTCGCCTCCGCCGCCGGCCTCGCCGTGCTGGACGAGATCGAGCGCCTCGATCTGATCGCTCACGCCGCTGCCATGGGCGAGATCCTGAAATCGCGGCTCGAAGGTTTGAAGGCGCGCTTCCCCTTCATCGGCGACGTGCGCGGCAAGGGCCTGCTGCTGGCGGCCGAAATGGTCGCAGATCCCGAGACCATGAAGGTCCTGCCCAAGGAGTTGAACGCCTATCAGCGGATCGTCGACATCGCCTACGACAAGGGCCTGATCATCTATTCCAGGCGGACCCGGGGCGGTTACGAGGGCGACCATTTCCTGGTCTGCCCGCCGATGATCATCACGCCCGCCCAGATCGACGAGGTGATGGATATTCTGGTCGACAGTCTCGAAGACCTGGCAGCGGAACTCCGCCTGCCGGTGAACGGGTGACGCCATGGCAGCACGCAAAGTCGTCATCACCTGCGCGGTCACGGGCTCGATCCACACCCCGACCATGAGCCCCTATCTGCCGGTGACGCCGGACGAGATCGCCGAACAGGCGATCGCCGCGGCCGAGGCGGGGGCTGCCATCCTGCATCTCCACGCCCGCGATCCGGCGGACGGCAGGCCGAGCCCGGATGCCGACGTCTTCATGCAGTTCCTGCCGCGCATCCGGCAAGCAACCGACGCGGTCGTGAACATCACCACCGGCGGCTCCTCCGCCATGACGCTGGACGAGCGGCTGGCGGCGCCGCTCCGGGCCGAGCCGGAGATGTGCTCGCTCAACATGGGCTCGATGAATTTCGGCCTGTTCCCCCTGGTCGACCGCTATCCCGAGTGGAAGCACGCGTGGGAGCCGCGGCTGCTGGAGAACACCCGCGACACGATCTTCAAGAACACCTTCAAGGATATCGAAGGCATCCTCGAACGCCTGGGCAAGGGTTGCGGCGCCCGCTTCGAGTTCGAATGCTACGACGTCGGCCATCTCTACACGCTCGCCCATTTCCGCGATCGCGGCCTGGTGCAGGGGCCGCTCTTCATCCAATTCGTGCTCGGCGTGCTGGGCGGCATCGGGCCGGATCCGGAAAACCTGATCCACATGAAGGGGATCGCCGACCGGCTGTTCGGCGCCGATTATCAATTCTCCGTGCTCGGCGCCGGGCGGCACCAGATGCCGCTGGTGACCCTTTCCGCCATCCTGGGCGGCCATGTCCGCGTCGGCCTCGAAGACAGCCTGACGCTCGGGCGCAGCGGCCTCGCCAGATCGAATGCCGAGCAGGTGACGAAGATCCGCGGCATCCTCGAAGCCCTCTCCCTCGAGGTCGCGACCCCCGCGGACGCCCGAGCCATGCTCGCCCTCAAGGGCGGCGACCGGGTGGCCTTTTGATCCGCCTGGCCATCGCTGACGACGCCGAGGCGATCCATGCCATGGTGCTGGGCATCGGCCATGCCCAGGGCGAGGCGCATAAGATCGCCTCGACGGCGGAGGACATACGCCGCCACGGTTTCGGCGACGATCCGGCCTTCGAAGCGCTGATCGCGGAGGAGGGGGGGAGGCCGGTCGGCCTTTGTCTCTTCTTCCGCTCGTTCTCGACTTGGCGGGGCCGGCCGGGGGCCTATGTGCAGGATCTCTATGTCGATCCGGCGCTCCGCGGGTCCGGCCTCGGGCGGAGGCTGCTGGCGGCGACGGCGGCCCATGTCGCGGCACGGGGCGGGGCCTATCTCCGCCTCTCGGTCGATGCCGCCAATGTCGCGGCGCAGGGCTTCTATCGCCGCGCCGGCTTGCGCCATTCGGCGGCCGAGATGATCCATCAGATCGACGGCGAGGATTTCGTGCGGCTGGCGGGCGAGCAGCCCCCCACGCAGGAGGACGAGCGATGAACCTGGACCCTTCCCTGGTCACCGACATCAAGGCCGCGGTGGCGAGCTTCGAAGATGCCGGCGTCGACTTCCTGTCCGAACTGGTGGCCGAGGGCAGCATCCTCGGCAACGAGGCGGGGGCGCAGGAGCGCATGGCCTATGCCTATGGCGAGCGCGGCCTGGCGCTCGACCGCTTCGAGATCGAACTCGCCGCGATCGAACATCTGCCCGGCTTCTCGCCGCCGGTGCAGCCCGATTATGCCGGGCGCGAGAATGTCGTCGGCCTGCATGTTCCCAAGGCGGCGAGCGGCCGCTCGCTGATCTTGAACGGCCATATCGACGTGGTGCCGACCGGGCCTTGCGCGCTCTGGACCACGCCGCCGTTCGAGGCCCGGCGCGACGGCGACCGGCTCTACGGCCGGGGGGCGGGCGACATGAAGGCGGGCATCGTCGCCGCCTGCCTCGCCTTCGACGGGCTGAAGGCGCTGGGTCTCCAGCCGGCGGCGCCGGTCACCTTCCAATCGGTGATCGAGGAGGAATGCACCGGCAACGGCGCGCTGGCCTGCCTGGCGCGCGGCTACAGGGCCGATGCGGCGATCATTCCCGAGCCCTTCGACCAGAGCCTGTTGATCGCGCAATTGGGCGTCATGTGGCTCACCGTCGAGCTGGTGGGCAAGCCCGCCCATGTCCTCGACACTTCGGCCGGGACCAATGCGATCGAGGCGGCCTATGCCCTGTTCGATGCCCTGCGCGGGGTCGAGGCGGCGTGGAACGCCCCTGATTTCCGCCATGCCTGCTACCGCGACCACAAGCACCCGGTGAATTTCAATCTCGGCCGCATCGCGGGCGGCGAATGGCCGTCCAGCGTGCCCTGCGCCGCCTCGATCGACGTCCGCGTCGGCTTCTATCCCGGCATGAGCATCGCTGCGGTGAAACAGGCCCTCGAAGCCGCGATCGCCGCGGCGGTCGCCGAGCGGCCGGCACTGAAGGGCGCCCAGGTGAAGGTGCGCTACCGCGGCTTCCAGGCCGAGGGCTGCGCCATCGACCCCGCCGAACCGCTGCTGGCCGGTCTCGGCCGCGCGCATCGGGCGGTGAGCGAGAAACCGCTGACCGAACTCGCCTCGACTGCCACGACCGACGTCCGCTTCTTCGTCCTCTACGGCGATACGCCGGCCACTTGTTATGGCCCCAAGGCCGGGGCCATCCACGGCATCGACGAATGGGTCGACATCCCGAGCATGATGGAAGTCGCCCAGGTGCTCGCCCTCTTCATGGCCGACTGGTGCGGGCTGGAGCGCCGCTGAGCCCCATCATCTTGTGAAGCGCCGTTTGCTGGTTCATCCTGCGCCCCGGTCGAGAATTCGGAGAAGAAAATGTCATCGTCGCGCGCCACCTTCGTCTGGGAAGACCCGTTCCTGCTGGAGGATCAGCTCACCGAGGACGAGCGGATGGTGCAGAACGCCGTGCGCGCCTATGCCCAGGAAAAGCTGATGCCGCGCGTGCTCTCCGCCTTCCGGGACGAGCGTTTCGACCGCGAGATCATGTCCGAGATGGGCGAACTCGGCTTCCTCGGCTCGACCCTGCCGGAGGAATATGGCGGTTCCGCCGCCTCCTATGTTTCCTATGGCCTCGCCGCGCGCGAGGTGGAGCGGGTCGATTCCGGCTATCGCTCGGCCATGAGCGTGCAGTCCTCCCTGGTCATGCACCCGATCTACGAATACGGCAGCGAGATCCAGCGCCGGAAATATCTGCCCAAGCTCGCGACCGGCGAATGGGTCGGCTGTTTCGGCCTGACCGAGCCCGATTTCGGCTCCGACCCCGGCGGCATGCGGACGCGGGCGAAGAAGGTCGACGGCGGCTATGTCCTCCACGGCGCCAAGATGTGGATCACCAATGCGCCGATCGCCGATCTCGCCGTGGTCTGGGCCAAGTCGGAAGCCCATGACAATGCGATCAAGGGCTTCGTGGTCGAGCGCGGCTTCGCCGGCTTCTCGACCCCGAAGATCGAGAACAAGCTCTCGCTCCGCGCCTCGATCACGGGCGAGATCGTGCTCGAAGACGTCTTCGTGCCGGACGAGAACCTGCTGCCCAACGCGAGCGGCCTCGGCGGGCCCTTCGGCTGCCTGAACCGGGCGCGTTACGGCATTTCCTGGGGGGCGCTGGGCGCTGCCGAATTCTGCTGGCACGCGGC
>NZ_JBAZKR010000069.1:0-21299 GCF_041650655.1 Zavarzinia sp.
TCCGGCCAGCCCGGCGCCGACCGCGACCAGGGCGAGCCCGGCCAGGATCTGGTCCGCCCGCAGCACCACGACGGCAAGCCCGAACAGCAGGCCGAGCAAGGCGCCCGCGCAAAGGCCGGTCGCAATGCCGGCCCAGGGGCTGCCGCTCTCCAGCGTCACGGCGACCGCGGCCATGGCGCCGAAGGCCGTCATCCCTTCGGCCCCGAGGTTCAACACGCCGGAGCGTTCGCAGATGATCAGGCCGATGCAGGCCAGCATGATCGGCGTGGCGAAGCCGGGGGTGGAGGCGAGCCAGGAGACGATAAAATCCATCACGCCGCACTCCGCCGCTGGATCGTGATCCGATAGGTCGAGAAGAACTGGGCCGAGAGCAGGCTCAACAGCACGATGCCCTGGATCAGCACGACGACGGCGTCGGACAGCGAATAGAAGACCTTGAGCGAACTGCCCGCGGTGAACATGCCGCCGACCCCGAAGGCGGCGACGACGACGCCGAGCGGATGGGTACGCGCCAGGAAGGCGATGACGATGCCTGAGAAGGTGTAATTATTGCCGATGAACTGGGTCAGCCGATATTCGGTGCCGGCGACCAGCACGCCCCCGGCGAGCCCGGCCAGGGCGCCCGAGAGCAGCACCAGGGTGACCACCGTCGCCGTCACCGGCAGGCCGGCCGCCCGGGCGGTCACTGGGTTGAGCCCGACCGCGGCGGCATAGACGCCGAGGCGGCTGCGGTCGATCAGCAAGTAGGCGGCGGCGGCGATGACGACCGCGAGCACGGTGCCGAGCCCGACCGTGCCCCAGCCGAACAGCGGCAGGCGTTCCAGGGGATCGAGGGCGGGCGAGACCGGGAAGCCGGTCGCCGGGTCCTTCCAGGCGCCGAACAGCATGTGCTGGACGCAGAGGAAGGCGATATTGCCGAGCAGCAGGGTGAGCACCGTCTCGCTCACCTGATAGCGGACCTTGAGAAAGAGCGGCAGGGCGACCCAGAAGGCCCCGGCGACACCGGCGAAGGCGAGCATCAGGGGCAGGCGCAGGAAGCCCGGCCCGACATCGCCGATGCCGACCGCCATGGCCCCCATGGCGCCGAACCAGAGCTGGCCTTCGATGCCGATGTTCCAGAAGCGCACCCTGGTGGCCAGCGCGGAACAGAGGCCGACCAGGATCAGCGGGGCCGCCGCCGCCGTGGTCTGGGCGAGTCCGTCTGACGACAGAAACACTTGCGTGAAGAGTTCGTCGGCGAGGTCTTCCGGCGGCACACCGGCCGCCACCAGCAAGGCGCAGGAAAGGGCGACGCCGAACAGGAGGCCGCCCATAAAGGTGCCGATCCGCGCCGCGCGCGGCACGTCCTGGCGGCGAACGAGGGTGATCCGGTCAAACATGGCCCATCATCAACATGCCGATCCGTTCGGCGTCCGCCTGGTCCGCCGGCATTTCGCCGGCGATCTGGCCTGCGCAGATCACGGCGATCCGCGTCGACAGGGCCAGGATTTCCTCGAGGTCTTCACTGATCAGCAGGCAGGCCGCCCCGCGTGCCGCCGCGGCGCGGATCGCCTCGTGCACGAAGAGACAGGCCTTCACGTCGAGCCCGCGGGTCGGCGAATGGGCAATCAGGACGGCGAGATCGTCGTCCATCTCGCGCGCCAGAATGAGCTTCTGGGCATTGCCGCCCGAGAGCAGCCGGGCGAGCCGGCCGGGGGCCGCCCCTGCGATGGCGAAACGCTCGATCGCCGCCGCCGCGCGCCGCCGCATGGCGCCGCGGTCGAGCAGGAAGCCGCGGTTCAGCTCGGGTGCCGCGAGATCGGTCAGGCACAGGTTTTCGGCGATCGGAAGGTCGCCGATCAGGCCACTGGCGAAACGATCGGAGGGGATGATGCGGAGCCCCTGCCGCCGCCGCGCCGCGGGCGGCGCCGTGGTCAGGTCGACGCCGTCGATCAGGAGCTGCCCGGCCGCCGCGGGGACGAGGCCGATCAGCCCGTCCGCCAGCGGCTGCTGGCCGTTGCCGCCGACCCCGGCGATCCCCAGGATCTCGCCCGCGCGGAGCGTCAGGTCGACGCCGGCGACTCCGATCGCCCCGTCCGGCCGGCGCACCGAAAAGCCGTCGAGACGCAGCCGTTCGCGGCCCAGCGTCAGGGCCGGCGCCGGTGGCGGCACCACCCGCTCGCCGACCATGAGGCGGGCCAATTCGCCGGCATCGAGGCCCTTGGCATCGGCATCGGCGAGCACGGTGGCGCCGCCCCGCATCACCGTGACGCGGTCGGCATGTTCGATCACTTCGCGGAGCTTGTGGGTGATCAGCACCACCGCCTTGCCGCCCTCGGCCAGGCGACGCACGAATTCGAGCAGCGCGCGCGACTCGGCGTCGGTCAGCACCGCCGTCGGCTCGTCGAGGACGACGATGCGGGCGCCGAGCAGCAAGACCTTGAGGATTTCGACCCTCTGGCGTTCCGCGACCGAAAGCTCGTCGACCCGGGCGGCGGCATCGACCGCCAGGCCGACCTCCCGCCCCTTGGCTTCGACCGCCTCCGCCGCCTGGCGCAGGTTGGCGATGCCGGCGACCGTGCCGCCCGCGGCCAACAGGATGTTCTCGGCCACGGTGAAACAGCCGACCAGGCGGTAGTGCTGATGCACCATGCCGATGCCCGCGGTGGCGGCGTCGGCCGGCCCGCGCAGCACCACATCCTGCTCGTCGACCAGGATCGAGCCGGCGTCGGGGGCATAGACGCCGGTCGCGACATTCATGATGGTCGATTTGCCGGCGCCGTTCTCACCCAGGAGGGCGTGGACCTCGCCCCAGCGCACCATGAAGGCGGCCGCGGTGAGCACCTTCTTGTCGCCGAAGGATTTGTCGATGCCGGAAAGTTCCAGGGCCGGCCGGCCACGATGCGCCGTGTTCAATTCGCCCCGCCTTTCAGGCCGAGGGCGCGCAGCGCCTTCCGATAGGCGATCGAGAAGCGGTCGGCCGGCAGATGGCCCTCCGCCGTCGGATCGAGGGGCAGGTCGAAGGGCACCTGGGATTCGACCATCTCACGGTCCTCCTCGTTCACCGCTTCCTGGAAGGCGATCCATTCGTCGACCGGCTGGTCGAGGTCGTGGTCGCGCGCCTTCAGCATGAAGATGCGCGACTCGCGGGCCGAGACGGGCGCCACGATGTCGAAGATGTGCTCGTCGCCGCGCGGGAAATGCAGGATCAGCCGCGTCGTATAGGGCAGGTAGACGTCATATTCCGAGAGGAGATCGGCGTAACTGGGCTTGCCGAGGAAGAGGCTGCCATCCTGCTGCGGCGTCAGGAGCTGGTAGTGCAGGCCGTGGGGCCGCGCCTCGACGACATAGGGGGCGACATCGGGCCGCTCCGGCCAGCCGAAGGTGCCGGCATGGGCGAAAGAGAAATGGGCCGTGTCGCAGAAATTCTCGGTATGGCGGCCGGCGCCGATCTTCCAGGTGGCGCCCATCTTGATCCGCTGCCAGGCGGGATCGGTCAGCTCCGGCCAGTCGGGGATGGGGAATTTCCCCTCCCCCTTCAGGCAGGTCCAGACCAGGCCGTAACGCTCGACCGCGGGATAGGTCGTCAGGTCCAGACGGGCCGGCGCCGCCATGCCGGGAGCCGACGGGATCCTGGTACAGCGCCCGGCGCCGTCGAAGGAAAGGCCGTGATATTTGCAGACGATCTCCTGCCCCTCGATCCGGCCGAGGCTCAGCTTCGTGCCGCGGTGGGGGCAATAGTCGGGGGCCACGCTCACCCCCGCCTCGGTGCGGAACAGCACCAGCGGCACATCCAGGAGGCGGCCGCGAACCGGCCGGCTGCCCGTCACCTCGGACGAGAAGCCGACCGGGAACCAGAAGCCGGCCAGGACATGCCAATCGTTCTCCGAAAAGGAGCAATCGATCGGCATTCCGTCCGGCTTCAGCATCGCGTCACTCCTTCGGGGCCGGCGGCATGGTGCCGATGGCGCCTTCGACGAAATAGTCGAGGGCCCAGAGCTGGTCGTCGGTCATGCTCTGGCCGGCGGGGATCGCCACGGTGCCGTCCTGCTTGGTGACCGGGCCGTCGAAGGGGGTGAGCTTGCCCGCCTCGATGGCGGCACGGGCCGCCTCGATCTTGGCCTTGGCTTCGGCGGAGATATTGGCGCTGAAGGGCACGAGGTCGACCGTATGGGTCGAGAGCGGCACGAAGGCGCCGTATTCTTCCGGTTTCCAGGTGCCGCCGATGATCGCCTTCAGGGTCGGCGTCAGATAATTCTCCCACTTGAAGACGACCGAGGTGAGGATCCCCTTGGGCGCATAGGAGGTCATGTCGATCTGGTAGCCGATGGCATATTTGCCCTTCTTCTCGGCCGCGTTGAGGGCCGAGGCGGCGGACAGGTTGGTGGCGATCACGTCGGCGTTCTGGTCCAGCATGGCTTCCGCCGTCTGGCCTTCCTTCACCGGGTCCCACCAGGAGTTGGTATAGACGGCGATCACCTGGGTGTCCGGCTTCATGGCGCGGGCGCCGCGGATGAAGGCGTCGACGTCCCAGTTGACGACGCTGACCGGGAAGCCGGCCAGGATGCCGATCTTGCCCGAGGTGGTGACCGCACCCGCCGCCATGCCGGCCAGATACCAGGCCTGATAGGTACGGGCGTAGAAGCTCTCGAGATTGGCGCCGTTGGTGGTGCCCGAGGCGTTCAGGAAGGCGACGTCGGGATAGGCCTTGGCCGCTTCGGCGATCGGGCCCGAATAGCCGTAGGAGGTGCCGACGATGATGTTGAAGCCGCGCTTCACATAGAGATCGACGGCGGCGCGGAAGGCCGTGGCCTCTTCCGGGATGCTCTCGGAGGTCGCGATCTTCACGCCCAGGTCCTTTTCGACCTGCTTGCGGGAGGCGTCGATCGCCTCGTTCCAACCGCCGTCCTTGATCGAGGCGGCATAGATGAAGGCGATTTTGGGCGGGCCCTTCAGCTCGAAGGCATGGGCTTGGTTGCCGAGGGCGGCGCTGCCGGCGACGGCGACGGCGCCGAGCCCGACGGTCAGGGCCAGCGCCCTGGCGCCCTGCAAGGTGCGACGGAGAAATGACATGGCGACCCCTTTTGCCTGCGACAGGATGTCCCGATTGGGTGCAAAGAGCATGCCACGGCTGCCACCGGCAGGGGCATTGGATTCCAATCTCGGATCTTGCCTAAAATTAGAACATTTTGATTTTAGAATGGCACAAATTTTCATCATCGAACCAGTCGAATGCCGACAACCATATGGTGAACAAGGATTATCCCCAACCGCGCCGCCCGCCGACCTTCCCCGGCGCGCCCATGAATGGCTATCCCATCTGAAATTTAGAGATTCCAAAATGTGAAAATTGGATGCCAATATGACCGCCAAAGAGATGGCACGGGGCTTGCTGGCCTGCCATGCCGACGGATACGGGCGACGGGCCTCGGCCCCGCCCGCATCGACCATCGAACCGGGGTAGAAGACTGTGACTGCCGAAGCACGACTGAAGGCCGCGGGCCTGGCCGCCAAGACGAGCGATTTCTCCGAGATCCCGCAGATCGACCTCGCCCCGATGGCGGGCGACGATCCGGTGGCCAAGCAGGCGACCGCCAAGGCGCTGCGCGACGCCTGCGTCAACGTCGGCTTCCTCTACGTCAAGAACCACGGGGTGCCACAGGCGGTGATCGACGGCATCTTCGCGCAGTGCCCGCGCTTCTTCGGCCTACCCCTCGAAGAGAAGATGAAGATCCATGTGAAGAAGTCGTCGAACAACAGCGGCTATACCCCTCTCCTCGAAGAGAATACCGACGAGACGGCGCTGGGCGACCTCCACGAAGGCTTCGACATGGCGAACGAGCTGCCGGCGGACGACCCCTACGGCAAGGGCCGCGAAGCGCTCTATGGCACCAACCTCTGGCCCGAGGGGCTGCCCGGCTTCCACGAGGCGATGCAGGCCTATTTCGACGCCATGCTGGCCTTGGGCGACCGCCTGTTCCGCGCCTTCGCCCTCGCCCTCGACCTGCCGGAAGACTATTTCGCGCCGATGGTGACCAAGCCGACCGCGGTCCTTCGCATCCTCTCCTACCCGAGCCAGGAGGGCGAGATCGACCAGCGCCAGATCGGCATCGGCGCCCATACCGACTACGAATGCTTCACCATCCTCGGCCAGCAGCCGGGCATCCAGGCGCTCCAGGTCCAGAACGGCAAGGGCGAATGGGTCTCGGCACCGCCGATCCCGGGCACTTTCGTGGTCAACATCGGCGACCAGATGGCGCGCTGGACCAACGACGTCTTCGCCTCGACCCGGCACCGGGCGCTCAACCTCTCGGGCAAGGCGCGCTACTCGATGCCCTTCTTCCTGGGCACCAATTACGACACGCTGATCGAGGCCCTGCCCTCCTGCGTCGGGCCGGACCGGCCGGCCAAATATCCCCCGGTGATCGCCGGGGAATATGTGCTGAGCCGCTTCGACGCGACCTATGCCTACCGCCAGAAGGAGGGCGAGGCTTAATCGACCGCGGGCGACTGCGCCGCGTCCCAGGGCGCGTCCGGAATCGCCAGGTAGCGGATCATGACGGTTGCCAGTTCGTCGGCCAATTGGTCGTCGGACATGCCCATGATCCGCTGATCGGCCAGCGAGCGGCTGATCAGGGCCGAGAAGATGAGCTGCATGGCGAGATCGATCGCCCCGCCCGCCTGGGCCCGATCGGCCACTTCCGGATGCTGCCGCGCGACGGCGAAGAGCTTTTCCATCAGATGGTCGCGCACGTCGGTGAAATGGGTCCACACCAGCATGTCGCGAAGCGCCGCCCGGACCACTTCGCGGAGCAGCACGGCATGGGCACTGGTCAGGCGCACCATGACCACCACCATGCGGCGGACGACGAGGGCGAAGGGCTGGCCGTCGAAGCGCTCGGGCAGCAGCAGCGTGTCGAGGAGGCCGCCGGCCCGTTCGGCGAAACGCTGGGCCAGCGCCTCGAGCAGGGCTTCCTTGTCGGCGAAGCGCTGGTAGAAGGCACCGGTCGAACAGCCGGCGCGTTCCGCGATGTCGACCACCCTCATCCGGTCGAAGCCGACCTCGTTGATCATTTCCTGCCCGACTTCGAGCAGGCGTTCGAGCTTGTTCCGGCTGCGCGCCTGGGCCGCCGGCTTCAGCACGACGCCGAGGCGCCGCCTTCCCGGCCGCGCCGCCGTCTCTGCTCCGTCACCGTTCTTTGTCACGCCACGCTCCGCCACAGGGCGTTTCGCGTTCCCCGGCCGCGCCGCCGCAGAATGATTGGTCACTGTTCCAGCCCCTCGCTTTGCACGAACGATAACGGCGTTCTGATTCGCGGGCAAGCCGCAGGGACCGGCCATGCTTGCGGTAGGCCGCCATTTCGGCCAGCCTTGGCGGCCGAAGTGAAGCGCGGGAGGATTCGATGGCCGAGGTCGGCACGGGCGAGGCGGACGAGGAGACCGAGTGGGCGGCGGCCCTGCCGGAATTGCAGCGCCTGCGCGACAGTATCGACAATATCGACGCCGCCCTGGTCCACATGCTGGCCGAACGTTTCAAATGCACCCAGGCGGTGGGTGCCCTGAAGGCCCGCCACAAACTGCCCCCGGCCGACCCGGCGCGCGAGGCGGAACAGATCAAGCGCCTGCGCGGCCTCGCCGTCTCGGCCAAGCTGGATCCCGAGTTCGCCGAGAAATTCCTCAATTTCATCATCGGCGAAGTGATCCGCCACCACCGCGCCATCGCCGAGTCCTGAAGGTCACAGGCGGGCACAATCGTCCCCGATCCCGCCGCAATCGGTGGCGGAGGGGACAAGCCTTTGCCATTTTTCGGGCCTAGCTTCGGCTGAACTGATTCGGTGACGAACCGTGACGGAAAAAATGATGACCGGGCCTTTCGCGCGCATTTCCTCGAGGGTGGCGGCCCTCGGTGCAGGTCTCGTGCTCGCCGTGATGAGCGGCGGTGCCTTCGCCCAGACCGCGATCACGGTCGACAAGGGCACCCAGGCCCCGATCCCGATCGCGGTGCCGAGCTTCGCGGGCGGCGACATGGGCGCCCAGGTGGCCCAGGTGATCTCGGCCGACCTCGAGCGTTCGGGCCTGTTCCGGCCGACGGCACCGGGCACCTATCCCCAGACGCCGGACCAGATCCAGGCCCAGCCGGCCTTCCCGGCCTGGCGCAGCACCGGGGCGGACGCCCTGGTTTCCGGCCGGGTGGTACCGCAGGGCGGCAAAGCCTCTTACGAATTCCGCCTGTGGGACGTCCAGGCCGAGCAGCAGCTGACCGGCACGGCCTTCACCGCCGATTCGGCCAATTGGCGCCGCGTCGCCCACATCATCGCCGACACGATCTACAAGAAGATGACCGGCGAGGACGGCTATTTCGACACCCGCATCGTCTATGTCTCGGAATCGGGACCGAAGAACCGGCGCGTGAAACGCCTCGCGATCATGGATCAGGACGGCGCCAACCACCGCTTCCTGACCTCGGGCAAGGACCTGGTGATGACGCCGCGCTTCTCCCCGCGCGACCAGACCATCACCTATATGTCCTATTTCAACGACAAGCCGCGGGTCTATCTGTTCAACATCGACTCGGGGCAGCAGGAAGTGCTGGGCGATTTTCCGGGCATGACCTTCGCACCGCGCTTCTCGCCCGACGGCAACAAGGTGGTGATGTCGATGGCGAAGGACGGTAACACCGACATCTTCGTGATCGACCTGCGCACCCGCAAGATCGCCCGGCTCACCTCCGGCCCGGCGATCGAAACCTCGCCCTCCTATTCGCCGGACGGCAGCCAGATCACCTATAACTCGGACCAGAGCGGCGGCCAGCAGCTCTATGTCATGAATGCCGACGGTTCGGGCCAGCGGCGCATTTCTTTCGGCGACGGCCGTTATGCAACGCCGGTATGGTCTCCCCGCGGCGATTACATCGCCTTCACCAAGATGAAGGGCGGCCGTTTCGCCATCGGCGTCATGAAGCCGGACGGTTCGGGCGAGCGGATCCTCTCCGAGAGCTTCCTGGACGAGGGCCCGACCTGGGCCCCGAACGGCCGCGTGATCGCCTTTTTCCGCCAGTCTCCGGGCGCCTCGGGCACGGTGAAGCTCTATTCGGTCGATATCACCGCATCCAACGAACGCCTGATGCCGACGCCGCTGGACGGCTCCGACCCGGCGTGGTCGCCACTCAATCCCTGAGGCGGGCGTCAGGCCTTAATTTTGACAAAGATGGCACAGTGTTGCGACTTTGCACTAGAGAGCGGCAAGGACCAGTGGTAACCCTACCTCCGCGTCCTTCCGCGCCAGGAGCGGTAGTGGATTTCGCAACTGCGAAATGCTAGTTTCGCGTTCGAGCGACCATCCCTGCCGCCCCGCGCGCACCGACAGCGCTGCACCCTCAGGAGTCCAACCGCTATGCGCTTCACTCATCCCGGCTACAAGATCGCCAGCCTTGTTGCCGCCCTGTTCATCGTGGCCGCCTGCTCGTCCTCGTCCGAGGGCACCGGCGGTGCCACCACCGGCGCATCGACCTCGTCGATCGTCCCGGGCTCGCAGGAAGATCTCGCCGCCACCGCCGGCGACAGCGTCTTCTTCGACTTCGACAAGTACAACCTGAAGCCCGAAGGTCAGAAGACCCTGCAGGCCCAGGCCGCTTGGCTCGCCAAGTATCCGTCGGTGACCCTGACGATCGAAGGCCACTGCGACGAACGCGGCACCCGCGAGTACAACATCGCCCTCGGCGAGCGCCGTGCGAATTCCGCCCGCGCCTATCTGATCTCGCTGGGCGTCGACGCCAACCGTCTCCAGGTCATCTCCTACGGCAAGGACCGCCCCTTCGCGGTCGGCTCGGACGAGACCGCCTGGGCCCAGAACCGTCGCGGTTTCAGCCGCGTCAACTGACGCCGGCTGCCACTTGCCGCCAGGCGGCATGATGGTCGCTTGAAACGCCCGTCCCGGAGCTTCCGGGGCGGGCGTTCTTCTGTCCGGCCGAGCGCCATGCTTTCGCCAAGCTGACCGGGCATTCTACCCTGTGACGATACCGCACCCGCGGCCCGCCCGATTCGAGGATCCCGTGTCATGCCGTCCGCTGCCCGACGCCCCCTTCGCCTGATTGCCGCCGGGCTGCTGCTCGCCGCCGGATGGTCGGCCGGGCAGGCCTTCGCCCAGGCGGCGACGGACCTTGGCGCGCTCCGCGACAAGCTCGCCGAAATCTCCGACTCGGCGACCGAGATCCAGCTGGCCCAGGCCCAGGGCGGCATCAACCAGGCCGGCGTGGCTCAGCTCGACCTCCGCCTCTCCGCTCTCGAAGAGCAGATCCGCACCCTGACCGGCCAGATCGAGCAGGCGCAATATGCCGCCGACCAGAACAAGGCCGCGCTCAAGAGTTTCCAGGACGACGTCGAATTCCGCCTGAACCGGCTGGAGCAGCAGTCCGGCGTCCAGGCCGGCGGCGGTGACACCGGCGGTGCCCAGGGTGGCACCGCAGGCGCTGCACCAGCGCCCGCGCCGGCCCCGACGCCCGCACCGGCCCCCGGCCCCACATCGTCTCCCGCGGGTGGCCCCTCGCCCGCCACCTCGTCGCCGGCGGCACTGGCCGCCTATGACAATGCCCTCGGCATGTTGCGCCGGGGCGACTACGACCAGGCGGAAGCCGCGCTGAAATCCTTCCTGGCCAGCTATGGCTCCGACAAGCTCGCCGGCAATGCCCAATATTGGCTGGGCGAGACCTATTACGTGCGCGGCAACTACGATACCGCGGCCCAGACCTTCCTGTCCGGCGTGAAGACCTACCCGCAGGGCGCCAAGGCCCCCGACAGCTTCCTGAAGCTGGGCATGAGCCTCATCCAGATGGGCCAGAAGGACAAGGGCTGCCAGGTCCTGTCCGACCTGCCCAACCGCTATGCCGATGCCAGTGCCACCATCAAGTCCCGCGCCGACCGCGAACGCAAAGCGGCCGCCTGCCCCTGAGCCGGCGGCGACCGCGCGTTTCACCACCGCCCTCGACCGCCTGGCGCCACCGCCCCGGCTGGCGCTGGCGGTATCGGGCGGAGCCGACAGCCTCGCCCTGCTTCTGCTCGCCGATGCCTGGTCCGGCTTGGCGCCCGGGCGAACCCTCGACATCCTGACCGTCGACCACGGCTTCCGGCCGGAAGCTGCGGCGGAAGCGGAACGAGTGGCGGCCCTGGCGCGCCGGCTCGGCCATGGCCATACCGTCCTCCGCCCCGCCGCGCCCCTGCCCCGGCGCGGGCTCGAAGCGGCGGCCCGCGCCGCCCGCTATGCCCTGCTGGGCGATTGGTGCCGGCGCGCCGGTGTCACCGCCCTGCTGACCGGCCACAGCCGGGACGACCAGGCGGAAACCCTGCTGCTCCGTCTCCAGCGCGGCTCCGGCCTGGACGGGCTGGCCGCCATGGCACCGGCCAGTGCGCTGCCGGGCCTTCGCCTGCTGCGCCCCCTGCTCGATTTTTCGCGGGCCGAACTGACCGGCCTGGTCGAGGCCGCCGGCTGGATCCCGGTGGCCGATCCGATGAACGAGGACGCCCGTTTCGCCCGGGTCGCCGTGCGCCGGGCGATCGCCACCCTCGGGCTCGACGCCGCCGGCCTCGCCGCGACCGCCGCCCGCCTGCAACGCGACCGCGCCGCGATCGAGGCGGCGGCGGCCGAGATTGCCTGCCGGGCCTTCACCCTGGATGCCTGGGGCGTCGCCTCGATCGATCGCCGGGCATTGGCCGGAGCCCCTGCGCCTTTCGTCGAACGGGCGCTCGGTCGCCTGATCCGGGCCGTGGGCGGCGGCGCCTATCCGCCGCGGCGCGAGCGGCTGGACCGGCTGGCCGAACGGCTTGCCTCGACGGACGAGATCTTTGCCGGCGCGACCCTGGGCGGCTGCCGCTTCCTGGCCGGGCGGGAGCGGGTGACGGTGCTGCGCGAGGCGCGCCATCTCGGTCCACCATTACAGCTCGACGCCGGAGCCAGCGGCGTCTGGGACGACCGTTTCGCGGTCGAGGCGGGACCGCACCCGATCACCGTGACCGCCCTCGGCGACAGAAGCGCGCCCGGCCTGCCGGCGCTCCGCCGGGTCGAGCGGCTGGTCACCCCGGCGGTCTTCTCGAATGGTGAACTCCTGGCCGTCCCCGCCCTCGAATTCGGGGCTCCACAGGCGGCGAGACTGCGCTATTGTGCCCCCGATATCTTCTCCGCCCGCGGTTGACAGGAGTTGTTTACCACGGGCGCGGCACTATCTATGACAAGCATTGAAATTCCGCCTTCCGGGGCGGCGTGCCGGCGGCGGCCGGCAAAGTAGATAAGGCCGGCGGAGGCCGGCACAGTAGGTGATGCCGGCGGAGGCCGGCTGGAAAGGTCAAGCCCGTGAATTTGCCCGGACGTAATCTCGCCCTGTGGGTCGTCATCGCGCTGCTGCTGTTTGCGCTGTTCAATGCGTTCCAGGGTTCGTCCAGTCATCGGACGGGCGGCTCGATGCCCTATTCCGAGTTCGTTGCCGCGGTCGAGGCGAGCCGGGTCACCGACGCCACGATCCAGGGCGAATCGGTCTACGGCCACCTCTCCGACGGCCGCGAATTCTCGACCTACGCGCCGACCGACCCGCAGCTCGTCCAGCGCCTGCTCGACAAGGGCGTGAACGTCCAGTCGGTGCCGCAGGACAAGTCGGGCCCGACCCTGATCGACGTTCTGGTGTCCTGGTTCCCCATGCTGCTGCTGATCGGCGTGTGGATCTTCTTCATGCGCCAGATGCAGTCGGGCGGCGGCAAGGCCATGGGCTTCGGCAAGTCCAAGGCCCGCCTTCTGACCGAGCGCCACGGCCGCGTCACCTTCGACGACGTCGCCGGCATCGACGAGGCCAAGGAAGAACTCGAGGAGATCGTCGACTTCCTGAAGGACCCGCAGAAGTTCCAGCGCCTGGGCGGCCGCATTCCCAAGGGCGCCCTGCTGGTCGGCCCGCCGGGCACCGGCAAGACCCTGCTGGCGCGCGCCATCGCGGGCGAGGCCAATGTGCCCTTCTTCACCATTTCGGGTTCGGACTTCGTCGAAATGTTCGTCGGCGTCGGCGCGTCCCGCGTGCGCGACATGTTCGAACAGGCGAAGAAGAACGCCCCCTGCATCATCTTCATCGACGAAATCGACGCCGTCGGCCGCCATCGCGGTGCCGGCCTGGGCGGCGGCAACGACGAGCGCGAGCAGACCCTGAACCAGCTCCTGGTCGAGATGGACGGTTTCGAGGCGAACGAGGGCGTGATCCTGGTCGCCGCCACCAACCGGCCGGACGTGCTGGACCCCGCCCTGCTGCGCCCCGGCCGCTTCGACCGCCAGATCGTGGTGCCCAACCCGGACATCGCCGGCCGCGAGAAGATCCTCAAGGTCCATATGCGCAAGGTGCCGGTGGCGAGCGACGTCGACGCCCGGGTGATCGCCCGCGGCACCCCCGGCTTCTCCGGCGCCGACCTCGCCAACCTGGTGAACGAGGCCGCCCTTCTCGCCGCGCGCAAGGGCCGCCGCATCGTCACCATGTCGGAATTCGAGGCCGCCAAGGACAAGGTCATGATGGGCACCGAACGGCGCTCCATGGTCATGTCCGACGAGGAAAAGCGCCTGACCGCCTATCACGAGGGCGGCCACGCCATCGTCGGCATGAACGTGCCCTCGTCCGACCCGATCCACAAGGCCACCATCATCCCGCGCGGCCGTGCCCTCGGCATGGTCATGCAGCTCCCGGAATCGGACAAGCTGTCGGTGACGCGCGAATTCATGATCTCGCGCCTCGCCATCTCCATGGCCGGCCGCGTCGCCGAGGAACTGGTGTTCGGCTACGACAAGGTGACCTCCGGCGCCTCCAGCGACATCGCCTATGCGACCCAGCTCGCCCGCAACATGGTGACCCGCTGGGGCCTGTCGGACGAGCTCGGCGCCGTCGCTTACGGCGACAACCAGGAAGAAGTCTTCCTCGGCCATTCGGTCTCGCGCACCCAGAACGTCTCCGAAGAGACGGCCCGCAAGATCGACGCCGAAGTGAAGAAGCTGGTCGACAATGCGCTCGCCACCGCGCGCCAGATCCTGACCGACAAGCGCGGCGACCTCGAGACCCTGGCCAAGGGCCTGCTCGAATACGAGACCCTGTCGGGCGACGAGATCCGCGCCCTGCTGCGCGGCGAACACATCTACCGCGAACCCTCGAACGACCCGCCCTCGCCCGACATCGGCACCAGCTCCGCCGTGCCCCCGACCGGCAAACCCGCCGACGACCGCGGCAACCCCGGCATCCGCCCGGAACCCGCCCCCGGGGCGTAAGGGACGTCAGAACAAACGCGAAAGGGCCGGCCCCATGGGCTGGCCCTTTTTTGTTTTGGGGCGACGGTAGCGACCAAGGGGGATACCGGAGCAAAGCCGGCCGCGCTGACCGCGACTGGCCCGAAGGGAAAAACGAGCTCCCTCTTAGCTAAAACGTACCTGCTATGCGTCTTCCCTAGGCTTCCATTGAAGCTCGTCAAGGCGGCAGGCTGCGCGAAAAACGGCGCTACGCAGACTCTTGTGGGCTGGCGTTTGAGATACAGCACGCTCATAGCACTTTAGGAGTAGCATTCGGAACTCATCCAAATTCCCCTGCCCATTCGGCAGTCCCTGCACCGCCAGCGCAAACTTGTTGGCGTCTGAGTCATCTTTCGGCTCCTCAATGTTGCCTTCGCAAAATGCTTTGACCAATTTCTTCGGCTTGCCATTGTTGACATTGTAAGCGGTTCGCTTTCCGCTAAGACGCGCAACTGCACCATCGCGATGCGATGGCCGGCTCGCGCCTTCCTTATTCAAATGTTCGATTGCGTCCATAGCGGAAATCCCCGCCTGACGGACATAAAACCAAAGAGGTAGCCACTCGCGACTGGAGTGTGCCGAGTGCACCAAATAATCGAGCGGATGAGCGACTTTTTCACCAGTGAGAAAGTTCCGCAGTACAGCGTCAGGCGTCACGTTTGCGCGGACGATTTTTGTCGCGACGGCATCACTGTTAGCTGTAACTTCTCCTATAAGTTTTAAGGTTGGCGCACCAGATTTTTCATGGAACTCGCCTTCTCGGATAAATTTGATCTGGTTCAACAAGGTCGGATCGATGACGATTGGGCGCTTGCCGTCGTCCAAAATCCCATTGTCCAAATCCGCAATCAGCGCACGTGCGGGACCGAGAGCGAGCAACCGCGTAATAAGCGGAAGCATATCCGAACGAACGGCAGCATCACGCTCATCAAGAATAATACGAAGATCACTATATTTTATACGTTCGCAACTTCCAGAATATCGAAAGAATATATCTCCTTCTTTTATTATCTTTCCATCTCCGGTGCGCGCAATAACTGGCCGACCGGGATGTTGCTCAACATGCATAACGCCGATGGTCTTCGTTCCTATAACAGCGACGGCGGTCTGTACTTTTGGTGTTGGGTCCAGATAAGAACGGATCAACCTCGTGAATTCAGCCGGGTCAGTTCTCTCAAAGTCACCGGTGCTCAGACCAGTGACTGTATAGATCTTGTTTGTCGCGGCGGCCGCCGAGCCAGCCCTATCCTGGACGCCGAAAAAAATGTAACCACCCCGGTTGTTCGCAAGAGCTGCAACTACACGGATCCATTCCAAGTAGTGCTTAAGGCCAAAATTTGCTTTGCATTCATGCTGCTCTGTTTCCCCACATATCAGGCGCCATGTCCCGTTGGCGTCCGCAGCAAATAGTCCCGCGATGACGCCTGGATCCAGAGGCCCTTTTGGGCTTTCAGTCCTTTGTGGCGACGCGACCACTGGAACGCCGATAGCAGCTACCTGCCCCTCTGGTTTAGGAAGTGCAATGAAGGCACTCAATTCCGCATCTGTCGCCTGCGGGACTTCCGGCCCGTATGATCCATCGCGGATTTGAGACATACGACCTGAATTCACTGCGCGATCCGGTCTATTGAAGAAGAATTGAATGTCCTTGTTCTTCATGCCACGCGCAAGCATGGCCTTGATCAGCCCTATTTCCTGATCTGTGATGCTACGCTTTGACATCCATTACACCATAAACGCCTTTTTCGCTTCGGCTCGGAGGCGGCGGACTACTTTCATGCAGATACCCCCTCCTAGACCCATGCCATCGCAGTTTAGCGAGCGATTGCAAGGACGATTGTATTGTTGGAGAAACCCACGCACCATGACTCGAACACACCTCATGTTTGAATGGGCACATCGTAGGTTCACCGTATCACTGAATTCTCTCGGAGAATAACCCCTATACTTGTTTCGAGCCCGCGGTTCTATTTTTGGCTGCGGACTAGATGGGGAAGGATTCGTTCAGCCTTTTTCCAGTCGCCTATCCCGCATTGCAAAAATCGATTGTGCGTTGCGACAAAATGCCAATTGTCGAGGCGGCGGGGGGCGCCCTCTAATGGGGGCAGTCGTTGTGTAAGCTTGGTGAAGCCATGACCGTTCTGCGTCTTTTCGCCCTGCGCGCCGAAGCTGCCCTGTTCGATTCCGTGGCGGCGCGGGTCGCCTGGGCCGTGCTGGGTGCCGCCCTCGGCCTGTGGCAGGGGCCCCTGTTCATGATCGGCCTGACCGCCGCTCTCGTCGTCCTGAACGCGCTGCTCGGCGCGATCGGCAGCCTGCCGGCCTCCCCGCGCAATGCCCGTGCCGTGGCGTCGCGTGCGCCCCTGATGGCGCGGCCCCAGGGCGCCTGAACCGCATCTGATCCCCCGGGCGCCCGGGGCTTTACCGGTGCCGGTTCAGACGGCGTAGGTCCGCGCCAGGGCTTCGGCCCGATGTTCGGCCGCGACGGCGCTGGGAATGGCGCCGTCCAGCCGCGCCAGGCAGGCGAGGTCGCGGAAATGGCGCGCCACCGTCGGCCGCGAGCGCGCCCGCTCCCGCAGCAGGGCGCCCAGGCCGGATGCCGGGGCATCGCCCGCCCGCCGACTCTTCAATCCCGCATCGACATAGGTCTGCACCAGGAGATCGCGCTGGGCATGGCTGCCGCCGAGCAGCGACAAGCGGGGCAGGATCGGCTCCAGCGCCGCCGCCGCTTCGGCGAAACGGCCATGGGCATGGTCCGCCAGGGCGTGGGCCGCGACGGCGGCGACCTCCGCCCAGGCGGCGCGGCGATGGCGCCGGGCCTTGGCCGCCTGGGCCTCGATCGCGGCGATCAGGCGGTTGGCCTGGCCATCCATCCCGGCACGCAGCAACGCCATCAGATAATGGAGGTCGAGCAGCGGCTCCAGGTGATCGGCCTCGCGCGCGGCGACATGGCGGGCGACGTCGCGCCAGCGGTTGCCGACCGGCACGCCCCGGAGGTCGAGGCGCCAGAGCAGCGAGGCGGCATTGACCTGGTCCTGCGAATAATCCTTCCACACGCCCCAAACCCGCTGGTCGTAGAGGTCGAGCGCGCCGGCCGCGTCGTCGCGGTCGAGATACATCAGCGCCAAGTGCCACCAATTATGGGTGAGCATGAAGGAATTGCAGTCCTCCCAGGTCTCGGCATGGGATTCCAGCCAGTCGATGCCCTCGTCCAGCCGCCCTTCGGCCGCCATGACGTGAGCGACGGCGTGATGGGCCCAGGGTTCGCGCCGACGCAGTTCGACGGCATAGCGCCCAGCCATTTCGGCGTCGCGCAGGCGGCCGCATTCCTCCAGCGCGAAGGCGCGCATACCATGGGCATGGGGATCGTCGCGGTGCGCCGGCAGCACGGCGTCGATCACCGCCAACATGCCGGCGGCGTCGCCCTGGTTAAACTGGTGATACTGGCAGAGCTTCACCGAGGCGAGATCGCGCGGCCAGCCCTCGGCGATGTCGAGATGCAGGCGGACAGCAAGGTCGGTATCGCCCTTGGCCCAGGCCTCGACAGCGAGCAGCCAGAGCTGTTCCCGCCGGCTCGCCTTGTTCACATAGAGCCGGGCCTTCTGCAGGAGCGGCAGCGCCGCCCTGACCCCGGCTGCCGACTCGAGGCAGAGGTTGAGCACGGCGCCGAGGGTCAGTGCCATCACGCAGCGCGGATCGGCCGCCACGCCCTCGAAGACGGCGCTGGCGGCCTGGCCGTAGCCCAGCCACTGGTCCACCATCTTGTTGATGGCCGCCACGGCCACAGGGTTGTCGGTGGTGACGTCGTTGCCGCGCGCATCCTTGAGCATGACGAACTCCCCTGCTGTTCATGACAGTCTGGGGACAGGTGCGGCGCACAAGCAAGGACACCTTTGTCTCACCCGCCGGTCATGCGCATAGCAGCCATCGGGAGGCGAAAAGAGGGTGGCCCGCCGGTGCCGGCCGGGCTCTAGAATGACCGGCAGCGCATCCTTCCGCGGGGTCCATCACCATGAAGATCGGGTTCATCGGCCTCGGCCGCATGGGGGCCGGCATGGCCGCCAATCTGCTCGCCGCCGGCCATGCGGTCACCGTCTACAACCGCTCGCCCGAGAAATGCGCCCCCCTTGCCGAAAAGGGCGCCGTGGTCGCGGCAACGGTGGCCGAGGCCTGCCGGGGCGAGGCGGTGGTCACCATGCTGGCCGACGATGCCGCCCTCGAAGCGGTCACCGACGGGCCGGGCGGCCTCGTCGCGCAACTCGCCCCGGGCGCGCTTCATGTTTCGGCCAGCACAGTTTCGGTGGCGCTTTCGGCCCGGCTCGACACGGCGCACGCGGCCGCCGGCCAGGCCTATGTCGCGGCCCCGGTGTTCGGCCGGCCGGATGTGGCGGCGGCGGGCCAGCTCTTCATCGTCACGGGCGGTGCGGCGACGGCGGTCGATCGTGCCATGCCCCTGTTGGAGGCCATGGGGCGCCAGGTCTTCCGCCTGACCGAGCGGCCCGAGGCGGCCAACCTGATCAAGCTCTCGGGCAATTTCCTGATCACCACGGTGATCGAGGCGCTGGGCGAGGCCCTCGCCCTGGTCGGCAAGGGCGGCATCGATCCCGCCGCCTATCTCGACTTCCTGACCTCGACCCTGTTCGGCGCCCCGGTCTATCGCAATTACGGCAAGCTGATCGTCGACGGCGTGTTTCAGCCGCCGGGCTTCCCGGCCCCGCTGGGCCTCAAGGACACCCGCCTGGTGCTGGCGGCGGCGGAGGAGCTGCGCGTGCCCCTGCCGCTGGCCAATCTGGTGCGCGACCGTTTCCTCGCCCTGCTCGCCCAGGGCGGCGACGGGCTCGACTGGTCGGCGATCGGCGCCCTGCCCGGGCGCGACGCCGGGCTCAAGTAATCCCAAAGAAAAAGGCCGGGGCGTCGCCACCCCGGCCTTCTTGGTTCGCTGATCCGCGGATCAGGCGGCGAGCAGGCCGCGCAGCACATACTGCAGGATGCCGCCGTTCTTGAAGTAGTCGACCTCGTCCACCGTGTCGATGCGGAGCAGGAGCGGGATCTCCTTCACCGTGCCGTCGGCCTTGGTGATGCGGCAGGTCACGTCCATGCGCGGGGTCAGCTTGTCGGCGAAACCGACGAGATCGATCACGTCGGTGCCTTCGAAGCCGATCGACTTGCGATCCGCACCGTCCTTGAAGACGAGCGGCAGCACGCCCATGCCGACCAGGTTCGAGCGGTGGATGCGCTCGAAGCTCTCGGCGATCACGGCCTTGACGCCCAGCAGGTTGGTGCCCTTCGCCGCCCAGTCGCGCGACGAGCCGGTGCCATATTCCTTGCCGGCGACGACGATCAGCGGCACGCCGGCCTTCTGATACTTCATCGAGGCGTCGTAGATGGCTTCGGGCTTCGGATCGGCGACGGTCTCGCCCGGCTTGCCGAAATATTTGGTCACGCCGCCTTCGGTGCCGGGCACCAGTTCGTTCTTGATGCGGATGTTGGCGAAGGTGCCGCGCATCATGACTTCGTGGTTGCCGCGACGGGCGCCGTACTGGTTGAAGTCGGCCACGTCGACCTTGTTCTTGACCAGATACTTACCGGCCGGGCTGTCCTTCTTGATGTTGCCGGCCGGCGAGATGTGGTCGGTCGTGATCGAGTCGGCGAAGATCGCCAGGATGCGGGCGCCGACCACTTCCGAGACGGCCTTGGGGGCCGCCGGCATCTTGTCGAAATAGGGCGGGTTCTGGATATAGGTCGACTTGTTGTTCCAGTCGTAGGTCTGGGACTCGGTGGTCTTGACCTTCTTCCAGTTGCTGTCGCCGCCGAACACGTCCTTGTACTGGGCGCGGAACTGGGCCGCGGTCACGCACTTGCGGACGGTGTCGGTGATCTCCTGGTTGGACGGCCAGATGTCCTTCAGGTAGACCGGCTTGCCGCCCTTGCCCATGCCGATCGGATCCTTGGTCAGGTCGATCTTCAGCGAGCCGGCGATGGCATAGGCGACCACCAGCATGGGCGAGCCGAGATAGTTCGCCTTCACCAGCGGATTGACGCGGCCTTCGAAGTTGCGGTTGCCGGAGATCACGGCACCGGCGACCAGGTCGCCCTTGGTGACGGCCTCGGCGACTTCCTCCGGCAGCGGGCCGGAGTTGCCGATGCAGGTGGTGCAGCCGTAACCGACCAGGTTAAAGCCGAGCTTGTCGAGCGCCTTGTCGACGCCGGCCTTGGCCAGATAGTCGGTCACCACCTTGGAGCCCGGCGCCAGCGAGGTCTTCACCCAGGGCTTCACCTTGAGACCCAAGGCCACGGCCTTCTGCGCCAGCAGGCCGGCGCCCAGCATCACGCTCGGGTTCGAGGTGTTGGTGCAGGAGGTGATGGCGGCGATGGTCACATGGCCGTGGTCGACCTCGTATTTGCCGCTCTTCACCTTGACCGGCTGGCTCTCCTTGCCCGCCTTGTCGAAGCCGGGCTTCGGCTTGACCAATTCGGACATGAAGTTCTCGGCCACGCCCGAGAGGGCGACGCGATCTTGCGGACGGCGCGGGCCGGCCAGCGAAGGCTCGACCGACGAGATGTCGAGTTCGAGGGTCGACGAGAACACCGGGTCCTTGGAGCGGGAAGTGCGCCACAGGCCGTTGGCCTTGGCGTATTCCTCGACCAGGGCGACGCGGCCGGGCTTGCGGCCGGTCGACTTCAGGAAGTTGATGGTCTCGGCGTCGATCGGGAAGAAGCCGCAGGTGGCACCATATTCCGGCGCCATGTTGGCGATCGTGGCGCGGTCGGCGAGCGAGAGCTGGTCGAGACCCGGGCCGTAGAATTCGACGAACTTGCCGACCACGCCGTGCTTCCTGAGCATCTGGGTCACGGTCAGCACGAGGTCGGTGGCGGTGGTGCCTTCCTTGAGCTTGCCCTTGAGCTTGAAGCCGACCACTTCGGGGATCAGCATCGAGATGGGCTGGCCCAGCATCGCGGCTTCCGCCTCGATACCGCCCACGCCCCAGCCCAGAACCGCGAGGCCGTTCACCATGGTGGTGTGGCTG
>NZ_JBAZKR010000070.1:0-20347 GCF_041650655.1 Zavarzinia sp.
GACACCAGGACCCCGGCCGAGGACCGCTCGGGCGACACGCTGGTGCAGCGCCTGACCGAGGCCGGGCACGTGCTGGCGGACCGCGCCCTGGTGCTCGACGACGTCGACCAGATCCAGAACCGCCTGCACCATTGGATCGGCGATCCGGCGGTCGAAGTGGTGATCTCGACCGGCGGCACCGGCATCACCCGGCGCGACGTGACGCCCGAAGCCTTCCGCCCCCTGTTCGAGAAAGAGATCGACGGTTTCGGCGAACTGTTCCGCTGGCTCTCTTATGCCAAGATCGGCACCTCGACGATCCAGTCCCGTGCCGTCGCCGGGATCGCCGGCCGCACCCTGCTCTTCGCCCTGCCCGGCTCGCCCTCGGCCTGCCGCGACGCCTGGGACGACATCCTGAAGACCCAGCTCGACAGCCGTTTCCGGCCCTGCAATTTCGTCGAGCTGATGGACCGCTTCTAGCGGTCTCCTCTCCTTTCCGTCATGCCCGGGCTCGCCGGCTGTCCGGTTGAGGAAATCGGGCTGCTTCAAGGCACCCCAGCACCACTCAAGATCGTCATGCCCGGGCTTGTCCCGGGCATCCACGTCGGGACGAGCCATTGTCGTCGACGCAAGAAGCAGCTTGGCCGCGTAGATGGCCGGGACAAGCCCGGCCATGACGGGCGGTCTGCTTTTCGTCTGGCCCGGGTGATTAATGTTCTCTTTTTGTTCTAATCATGCCATGCTTCGGGCATGACACGCGAAACCCTCCCGCCCCCGAAACGAACGGCTCGGCCGAGGCCGGTCTTCGTGCGGGGCGAGGATGCAGAAGGGACGATCGGGCGGAGCGACGGCGGCACTCGGGTGGATGCCGGGGCCCGGGCCGGGCGCGGCACGCTGTCCAACGCCGGCGGGCGCTTCGAGCGCGAGCAGCGGGTCGAGATGGACGACGGCTGGGGCAGCCTGGACGAGGCGGCGCCCCGCCTGCAGACCAGCGTGCAGGCCGACAAGGCAAAGAGCGTGATCACGCGGAACGACAGTCCCGACATCGGCTTCGACCGTTCGATCAACGCCTATCGCGGCTGCGAGCATGGCTGCGTCTATTGTTTCGCCCGGCCCAGCCACGCCTTCCTGGGCCTATCCCCGGGGCTCGATTTCGAGGCCCGCCTGTTCGCCAAGCATGACGCGGCGCGCTTGCTGGAAGCCGAGTTGGGCGCCCGCTCCTATGCCTGCCGGCCGATCGCCATGGGCACCAATACCGACCCCTATCAGCCGATCGAGAAGCGGCACCGCATCACCCGCGCGATCCTCGAAGTGCTGGAGCGCTGGAACCATCCCTTCACCATCGTCACCAAATCGGCCCTGGTGACGCGGGACATCGACATCCTGGCCCGCATGGCGGCCAAGAACATGGTCTGGGTCGGGGTCTCGGTCACCACGCTCGACCGCCGCCTGGCCCGGCGCATGGAGCCCCGGGCGGCAACGCCGGAACGCCGCCTCGACGCGATCAAGGCGCTGGCCGCCGCCGGGATCCCGACCGGGATCATGACGGCACCCATGATCCCCGGCCTGAACGACCACGAACTCGAAGCCCTGCTGGAGGCGGGCGCTGCGGCCGGCGCCACCTCGGCCGGCTACGTCCTCCTCCGCCTGCCGCTGGAGATCAAGGACCTGTTCCAGGAATGGCTCGCCGCCGCCCTGCCGGAACGCGCCCCCCGGGTGCTGCGCCTGATCCGCGACATCCGGGGCGGCACCCTGAACAGCGCCGAATTCGGCACCCGCATGCGCGGCGAAGGGCCCTATGCCGAACTGATCGCCCAGCGTTTCCGCCTGGCCAAGCACCGCCTGGGCCTGGATGTACCGCGCCAGGTGCTGGACACCAGCCGCTTCCGCCGCCCGCTCGACCAGGGCGGCCAGATGGCCCTGTTCGGCGACTGACGGGGGTGCTATGAGGCGGCTCCGCTTCGAGCCGCCCCATGCCACGCCCCCGCAAAGCCCCTGCCGCCGCCCCCGACCTGTCCCGCGAGATCGCCCTCGGCGGCTTGGTCTGCGGCGTCGACGAGGCCGGGCGCGGGCCCTGGGCCGGTCCGGTGGTGGCCGGGGCGGTGATCTGGCCCGCGGGTGTCGCGGTGCCGGCCGGGATCACGGATTCGAAGAAGCTCTCGGCCCAGGCGCGCGACCGGCTGTTCGAGGCGATCGTCGCCACCGTCCCCTTCGGCATCGGCGAAGCCTCGGTCGAGGAGATCGACCGGCTGAACATCCTGCGCGCCACTTTTCTTGCCATGCGCCGCGCGGTCGAGGCGCTGCCGGTCATGCCCGGCCATGCCCTGGTCGACGGTAACCGGGCGCCGGAGCTGCCCTGCCCGGTCACCACATTGGTGAAGGGCGACAGTCTCTCGCTCTCGATCGCGGCCGCCTCGATCGTCGCCAAGGTGCATCGCGACCGGCTCATGCAGGCGGCTGATTTGCGCTTTCCGGGCTACGGTTTCGGCCGTCACATGGGTTACGGCACCCCTGAACATCAGGAAGCGCTACAACGGCTTGGGCCGACAAGCTTCCATCGCACATCATTTAGTCCGATCAAACTATTGATTCAAAACGACTATTGACGTGATTCGGCAGCCGAATCAGGATGCCCCCCAAGATGATTTGGGGACTTCAGATGGCGCAAGATCGCATCCAGGAACTGCCGCTCGATCAGATACTTGTGGGCGATTGCATCGAGTTGATGCGAAGCCTGCCCGACAAGTCGGTCGACCTCGTCTTCGCCGATCCGCCCTATAATCTGATGCTCGACAAGGGCACCCGCGCCGGCCAGCTCCGCCGCCCGGACCAGTCGGTGGTCGACGGCGTCGACGACGAGTGGGACCGCTTCGGCAGCGGGATCAGCACGGCCGAGAGCTTCGCCGACTACGACCGCTTCACCCGCGCCTGGCTGGCCGAAGCGCGCCGCATCCTGAAGGATACCGGGGCGATCTGGGTCATCGGCTCCTATCACAACATTTTCCGCGTGGGCACGGCGCTCCAGGACCTCGGCTTCTGGATGCTGAACGACGTGATCTGGCGGAAGGCCAATCCGATGCCGAATTTCCGCGGCCGGCGCTTCACCAACGCCCATGAGACGCTGATCTGGGCCGCCCGCAACGAGGCCCAGAAGACCTATACCTTCAATTACGACGCCTTGAAGTCGCTGAACGACGACCTCCAGATGCGTTCGGACTGGCACCTGCCGATCTGTGGCGGGGGCGAGCGCCTGAAGGGCGACGACGGTGCCAAGGCGCATCCGACCCAGAAGCCGGAAGCCCTGCTCTACCGCGTGCTGGTCGGCTGCAGCCACCCGGGCGACGTCGTGGTCGATCCCTTCTTCGGCACCGGCACCACCGGCGCCGTGGCCAAGCGGCTCGGCCGCCACTTCATCGGGCTCGAGCGGGACGAGACCTATGCCGCCGTGGCGCGCGCCCGGATCGCCGCCGTCGCCTGCATGGAGGAAGCGCCCCTCTCGGTCACCAAGTCGAAGCGGGAAGAGCCGCGCATTCCCTTCGGCCAGGTCGTCGAACGCGGGTTGATCAGCCCAGGCACCAAGCTCTATGACCAGCGCCGGCGCTTCGTCGCCCGCGTGCGCGCCGACGGCAGCCTGGTCGCCAACGATGCCACCGGCTCGATCCATCGGATCGGCGCCCATGTCCAGGGCGCGCCCGCCTGCAACGGCTGGACCTTCTGGCATTTCGAGGACAAGGGTATGTTGGTGCCGATCGATTTCTACCGCAGCCGGCTGCGCGCCGAGCTCGGCACCAGCCACTGACCCTACCCGCGACAGGGGTGCGACATTCGCCTTCGGGACCGGAATGAACGTTCATTCCGGTCCCAGATGAGCTTTAAAAAAGGCGAAATCGAAACGGAATGAACGTTCATTCCGCAGCCCCTGATTAGACCTGCGACAAAGTGACGATTGGCGCCGGCAAGGCTCGCCTTCGACACTCCACCCCGGAGAGTTGAACCGGGGAAATCCATGCATATCGAGCCGGCCGCGCCCGATCCGGCGCTCGCAGGTCTGCTGCCGGGCGCACAATATGCCGATGCCTTCCGCGCCGTGAGCGAGCTGCGCAGCCTCGACGCGCGTTCGGCGGCGGAGCGGATCCTGGGGCGGACGCCGGCCTGGATGCGGGCGTTGATGGGCTTGCGGAACGGCCTGGTGAAGCCTTTCGGCCTGAAGACGGGCGATGCGCCGGAACTGCCGCACATCGGCTTCTTTCCGGTGCTGGACACCAGCAAGACCCGCGTGGTGGTCGGTTTCGACGACCGCCACCTGGATTTCCGCGTCGTGGTCGAGGTCCTGCCGGCGCCGGGCCAGCGCCGCCGCATCACGATGACGACGCTGGTCCATACCCACAACCTGCTGGGGCGGATCTATCTCCGCCTGATCCTGCCCTTCCACCGCCTGATCGTCCGGGTGATGATGTCCCGGGCGGAGCGGCAATAGGGCTCAGAGCCCGAGCATGATCTTCAGGTTCTGCACCGCGGCGCCCGAGGCGCCCTTGCCGAGATTGTCCAGCCGGGCGACCAGCAGGGCCTGACCGCGCGCCTCGTTGCCGAAGACGCGAAGCTCCAGCCGGTCGGTATCGTTCAGGGCTTCGGGCTCGATCTTGCCGCCGAGGTCCGCGGTCGGCTGCACGCTGACCAGCTCGCTGCCGGCGAAACGGGCGGCCAGGATCGCTTCGAGTTCGGCCGGCTTGGGCGCGCCGTTCAAGAGGTCGAGGTGGAGCGCCACCGTGACCAGCATGCCCTGGCGGAAATCACCGACCGAGGGCACGAAGATCGGCCGCCGGGCGAGACCGGCATATTGCTTGATCTCGGGCACATGCTTGTGTTCGAGGCCGAGGCCGTAGAGCTCGAACTTGGGCGCCTTGTGGGCCTCATAGGCCTCGATCATCGCCTTGCCGCCGCCCGAATAGCCGGAGACGGCATGAACCGCGACCGGATAATCCGCCGGCAGCACGCCCGCCTCGACCAACGGCTTCAAGAGTGCGATGGCGCCCGTCGGATAGCAGCCCGGATTGGCGACATGGGTGGCGGCGGAGATCGCATCGCGCTGGCCCGGCGCCATTTCGGCGAAACCATAGACCCAGCCGGGCGCCACCCGATGCGCGGTCGACGCGTCGAGAATGCGCGGGGCGTCGGTGCCGAGTTCGGCCGCCAGAGCAACGGACTCCCGCGCCGCATCGTCGTGCAGGCAGAGCACCACGGCGTCGACCTCGGCCATCAGGGCCTGTTTCGCCTTCGGGTCCTTGCGCTTGTCGGGATCGATCGAGCGGAGTTCGAGGCCGGCAACGTCGCGCAGGCGTTCGCGGATGCCGAGGCCGGTGGTGCCCGCCTCGCCGTCGATGAAGACCGTCGCCTTGCCGCCCGACTTGCTCACGCTCGTTCCTCCTGAATGGGGCAGATCTTATAGCGCTACACGGCGCCGGCGGCACGCAACACTTTCATGAAGACGGTGGGCACGCCCACATGGGCGATATGCGCGCGCTGGTGCCATTCGCCGGCGGCGGCGAAATCGCCGACCTTGGCCACTTCGACCGCCAGCACCAGGTGGAAATGAGTGAAAGTATGTTCGACCGGCTGGTTCAGGCGGCGCCAATCGGCGGCGAAGGGCGGCTTTGCCAGCGCCTCGATTTCCGCCCAGTCGCCGCCCGGCACTTCCATCATGCCGCCGAGCAGGCCCTTGGGTGGGCGGCGGCGCAGGAGGACGGCGCCGTCCCTGGCTCTGATCGCGACGAAGGCGGTGCCGAAGCGGGTCGGCCGTTCCGCCTTTTCGGCCTTCAGGGGATAGCGCTGGGCATCGCCCGCTGCCGCCCCGCCGCACCAGCGGGCGACTGGGCAGCGCCCGCACAGCGGTGCCCGCGGCAGGCAGACGGAGGAGCCGAGATCCATCAGGCTCTGCGCGAAATCGCCCGGCCGGTCGGCCGGCACCAGGTCCTGGGTCAGGCGGCGCAGCGTGGGCTTGGCCTTGGGCAGCGGTTCTTCCAGCCGGTGGCAGCGGGCGAGCACCCGCTCCGCATTGCCGTCGACCGCGGCGACCGGGCGGCCGAAGGCGATCGCGGCGATGGCGCCCGCCGTGTAATCGCCGATGCCGGGCAGCTTCGCCAATCCCTCGGCCGTATCGGGGAAACGGCCGCCCTTGGCCGCCACTTCGCGGGCGCAGGCGTGGAGATTGCGGGCGCGGGCGTAATAGCCGAGGCCGGCCCATTCGGCGAGCACGGCTTCGAGCGGGGCGGCCGCCAGGGCCTGCACGGTCGGGAAGCGGGCCAGGAAGCGGACGAATCGCTCCCCCACCGTCGCCACCGTGGTCTGCTGCAGCATGATCTCGGAGAGCCAGACCCGGTAGGGATCGGCCACCTCCCCCGCCTCGGCCCGCCAGGGCAGGCGGCGGCGGTGGCGGTCGTACCAGGCCAGAAGTGCGGGGGTGAATCCCGGTGCCGGCCGGGGCTCGGGAACCTGGAGGGCCAGGGTGAATTCGGAATCGACGGGCGCCATTCCGTGATTAGAGTGTGCCGACCATGGGACGAGCAACAAAGACCTTCGAGCCGTCACCCGAACGCCGCTTCCGCGCCGAGGCGGCGGCTGCCCGCCTGCCCGCCCTGCTGCGCGCCGCGGTCGGCAAGCGAGGCTTCGCCGCGGCCGAGATCGTCACCCACTGGCCGCTCATCGTGGGCGAGCGGCTGGCCGCCTGCACGGCGCCGGAGCGCCTGCGCTTCGAGCGCGGGGCGAGCGACGGCGGCACGTTGGAAGTCCGGGTCGACGGCCCCCTCGCCCTCGAGATCCAGCATTTGGAGCCGCAGATCCTCGACAAGGTGAACAGTTTCTGCGGCTACCGTGCCGCCGCCCGGCTGAAGATCCTGCGAGGACGGGTCGAGGCCCCGCGGCCGAAGCGGAAGCAGCCCCCGCCGCTCCCCGCCGAGACCGCCGCCGCGATCGACCGCGAGGTTGCCACAATCGAGAACCAGTCTCTCCGCGAAGCCCTGGCCAAGCTCGGCCGGGCGATCGCGGCCGAGCACCCGGAAGACCGTCGCCGCTGACGCCGGATTGAATCATCCGCCTTTACGACCCCCAACATCTTGTGGTGAGATGACCCCATGAACACGAGACGTATGATCCTGGCCAGCATGGCCGGTGCTGCCGCGGCGGCCGTCGCCGGTCCCTTGCGGGTTTCCCCGGCCTGGGCACAGGCGGGGACCGAGGCGGGCGATTTCGCCGAAGGCACCTTCGTGCTGGGGCCGAAGGACGCGCCCATCACGGTCACCGAATTCGCCTCGATGACCTGCCCGCACTGCGCCCATTCCACCACCGAGACTTTCCCCGAGGTGAAGAAGCGCTTCATCGACACGGGCAAGATCCGCTTCATCTTCCGCGACTTCCCGCTGGACGGCGTGGCGCTTCGCGCGTCGATGCTGATCCGCTGCGCCGGGCCGGAGAAGGCGGAAGGCTTGGTCGATCTCGTTTTCCGCAGCCAGGGCAGCTGGGCCCGGGCCTCCGACCCGGTCGCCGCGCTGAAGCAGACCATGCGCCTCGCCGGTCTGGGCGAGACCCAGGCCGACGCCTGCCTGGCCGACGAAGCCCTGAAGATGGCGGTCGCCCAATCGCGCTATTCGGCCGAGAAGGACTACAAGATCAGCTCGACCCCCAGTTTCGTGATCGGCGACAAGGTCCAGTCGGGCGCTTTGACGATCGACGAATTCACCAAGTTCCTGACCGACAACGGCCTGAAGCCGTAATCGGAAACAAGCCGAGGCGGCGGATGCCGCCGCCCGGCGACTGAGGGCTGAGCAACCAAGGGCCACTGATGCCCCGCGGAGCTTCAGCGGAGCGAGCCAAGGCGGCGGATGCCGCCGCCCGGCGACTGAGGGCTGAGCAACCAAGGGCCACTCCGGCCCCGCGGAGCTTCAGCAGAGCGAGCCAAGCGCGCGGATGCGCGCGCCCGGCGATTGAGGGCATCGAGCAATGGTCCAGTTCACGAAACTGCGCCTTTCGGGGTTCAAATCCTTCGTCGACCCGACCGAACTGGTGATCCAGCCGGGCATGACCGGGATCGTGGGGCCGAACGGCTGCGGCAAGTCGAACCTGCTCGAAGCGCTGCGCTGGGTGATGGGCGAGACCTCGGCCAAGCTGATTCGCGGCTCGGAGATGGACGACGTCATCTTCGCCGGGACCTCGAAGCGGCCGGCGCGCAATCTCGCCGAAGTCTCCCTCGTGCTCGACAATACCCAGCGCAAGGCCCCCGTGGCCTTCAACGACCATGAAGAGCTGGAAATCTCGCGCCGGATCGAGCGCGAGGCGGGTTCGGCCTATCGGATCAACGGCAAGGACGTGCGGGCGCGCGACGTCCAGCTCCTGTTCGCCGACGCGTCCGTCGGCTCGCGCTCACCCGCCCTGGTGGGCCAGGGCCGTATCGGCCTGATCATCAACGCCAAGCCGGCCGACCGCCGCCAGATCCTGGAAGAGGCGGCCGGCATCTCCGGCCTGCATTCGCGCCGGCACGAAGCGGAACTGCGCCTGAAGGCGGCCGAGAGCAACCTGACCCGCGTCGACGACGTGATGGGCCAGCTCACCAACCAGTTGAACGCCCTGAAGCGCCAGGCCCGCCAGGCGACCCGCTACCGGAACGTCCAGGCCCAGATCCGCAAGGGCGAGGCGGTCGCCCTGCATCTCCGCTGGATCGAGGCGGAGGCCGCCCTGGCCGAGGCGCGGCGCGACCTCGCCCATGCCCAGGACGCCGTCCGGGTGGCGACCGAACAGGCCGCCCATGCGGTCAATGTCGAGAACCGCTCGGCCGAGCAGATTGCCCCCCTGCGCGCCGAAGAGGCACGCACGGCGCAGATCCTGCACAAGCTGGTGGTCGAGCGCGACGGTCTGGCGCTCGAAGAGCGGCGCGCCCGCGAAGCCCTGTCCCGCCTCACCCAGGCGATCGAGACGATCGACCGCGACGCCGGCCGCGAAGACCTGCTGGCCTCCGACGCCCGATCCGCGGTCGAGCGGCTGGAGGACGAGCGCCTGCACCTCGAAGAGGCGGAAGCCGATTCGGGCGACACCGCCGAAACGGCCGAGGCCCAGGTCGCCGAGGCGGCCGAGCGGTTGCAGGCGCGCGAAGCCGAGCTGGACGCCGCCAACCGCGAACTCGCGGCGATCGAAGCCAAGCGCCAGAGCCTGGAGCGCGAGATCCGCGATGCCGGCGCCCGCCTGGAACGGCTGGCCGCCGCAAGGGCCGAAGTCGACGCGGGCGAGCGCCGCCTGGCCGAGGACCAGACCCGCGCCGCCGACCTGAACGCTTTGGCCGAGCGGCTGGAACTGGCCCAGGCCACGCTCGAAGCCATGCAGGACCAGCTCGCCGAAGCCGAAGCGGCCCGCGCCGGCGCCCTGGTCGACGAGACCGAGGCGCGCGAGGCGCTGCGACTGGCCGAAGCATCGGCAGGACGAATCGCGGCCGAGGAAAAGGCCCTGGCCGGCCTCTTGGCGCAGGACCTGGGCGGCCCCTGGCCGCCGCTGGTCGACGCGCTGACGGTCGAAAAGGGTTACGAGACGGCGCTGGGGGCCGCGATCGGCGACGATCTTTCCGTGCCGCTGGCGGAAGAGGCGCCGGTCCATTGGGCCGCCCTGCCCGCCTATGACGCGCCCCCCGCCTTGCCCGAGGGGGCCGCCCCCCTGTCCGGCCATGTCACGGCACCGGCCGCCCTGGCCCGCCGCCTGGGCCAGATCGGCGTCGTTTCGCGGGGCGCTGGAAGGGCCTTGCAGGCGGCGCTGGCGCCCGGCCAGATCCTGGTCTCGCTCGAAGGCGACCTCTGGCGCTGGGACGGGTTCACCGCCGCCGCCGAGGCGCCCACGGCCGCCGCCGTGCGCCTGGCGCAGCGAAACCGCCTGCTCGAACTCCGCGCCGAGCACGAAATCGCCGAAGCGGCCGCGAGCGAAGCCCGCGCCGCCTATGAAGCCGCCCGCGCCGAGGTGCAGAACGCCCAGGCGCTGGAAGCCGAGAGCCGCCGCCGGCTCCGCGATGCTGGCGACCAGCTCGGCCGCCTCCGCGAGGAAGAGGCCCGCGCCAGCCGCGAACAGGCAGCGCGAGACGCCAAGGCGGAAGCCCTGCGCAGCCAGATGGCGCGTGTCGCCCAGGAACTCGACGAGGCGATGGAGCGCCGCGAGACCCTGCTGGAAGCCCAGGCCGAACTGCCGGAGCGGAGCCATCTGGACGAGCGCCGCAGCCAGCTCCAGCGCGAGGTCGAGGTGTTGCGCGCTGCCCTCGGCCAGGCCCGCGCCGCACGCGACGGGCTGAAGCGCGAGGCCGAGACGCGGCGCCGCCGGCTGGTCGACGTCGGCGCCGAAATCGCCGCCTGGGGCCGCCGTGCCGCCTCGGCCGAGGCGCAGCGCGGCCAGCTCGCCGAACGCCGCGCCGCTGCCATCGAGGAACAGGAAGCCCTGGCCGGCCGGCCGGAAGAACTGCGCGACGCCGCCGAAGCCCTGGCCGAGCGGATCGAAGATGCCGAGCGCCGCCGCCGCAACGCCGCCGACGCATTGGCCGCCGCCGAACAGGCCCTGACGGAAGCGCGGCGTTCCGCCCGTACCGCCGAAGCCGACGCGGGGGCGCTCCGCGAAGCCCGCGTCCGGGCCGAAGCCGGGGTCGAGCAGGCACAAGGGCGGCGCCAGGAACTGGCCGACCGCATCCTGGAAGAATTGGACTGCACGCCGGACAAGATCCTGGCCGTGGCCGAAGTCGAGGACGGCGAAGCCCTGCCCGCGCTCGACGAACTCGACATGCGCCTCGACCGCCTGCGCCGCGAGCGCGAGCAGATCGGCCCCGTCAACCTGCGCGCCGAACAGGAAGCGGACGAGATCGAAGGCCAGATCGCCTCGATCACGGCCGAACGGGAAGACCTGGTCGCCGCCATCGCCAAGCTGCGCGGCTCGATCGGCTCGCTCAACCGCGAGGGGCGCGAACGCCTGCTGGCGGCCTTCGAGCAGGTGAACCAGCAGTTCGGCACGCTCTTCACCCGCCTTTTCGGCGGTGGCCGGGCGCATCTGGCGCTCACCGAATCGGACGATCCGCTGGAAGCGGGGCTCGAAATCTACGCCTCGCCGCCGGGCAAGAAGCTCCAGGTCCTCTCGCTCCTCTCGGGCGGCGAGCAGACCTTGACCGCGCTCTCGCTCATCTTCGCGGTCTTCATGGTCAATCCTTCGCCGATCTGCGTGCTCGACGAAGCCGACGCGCCGCTCGACGACGCCAATGTGGTGCGCTTCTGCGACATGGTGGACGACGTCGCACGAGAGACCGGCACGCGCTTCCTGGTGGTCACCCACCATGGCCTCACCATGCAGCGGATGGACCGGCTTTACGGCGTCACCATGGGCGAAGCGGGGGTGAGCCAGCTCGTCTCCGTCGACCTGTCGAAGGCGCCGGAACTGCTGGCGGCGGAGTGATTTTGCCGCCCCATGGGCGCGATTATGTCGCAGTGCGGCGCGATTCCACCGGCGCGCCTTTGTCACCCTCGACTTTTTGCTGATATTTCAAAGGCTTGATTGCGACCTTTTGGACCTTGACTAGGATGCAACGGGCACTTACCTTGCGCCCGCCTTGGCTGGGGGTCGGGGTGCCGGTTGTTGTGACCGCCAGGACCTGACGTGGGCGTTTCTTTTCGGCGCGCCCCGGGAAATACTGGTAGCTCAATGTCTGACGATCCGCTTCCCTCCCTCGCCGATCTCGACCGGCGCCTGAAGGAGGCGCGTGACAGCGTTCTCGGTCCGCCGGAACCTGAAACGCCCTCCCGGGTGTCCAACGCCTACGGGTCGGCCATGCGTCTCGGCGTCGAATTCGTTTCGGGATTCGTCGTCGGCGGGTTGATCGGTTGGGTGCTGGACCGCTGGTTCGGTACGAGACCTTGGTTGATGATCGTGTTCTTCCTCCTGGGTGCCGCCGCCGGGACGTTGAACCTGATCCGAGCCGCCCGCCGCCTTCAGGCGGAGGCGGAGGCCAAAGAGCAGCAGGATTTGTCTTCGCGCGGTTGAGAGTCGAGGTTCGTCATGGCCGCTGGCGGCGAAGCGCATAATCCCCTCGAACAGTTCGAGATCCACCGCCTGATCGATCTGCAGATCGGCGGGATCGATATCTCCTTCACCAATTCCGCGCTGTGGACCGGGATCGTCGTCCTGGTCGCCACCGGCTTCCTCATGCTCGCGACCTCGCGCGCCGCCCTCGTCCCGGGCCGGCTGCAGTCGGTCGCCGAGATGACGTATGAATTCGTCGCCAATCTCCTGAAGGAGAACACGGGCACCCAGGGGATGAAGTATTTCCCGCTGGTGTTCTCGCTGTTCGTCTTCGTCCTGATGGCGAACATGATCGGCATGGTGCCCTACGCCTTCACGGTGACCAGCCATCTGGCGGTGACCGCGACCATGGCGCTCATCATCATCGTGGCGATCACCCTGCTCGGCCTGATCAAGCACGGCACGGGCTTCTTCCACCTGTTCCTGCCCTCGGGCGTGCCGCTGTGGCTGGCGCCGCTGCTGATTCCGATCGAGGTGATCTCCTACCTCACCCGTCCGGTCAGCCTCTCGGTTCGTCTCTTCGCCAACATGATGGCGGGCCATACCACGCTCAAGGTGTTCGGCGGCTTCGTCGTGGCGCTCGGCGTCGTCGGCGGCATCCTGCCGATGGCCATGATCGTCGCTCTCACGGCACTGGAATTCCTGGTCGCCTTCCTGCAGGCCTATATCTTCACGATCCTGACCTGCATCTACCTCAACGACGCACTTCACCCGCATCACTGATATCCTCTCAAGAGCACGACAGCTCACAACTCAGAAGGAATGGTTCCATGGAAGTCGAAGCTGCCAAGATGATCGGCGCCGGCCTTGCTACCCTCGGCCTCGGCGGCGTGGGCATCGGCCTCGGCAATCTGTTCTCGGGTTTCGTTGCCGGCGCCCTGCGCAATCCGGCCGCTGCCCCGAAGGTGTTCCCGAACCTGCTGCTCGGCGCCGCGCTGACCGAAGCGCTCGGCATCTTCTCGCTGCTGATCGGCCTGCTCGTCCTGTTCGGCTGATCCCAGCGCGGACCGGATCGGAAACGATCATGCGGCACACTCTCACAGGGTTGCTTCTCGCGGCCACGGCGGTCAGTCCGGCCGCGGCCGAGGAAGCCGCGAAGAAGGGGCTGCCCCAGCTCCGCTTCGAGGATTTCCCGCCGCAGATCTTCTGGCTCGTGGTCTTCTTCGTCGTCCTCCTCGTCTTGCTCAGCACCCTCGTGCTGCCCAAGCTCCAGGGGACGCTGGAAGGCCGTAAGGCCAAGCTCGAGGGCGATCTCGCCACCGCCGCCCGTCTGAAGGACGACGCGGCGGCTGCGATCGCGGCCTATGAAAAGGCCCTGGCCGAAGCGCGTGGCCGCGCCAACGCCATCGCCGCCGAAGCCAAGGCCAAGGTCGAGGCGGCCATGGCCGCCCGCAAGGCCGAACTCGAAGCCAAGCTCGCCGAAGAGGCCAAGGCTGCCGAGGCGCGCATCCGCGCGACCAAGGAAGCCGCCCTCGCCGAGGTTCGCGGCATCGCCCTCGAGGCGGCGCGCGCGATTTCGGCCAAGGTGGCCGGCATCGATGTCGACGAAGCCTCTGCCGGGGCCGTGGTCGACAGCGTCATGGCCCGTCGCTGAGGAGCGGATAGATGAGTGAAATCCTGTCCAATCCCGAGACCTGGGTCGCCGTTTCCTTCGTCCTGTTCTTCGGGCTGGTCGTCTATCTCAAGGTGCCGGGCCTGCTGGGCAAGGTGCTGGACGACCGTGCCGCCAAGATCAAGGCCGATCTCGACGCCGCCGCCAAGCTGAAGGCCGAGGCCGAGGCCGCCCTCGCGAAATATCGCGAGGCGACCAAGAACGCCGGCAAGGAAGCGGAAGCGATCGTCGTCGAGGCCAAGGCCGTGGCCGAAGCCCTGGCCGCCAAGGCCGAGGAAGATCTGACCCAGGCCCTCGCCCGCCGCGTGGAACTGGGCAAGGCCAAGATCGCCCAGGCCGAAGCGAACGCCATCGCCGAAGTCCGCAAGGTCGCGGCCGAGGCAGCCGTCGCCGCCGCCCGCGAGTTGATCGCGACAAGGCTCGACCCCATTGCCAAGGAACGCCTCATCGGCGACACCATCACGAGCATGGCGACAAGGCTCAACTGAGCCCCGCCAGATCTGCACGATCCGACCCCGGCAGGCCCCACCTGCCGGGGTTTTTCTTGGCGCTTTTCAGGCCCTGAAATAGCGCCCGCAGGATCCGCAGACGACGTCGACGTAGAAATCCGTGTTGAGGCCCGTGGTCCAGCCGATGTGGCCGCACCAGGGGCACTGGGTGTAGTCGGTGTACCAGGCCTGCCCCTCGGTCGCTTCGACCGGGCGGGGCCGCGCCAGGAGGATGCCGAGGCTGGCGAAATCGACGCTGTCGCCCGAATCGGGGTCGATGCGGATGCCGCGGCGGACCTTCGCCGGTTCCTGAGACGATGCCATTTGCCCTCTCGCCTGACGCTTGCGGTACTTTCGTTCCGAGAAATAAAGCCTCTTCGGCCCGATTTCTATGGCCAGGCTCACAGCCGGCCGGCTTGGCCTGTCGCAGTCTGCCGGTCGGACTGTTACACTCGCCCGCCATCTGGAAGGGGGACCCGATGACCACGGATCGTTCGCTGCTCAGCCATTATCTCGGCATTGCGCCGTCGACGCGCGAGGAGGGCGTGCTGCGGCTCCTGCTCGAAACGGCGATCCGCACCGTCGATGCCGCCGAGGGCTCGGTCCTGGCCTACGACCGGGACGCCAACGATCTCCGCTTCGTCATGGTCGCCAACGGTCCGTCCAGCCTGATCGGCCAGCGCGTGCCGATCGGCGCCGGCCTGACCGGCCTCGCCGCCCTGACCCACGAGGTGCAGATCGGCGCCCCCACCTTCCGCACCGTCGACGACGCCAACAAGGCCACGGGCGTCGAGGGCGAGCCGAGCGCCGTGATCGCCGCCCCCATGGTCTCGGGCGACCAGTTGATCGGCGTACTGACCGGCGTCCGCTTCAAGGTCGGCCACCGCTTCACCACCGACGACGGCCGCGCCTACGGCAATTTCGCCACCATCGCCGCTCTCATGCTGGACCAGCACAACCGTCTGCGCGAAATGTCCGGCGCCGGCGGCGGTGACCTCACCACCGCCGGCTACGGGCCGGAAGAGGCGCGCATCCTGGCCGCCCTGGCGACCGTGGCACGCAGCCGGCCGGACCGCCTGCCCCGCCTCGCCCAGGTCTTCGAGCAGATGGTCGATCTCGCCGTCTGAGGCGCCGGCATGTCATCCAGCGTCATCAGCGAAGCGGCCGCCCTCGGCTTCGAGCAACTGGCCACCACGGACCTCGCCCCGGTCGAGGTCGCGGTGATCGATTCGGGCGTCGACGCCACCCATCCCGACCTCGCCGGCCGGGTGGTGAGCCAATGGACGGTCGAAGGCGAGAGCGGCCAACTGGCCGTGCAGCCGCTCGACACCGGCATCAACAACGACACGTTCGGCCACGGCACCGCGGTCGCCGGCATCATCGCCCGGATCGCGCCCAATGCCCGGATCCACGACATCCGCGTGCTGGACGCCCGAAACAAGGGCGATCCCACCGCCTCCCTGGTGGCCTTCCGCCATGTGTTGGCCAAGCGCCAGCGCCTGGTCAACATGAGCCTGGCAATCCCCGCCTCGCAGCGCGAACCGCTCTACAAACTGTGCGAGAGCGCCTATCAGCGGAACCAGGTGGTGGTCGCGGCCAAGCGCAACGTGCCGGTGACCGACGAGGGCCTGCCGGCCGAATTCTCCAGCGTGATCTCGATCGACAATTTCCAGGTCCCCGAGCTGTCGATCCGCTTCATCGAGACGGGGCTGATCGAATTCGCCACCCTCGGCAACGAGCTGACCGTGCCCGCCCCCGGGGGCGGCTACACCGTGAAGACCGGCACCAGCTTCGCGACGCCGACGGTCACCGCCATGTGCTGCCTCTTCCTCGGCCGCTGGCCCGATCTCCGCCAGTTCGAGCTGAAGACCATCTTGAAGGCCCGCGCCGATGCCGCCCTCTGATCCGCCGCCCGACATGCCCAAGGCGGGCGCCCCCAAGGAGGGTGCTCAGTCGATCCCCCTGCCCCTGGCCGGCGCGCCCAAGGGAGCGATGCCCCCAGGCGCCATGCCGCCCCCGGGGGCACCGAAAGGCGGACCGATGGGGGCTCCGCCCCCGGGTGCCGCGATGGGGGCTCCGCCCCCGGGTGGCATGGTGGGGGCTCCGCCCCCCGGTGGCATGATGGGGGCTCCGCCCCCGGGCGGCATGAAGGGGCCGATGACCATGGCGGGCGGCATGAAGGGACCGGGCGGCCCCGGCTTCCCGGGCCTGCCCTTCCCGCCCGAGCCGATGAGGTTCGGCAAGCTGCTGCGCTGGGCCATCTTGCTGGCGAAGACGGCGCCCCTGCCCTTCCTGCTCTCGGTAGGCCTTTCGGCCGTGGTGAACGGCTTGACGCCCTATACCCAGCAGGTCCTGGTCTCGCTGACCAATGCGCTCCAGGGCAAGGGCGATGCCGATCCCAAATGGATGGCCGTGCTCTATGCCGTGCTGGCGGTCCTGGTGATCCTTCTCTCCATGGGCAACAAGCTGGTCACCACCTGGTCGAACGAGCGGATGTTGGCGGCGCTGCGCCACCTGCTGCACGACCGGATGCTGGTGCTCGGCCCGATCTTCCACGCCAAGGTGACCGGGCCGCAACTGGTTCAGATCGTCAATAATTTCTCGGCCGGCGCCCAGTTCACGCTGCGCGAGATCCTGGCCTATCCCCTCACCCGCGGCGTCGGTCTCGTCACCGCCGGGCTCTTCCTGGCCGACAATCTGGCCGCCTTCACCACGATCCCGCCGGCCGCCCGCTATATCCTGCTGGCGCTGGTGATCATCATCCCGCTGATCGGCTGGAAACTCTCGGGCGTGGTCGGCCGCGCCTTCGAGCAGGTCCGGGCCGAGGAAGCGGCCTTCGCCGACGAGTTGGGCAATTCGACCGCCCAGCCGGTCGAGGTCCAGCTCATGCGGGCGGAGGCGCAACGCTCGCGCGCGATCCAGGAACGGTTGATGGCGGTGATGCGGGCCAAGCTGCGCGCCACGCTCCGGCGCGAGGCGGCGCAGCAGTTCCAGGGCTCGATGTCGACGATCCTGACCACGGTCCTGCTGATCTATGCCGCCTTCTCCTTCGACAAGGACACGCCGGTGGGTGCCCTCCTGGGCCTCTTGCTGATGGTGCCCCTGGTGGTCGGGCCGATCCAGGAACTGGTCACCTTCTTCACCGGGCTTTCGGTCAACTGGCCGATGATCCGGCCGGTCGGCGAGATCATCGACGCCAAGCCGGAAATCGAGGATGCCAAGACCGCCAAGGACCTCGCGATCGCCGAGGCCAGCGCCGAACTCGCCGACGTCACCTTCGGCTATCCGCCCGCGCGAACGCCGATCATCCTGAACGGCGTCTCCCACCGCTTCCGGGCGGAAGCGATCACGGCGATCGTCGGCGGCTCGGGCTCCGGCAAGTCGTCGATCATGCGCCTCCTGGTGCGGCTCTATGATCCGCAGGGCGGCAAGGTGCTGCTGGGCGGCCGTCCGCTGGCCGACTACACGCTCGAATCGCTGCGCCGGCAGGTCGTCACCCTGTCCCAGTTCCCGCTCATGCTCTCGGGCACGCTGCGCAAGAATTTCGAACTGGTGAAGGCCGACATCACCGACGACGAGATCGTCGCCGGCCTGATCCGCGTCGGCGTCTGGGACGCCCTGGTGAAGATCCGGCCGGAGGGGCCGCTGGACATTCCGGTGACCCAGGCGGCGGGCACCGGCACGCTCTCTGGCGGGCAGCGGCGCCTGGTGGCACTGGCCCGCGCCCTGGTGCTGCGCCCCCGCGTGCTGCTGCTCGACGAACCGTCGACCGGCGTCGATGTCGAATCGACCTCGCGCCTCGTCTCGGTCCTGCGCGAACTGGCGCGGGAGGTGACCATCATCATGGTGGAGCACGACGTCGACTTCGTCACCGCGGTCGCCGACGAGGTGGTCTGCATCGAGAACGGCGGCTTCGTCGCGCAAGGGGCACCCCAGGCCCTGATCGCGGCGGACGACAATCTCTTCGCCCGCTTCGTGAAGGCCCGGCGCCGCGCCACCTCGACCGATCACCTGGATATCGAGCGGGTGCCCCTGCCCGACATCGCCAAGAAGGGCTAGTCGCCGGAAAGGCGGCGCAGGCCGGCCGGATCGGCCAGGGCGATGCGGCCCGGGCCGGTTCCGATCAATCCCCGCGCGGCGAGGCCGCGCACCACCCGCGCCACCACCTCGCGCGAGGTGCCCAGGTGGCGGGCGAGCTGTTCCTGGGTGATCGCCACCGAAGCGGCCCCCTTGGCCCGGCGCAGGAGGACGGCTGCGATACGCGCCTCGAGGCCCTGGGACGCGGTCTCCTCGATCAGGGCCATCAGTTCGAACAGGCGGCCGGAGAGGACGTCGAAGGTGAAGCCCTGCACCGAAGGCTCCAGCGCGAAAAGCCGGCGATAGGTATCGCCCGGGATCACCGAAACCTCGGTCTCACCCTCGCTCTCGACCCAGGCGGGATAGGCCAGGCGGGCGAACAGACAGTTCATGGCCAGAATGCAGGACTGCCCGGGCTCGACCCAATAGAGCGTGCCCTCCCGCCCCTCGGCACTGACGTAATAGACGCGGAGCGCCCCCTTCTCGACCAGGAAGGCGCCGGTCACCATGTCGCCCCTTGCGATCAGCGGCGTGCCGCCGGCACAGGCGAGGCGCTGCGTCTCGCGCGAAAGCAGTTCCCGGCTCGCTTCGGAGAGTTCGGCCAGGGCGGGGAAACGGTCCAGCATCGCGGTCAGGGGACGGCGCCGGCCGCAGGCGCTCTCAGACATCGCCATGATGATGCGACCTCCGTGAGGATCCGTCATCGATAGCAGATCGCGAGGGTCTGCCCATGGAACAAATGTTCCACTGCGACGAAACGACCCGCCCCTACAAAGTATTGCCAAAGTATCGCGTTCGCCGCGGAACATTGGTTACAGAAGGCCGCAGCGCCGCCGACTAGCGTTCCCTCCGTCGCCGAGATCGGGCGACGGAACCGGAAGGAACGAAGAAATGAAACGGCTTATCCTGGCCTTCGCGGCGGCGGGCATGATGGGTGCCGGCGCGGCCCTGGCGGCGGAGCCCACCCCGCTCGCCCTCGACCGCGGCCATACCGCCCTCGTGGTGACCGATCCGCAGAACGAATTCCTGAGCGAGAACGGCAAGCTCTACAAGCTGATGGCCGACAATCTGAAGGCCGTCGGCACGGTCGAGAACCTGGAACGCCTGTTCAAGGCGGCGGGCAAGAGCGGCATGCTGATCGCCGTCGATCCCCTGGCCTTCGCACCGGGCGATGCCCAATGGACCCATGCCGGCGCCTTGCAGCGCCAGCTCCTCGACATGAAGGCGCTGGGCGCCGGCACGCCGGGGGCGGAGATCCACGATCGCTTCAAGCCCTATCTGGCCGACGGCAAGGCCCTGATGGTCGCCGCCCACAAGATGTACGGGCCGGAGAGCAACGACCTGATCTACCAGCTCCGCGCCCGCGGTATCGACACCGTGGTGCTGGCCGGCCTGGTGGCCAATCTCTGCGTCGACTCCCACCTCCGGGCGCTGATGGAGAACGGCTTCAAGGTCTATGTCGTGAAGGACGCGGTGGCCGCCCCGGGCGAGGATGCCTACAAGGCCGCGCTGGTCGCCTATTCGATGATCGCCAACGGCGTGCTGACCACCGAGGAAGCGGTGAAGGCGATGGCGCCCTGATCGGCGCCGGGCCGCGGGATCGGCGCCCCTCCCCCCGACCCGCGGCCGCGCTGCGCTCAGCGATAGTGGCCGGGCACCCAGAAACCCCAATGATCCCAATGGCCCGGCACGTAGTAGACGGGCGCCGGGCCATAGCGATAGGGCCGCTCGTCATAGACGACGCAGCCGGCGAGCGCCGGGGCGAGAATGCCCAGGGCAGCCAAAGTGATCAGCGCCTTACGCAGGGAGAAACGATTCATCGGACCATGCTCCGATCCTGAAGGCCCCCAGCCTTCACGACTGAAACGTCCGAGGGCCTGGCATCCTGCGCCGCCGGTTGATCGGCAGGCCCGCTCCTGCTCTCCTGGCTGCAGCGGCCGCGACGGAGAAGAGCCGCTGGGAGAGAGAGCGTATGAGCGGCGTCGAAGCGATGGCTGCGGCACTTTCGCCTTCATCCGCGCGGCGATCGGCCGCGCCGAGGCGCGCGGCCCATTTGGCGATCCGGAGCGTGGCGCCCGAACGCCCGGACCGGCGTGCCCTGTTCGGCCGGATT
>NZ_JBAZKR010000071.1:0-19753 GCF_041650655.1 Zavarzinia sp.
TCGGCGACTACGTCCGCCCCCGCCTCGAACTCATCCACTTCGAGGCCGACCCCGAACAGGGAATCCTCGGCATCGCAAACCACTCCGACAACGTCGAGTTCTCCCTCACCCTCCAGTTCTGAAAAGCGAAAAGGCCCCGGTCCTGCGACCGGGGCCTCGGCACTGGAAAGAGTGCGGTCAGGGCTTTTCGGGCGGCTCGCCCTTCGGCACGCCGCCGGTCGCGAAATGCCAGGGCGGCACTTCGCGGATGATGACCCGGACCGCCTCGCGCGGGGCGCCGAGGGACGAGGTGATGGCGCTCGTCACTTCCTCGACCATGCGCTTCTTGGCTTCGAAGCTGCGGCCTTCGATCAAGGTGACTTCGACGATCGGCATGGGCGCTCTCCTCAGGCGACGACGTGGAAGGATAATGTGCCGAGCGACTGGAAACTGGTCTGCAGATATTCGCCCGGGGTCAGGGGATGGGCGGCGGTGGCGCCGCCCGCCAGCACGATGTCGCCGGGCTCCAGCCGCTCGCCGGCGCGGGCCACCAGGCGGGCCGCCGCGACCAGCGAGCGGACCGGATGGCCGAGGATGGCGGCGGTCGAGCCGATCTGTACCGGCCGGCCGTTCACTTCCATCAGGATGCCGAGATTGCCGACCTCGGTCGACGGCTTCGCCCAGGAACCGACATAGAAGCCGGAGGAAGACGAATTGTCGGCGACGACGTCGGGCAGGGAGAATTTGAAGTCGCGGTAGCGGCTGTCGATGATCTCCAGCGCCGGGGCGATAGCCTCGACCGCGAGGAGGGCTTCGGCGGCACTCACCTCGCCTTCCAGCGGCTTGCCGATGAGATAGGCGATCTCCGGCTCGACCCGGGGGTGGACGTAACGGGCGCGGATCAGGTCGCCGCCCTCGGTCAGGCGCATGGCGTCGGTGAGACGACCCCACACCACCTCGGAGACGCCCACCTGCTGCATCTTGGCGCGCGAGGTGAGACCCATCTTGTAGCCCGCCCGGCGCTCGCCGCGCAGGCGCCGGCGGGCGACCGACAGGGCCTGGATGGCATAGGCGTCGTCGACCGTCAGCTCCGGCAGGCTGTCGGTCAACTGCGGGATCTCGGCGGCGGTGCGGGCCGCCTCGTCGACGATCTGGGCGAGCCCGGCGAGGGAGGTCATCTGGCTTCTCCGAACGCGATTGCTGGTGGAAACGAGTCTGAGATGGGGATGCTGCCCGGCCTCTTGTCCGGTCATGCGGCCCCGCTCAGGCGAAGGCGGCCCGGACTGCGCCGAGGCCTTCGATGCGGACGTCGAAGACGTCGCCCGGGGCGACCCCGACCATGGGGCCCAGGGCGCCCGAGAGCACCGTGTCGCCGGCCCGCATCGGGTGGCCCGCCCGGGCCATCACCTGGGCGAGCCACAGCGTCGCATTGAGCGGCGAGCCGAGGCAGGCGGCACCGGCACCGACCGAGACCGGCTCGCCCGCCTTCTCCATCACCATGCCGCACAGGCGCGGGTCGAAATCGCCGAGCCGCACCGGCCGGGAGCCGAGGACATAGAGGCCGGACGAGGCATTGTCGGCGATCGTGTCGGTGATGCGGATGTCCCAGTTCGCCACCCGGCTGCCGACGATCTCGATCGCCGGCACGGCGAAGTCGATGGCCCGGAACAGGTCGGCCATGGTGAGTTGCTCGCCGTCGAGGTCGCGGCCCAGGACGAAGGCGATCTCGGCTTCGACCTTGGGCTGCAGGACGTCACCGACCGCGATGTCCAGCGCTTCGGGCCGGGCCATGTCGGCGAACAGCATGCCATAGTCCGGCTGGCCGACGCCGAGCTGGCGCTGCACGGCGAGCGAGGTCAGCCCGATCTTGCGCCCGACCAGGCGCCGGCCGGCCGCCAGCGCCCGTTCGGTATTGACCTGCTGCACGGCATAGGCGGCGGCGACGTCGCCGGGCGCCAGCAAGTCGCGGATCGGGCCCGTCGGCGTGCCGCTGACGGCGGCGGCGTGGAGGCGATCGGCGGCTTCGCGGATCGCCTCGGCGGAACTGGTCATGACAGGCTTCCCAGGCTCACAGCTTGACGCAGACGTTGGTCATCTCGGTATAGAATTCGAGCGAATGGACGCCGCCCTCGCGCCCGATGCCCGACGCCTTGGCGCCGCCGAAGGCGGTGCGCAGGTCGCGCAGGAACCAGGAATTCACCCAGCAGATGCCGACGTCGAGCCGCGACGCGACCCGATGCGCCCGCGACAGATTCTCGGTCCACACCGCGGCGGCGAGGCCGTAGGGCGTGCCGTTGGCGAGGCGGATCGCCTCCGCCTCGGTGTCGAAGGGGCGGATGTGGCAGCAGGGCCCGAAGATCTCCTCGGTGACGCAGGCGGCGTCGTCGGAAAGCCCGGTCCAGATGGTCGGCTCGATCCAGGAACCGCCGGCGAGTTCGGCCGGCATCGCGGGCACGCCGCCACCGGTCACCACCGTGGCGCCTTCCTCGACCGCCTTGCGGTAGTAGGAGAGCACCTTGCCCTGGTGTTCCTTCGAGATGAGCGGGCCGAGGCCGGTCGCCGGGTCTTCCGGCCGGCCGAGCCGCAGGGCTTCGGCGCCCTGCTTCAGGCGGGCGACGAAGGTCTCGAACAGCGGGCGCTCGACATAGACCCGCTCGGTGCCGAGGCAGACCTGGCCGCAGTTCGAGAAGACCGAGCGCATGGTGCCCTCGATCGCCTTGTCGAGATCGCAATCGGCAAAAACCAGGGCCGGATTCTTGCCGCCCAGCTCGAAGGAAACCGGGCGGATACCATGGGCCGCCTGCTTCATGATCGCCTCGCCGGTGCGGGTCTCGCCGGTGAAGGTGATGCCGTTGACCAGCGGATGCCGGGTCAGGAATTCGCCGGCGGAATCGGGGCCGAAGCCGTGCACGACATTGTAGACACCCCGGGGCACGCCGACCTTGTTCATCACCTCACCGAGCAGGGTGGCGGTCAGCGGCGTTTCCTCCGAGGGCTTGACCACCACGGTATTGCCGAGCGCCAGCGCCGGCCCGACCTTCCAGGTCATCAGGAGAAGCGGCAGGTTCCAGGGGCTGATCACCGCGATCACACCGCGCGGCCGCCGCAGGGCATAGTTGAGGGCGCCGGCGCCGTCCGGCGTCGGCATCGGGAAACATTCGGTCGCCACGGTCTTGGCGACGTCGGTGAACATCTTGAAGTTCGCGGCACCGCGCGGAATGTCGACATGGGAGGCGAGCGACATGGGCTTGCCCGTGTCGAGGCATTCGGCCTCCAGGAAATCGTCGAAGCGGCGGTTGATCTCGTCCGCCACGGCGCCCAGCAGGTCGGTCCGCTCGGTCACGCTCATGCTGCCCCAGGGGCCGTCGAGCGCCGCCCGCGCCGCCTTCACGGCCGCGTCGACCTCGGCCTCGCCGCCTTCGGGCACGGTACCGATCGCGCTGCCGTCGACCGGGCAGAGGTTCTGCCAGCTCTTACCCGTCGTACCGGTGGTGAAGGCGCCGTCGATGAAATGGGCGGCATCGCGCCGTGCCGTGGACTGGGCGAGCGGACGGCGTTCATGAGGCGAATGGACATTCATACGACTGACTCCTGGCGGATGAAGGGGCGCCGGTGCGTGCCACCCCCGTGATCGTGATATTCCCGTGATCCCGGTATTCCCATGATCCCTGCGTTTCTCAGGGGGTGACCGTGGCGAGGCCGGCCGCGGCGCAGGCGCGGTCGTCGTCTTCCGACCCGCCCGAGACGCCGATCGCGCCGATCACTCGCCCCTGGACGACGCAGGGCATGCCGCCGCCGAACAATATCACCCCCGGCCGCAGCGCGATCCCTTCACGCAACACCTCGCGCTGCGACAGAGCTTCGCACAGACTGTCCGTCGAGAGGCCGAAGGTGGCGGCGGTCCAGGCCTTGTCGCGGGCGATGTCGAGGGAGGCGGTGAAGGCGCCGTCGGCCCTGATCAGGGCGAGCAGGTGCCCGCCCGCATCGACCACGGCAGCGACCACGGCGACGCCGCGGCCGGCACCGCAGGCGACAGCGGCCTCGGCGGCCCTGACGGCCGCCGGGGAGGTGAGCGTGGCGATCGTGCGCGAGATCTGCATCGTCTCCGCCCGCTGCTCAGGTCACGACGCTGAGGAAGGCGTCGTTCATCGCGCGTTCGTAATAGAAGATGCCCTTGCCGACCTGGGTCTCGTCCCAGGTGCGGGTCGGATTGTCCGGGTAATAGGTGTAACCGCCGGAGAACACTTCGTTGCGGTTGCCCGAGGGATCGAAGAAATAGATGGTCTGGCCGCGGGTGATGCCGTGCCGGGTCGGTCCGATGTCGACCGAGATGTCGTAGCGGGTCATGATGTCCGCGGCGTTGCCGACGTCCATCCAGGTCTCCAGCTCGAAGGCCGCGTGATGGAACTTGCCGGGTTCGGGGTGCTTCACGAAGGCGATGTCGTGCGCCTTCATGCCGGCGGTCAGCCAGATCGCCAGCAGGCCGTCGGGCAGGTCGACCCGCTCGGTGCAGCGGAAATCCAGCGCCTTCTCGAAGAAGTCGAGGGTTTCCTCGATATGCGGGCCGTAGAGCAGGGCGTGGTCGAAACGGCGGGCGCGCATGCCGTGGGGTTCCAGCACCCAGACGTCGGGATTGTGCGAGGCGGGCCGCGGGTCGGACTGGTCGGCCTGGGCATAGAGCTCGATCCGATGGCCCGACGCCAGAGTCCAGCCGATGCGACGGCCGATGCCCGGCTGCTCGCCCGCCGCCACATGGTCGACCGGGTAGCCATAGTCGGCGACGCGCTTTTCGAAGCGGTCGAGGTCGGCGTCTTCGCGAACCTTGAACGCCATCAGGTCGAAGCCGGCGGTATCCGCGCGGCGCAGCACCACGCTGTGGTGGTCGAATTCGTCCGCCGCCTTCAGATAGACGCGGCCGTCCGCCCCTTCGGTCACCTGATGCAGGCCGATCCGCTTGGTGTAGTGCTCGATCGCCGCGGGCATGTCGAGCACGCGCAACTGGATGAATCCCGGCCTGAGAACGCCTGTATGAGCCATGTCATTTCCTCCGGAGACTTTGCCGGCCTAACGGCCTTTCGCTTTACCGACCCTGGCCGTCTCGAGCTTCAGGGTCAGGTCGGACAGCGCGTAGATCGCGCAAGAGAGGACGATCCCGGCGGCCTGATCCTCTGCCGAGACGTGTTCGCGGCTCATCGGCGAGAGCCGATAGTCGCCTTCGAGGACACGGGCGCGGCAGATGCCGCAGCCACCCCGCCGGCAGCCTACCGGCAACTTGCACGGCAGTCCGGTCAGCCGGCCGAAGCCCTGAGCCCGCTCGAGGGCGACCAGGACGCGCTCCTCGGTCGTCGCACTGGCCACGCCATGCCCCTCGACCGTGATCGTCACCCGCCGGGGGCCCGGCGCGCTCACCACCGCAACGGCGGGAATGTCACTTCTCGTCGGCGCGGCGGCCTCGGCGTCGTCTGCCATCGCTGCTCTTCCGTTTCCTGGGGCGTGCCGGCTGTTCCGGTCATCGTCTTTGCATCGCTTATGCCCCCGGGCCGGCAGGGTGTCAATTTATTTTCGAGATTTTAGGAATTACCGGATTAAACGAATTTGGCAGAGATCTTGCGCTTAAGGCGCAGTTGAGATTATTCTCGTGTTTGTTGGAATTATTCATAATTGCATCGGCGATTCGGCCGGTGCGAAAGGATCCCGGGAATGGACAAGAGAGTGACCGATGTCGATTGGCACCAGTCCAAAGTGGTCGGCGCCCGCAGCCTGGTCGAGGCTGCGTATGAACTGATCCGGCACGACGTCCTGAACGGCGACCTGCGGCCGGGCATGAAGCTGCGGTTCGAGATGCTGCGCGAGCGCTACAACGTCGGCGCCTCGACGCTGCGCGAGGCCCTGACCCGGCTGGTCGGCGAGGCCCTGGTGACCTCCGAGGAACAGCGCGGCTTCCGCGTGGCGGACGTCTCGCTCGACGATTTCACCGACTTGACCGCGGCCCGCAAGATGATCGAGGTCGAAGCCCTGCGCCAATCGATCATGCTCGGCACCGATGCCTGGGAAGGGGCCCTGGTCGGCTCCTTCCACCGCCTCACCAAGGTGGAGGAACGGCTCGCCGACGGGGAAGAGGACCTGCGCGACGAATTCGAGGAGCGCAACCGGGATTTCCACTTCACCCTGATCGCGGCCTGCCCGTCGCGCTGGCTGAAATATATGCACGGCATCCTGTTCCATCAGGCCGAGCGCTACCGGCGCATCGCGCTGGCGAGCCGGATCGAACCGCGCGACGTCCATGCCGAGCACAAGGCGGTGCTCGATGCCGTCCTGGCCCGCGACATCGATCTCGCCTGCCGGCTCGAGGCCGAGCATATCGATCGCACGCTCGAGCACCTGCGCCGCACCTTCGCTGCCAAGAAGTAAGGCGTGGACAGACGAATTCGTCATTCTCGATAATGTCGAAAATATTGCCGGCCCTGCCCTAACAGCCTATGCTGCCGGCCACGCGACCGGGCCGGCGGCCCCCGCCGGTCGGCATGGGAGGCCGGCATGAGCCAGAACGATCCGGAAATCGGGGTGCGCCTGCGCACCGGCGACTTCGAGAGCAATGTGCACGACCGCGGTACCGGAGCCCCGGTGATGCTGATTCACGGCTCCGGCCCCGGGGTTTCGGCCTGGGCCAATTGGCGCGGGGTGATCCCGGCGCTGGCCGAACGGTTCCGGGTCGTCGCCCCCGACATGGTCGGCTTCGGCTTCACCGACCGGCCCGCCGGCACGGCCTACGGCCGCCCCGTATGGGTCCGCCAAGCGCTCGACCTCATGGACGCGCTCGGCCTCGACAAGGTCGACCTGTTGGGCAATTCCTTCGGCGGCGCCATCGCCCTCGCCCTCGCCATCGGCCATCCCGACCGGATCGGCCGGCTGGTCCTGATGGGCAGTGTCGGCCTGTCCTTTCCGATTTCCGACGGGCTCGACCGGGTCTGGGGCTATCAGCCGTCGCTCGCCGAAATGCGCGCCATGCTCGACATTTTCGCCTTCGACCGCGGCCTCGTGACCGACGAACTGGCCGAACTCCGCTACCGCGCCTCGATCCGTCCCGGCTTCCAGGAGAGTTTCTCGGCCATGTTCCCGGCCCCGCGCCAGGCTCATGTCGACGCCCTGGCGAGCGCCGAGGCCGACATCAGGGCCTTGCCGCACGAGACCCTGATCATCCACGGCCGCGACGATCGCGTGATCCCCCTCGACGTCTCGCTCCGCCTGGCGGCCCTGATCGACCACTCTCAGCTCCATGTCTTCGGCCGCTGCGGTCACTGGACACAGATCGAGCACGCCACCCGCTTCAACCGCCTGGTCGGCGACTTCATCGCCGAAGGGCACTGACCGCCGACCTCGGATTGCCGTCCTTGTGAGACGCCCCGCCGCCCACCCGGGCGGCGGGGCGTTTCTCGTCGTACCGGCGCCATCCCCGGAATGGCCGATCCACGCGGCACGGCCGTTTCTCGAAAATCGTCGATGCCGCACCGCTAAGGCGTCGAACGAACAGCTGAAATTGCCGTTTAGAACTATACGAACTTCGATGTATGGTGTTTCTTCCGCTATTAATCATTTTCTCGAAATTTTCGTTGACATCAGACGACCCCCCGCGGATAACCGAAAGCACAAAGATGGGGGCGGCCGAGCGACCCCCGCGCAGCTGGGAGGCGAAGGCGGTGGCCAGTTCTACCCCGACAGGTAATCCGTCTGATTACACAGGCGACCCGATGCAGGCATTCGTCCGCATCGTCGGGGTGCGGCTCGGCCGCTTCATCGAATTCGAGTTCCTCCTCGGGGACGGCGATCTGGCGATCGAACTGATCCTGCCGACCAAGGCCTTCGAGGAATTCTGCCGCGACCATTCGGCCAAGGTCCTGATGCCGGACACCGAGACGACCGCCGAGGTCGAGCGGATGGCCTGGCGTGCAGGGCACCCCGGTCTGCTGCAGCGGACCTCGCGCGACGAGGCCGGCTGAACGGCGAGATTTTCCAAAGACAACCGGAGCCGGCAAACGGTTTCACAGGAGGAACGCGGTGAGTATTCAGATCAAGACCATCGACCTCGAGCCGAAGCGGCAGACCTTCGGTCATGTCGCCCGCCGTCTCGGCGCCGACAAGGCGGCGACGCGCTACCAGGAAGGTACCTTCGACCTCCAGGCGACCGACAATTTCCACTACAAGCCGCTGTGGGAGCCGGAATACTGGCACTACGACACGCGCAAGACCGCGGTCGTGATGAGCGACTGGTACAAGCCGCTCGATCCCCGGCAATATTATTACGGCACCTATAATGTCGCACGCGCCAATGCCAACCAGGCGGTCGAGCGCAATTTCGACTTCGTCGAGGAACGCGATCTCCTGACCAAGGTCGATGAAGCGACCAGGCAGCGCATCGTCCACGGCCTGCTGCCGATCCGCCATCTCCACTGGGGCTCCAACATGAACATGACGGAGATCTGCCAGCGGGGCTATGGCACCGCCATCACGGCGCCCTGCATCTTCTCGGCCGGCGACCATCTCGGCATGGCCCAGATCGTCAGCCGGATCGGCCTGCTGATCGACGGCCAGACCGGCACCTCGCTCGACACCGCCAAGGACGTCTGGCTGAACGACCCCGCCTGGCAGGGCGCACGGCGCCTGATCGAGGACAGCTTCGTCGAACACGACTGGTTCCGGCTCTTCGTCGCCCAGACCCTGGCGGTGAACGGCGTGCTGCTCGACCTCGTCTACAAGCGGGCCGAAGCCGCCTGGGGCGCCGCCGCGGTCACCATCGCCATGCTGACCGAATTCGTCGCCGATTGGCGCGCCGAAGAGAGCAAGTGGTCCGACCATGTGATCAAGACGGTGGCGGCCGAGAGCGATGCCAACAAGGCGCTGGTCTCCGACTGGGCCCAGCACTGGATCGCGCGGGCGGAAGCGGCCGCCAAGCCCCTCGCCACCCTTCTCCTCGGCGACGAGACCGCGGCGACCGCCGCTGCCGACGCCACCCGCACGGCAACCTGGTGGTCTATGTCCACTGGGAGGAACACCTCTCGTTCTGCGCCGCCCTCGCCTTCCCGCTGCCGCCGGCCATGCCGTTCGGCACGCTGGTGTCGGACGTGGTGGCGCCCGCCTATGCCGCCCATCCCGACGCCGCCAAGATCGACTGGGCGAAGGTCGAATGGATGATCGACGGCGAGAAGCGGACGCCGGACTTCGGCGCCTCGCTCGAAGCCAACCGCATCGGGCACAAGAGCCTGATCCGCTTCTGGACCCCCGGCCTCGAGGGCTGGAAGGGTTCGGCGAGCTGACGGGCGGGAGCAGATCATGGGGCACGAGCTGACGATCGAGCCGCTGGGCGAGACCATCGAGGTTGCGGACGGCCAGACCATCCTGGACGCCTGCCTGCGGGCCGGCATCTGGCTGCCCCATGCCTGCGGCCACGGCCTGTGCGGGACCTGCAAGGTCGACGTGGTCGATGGCGAGATCGACCATGGTGCCGCCTCGTCCTTCGCGCTGATGGATTTCGAGCGCGCCGACGGCAAGTGCCTCGCCTGCACCGCCCTGCTGCTCGACGACGTCACCATCGAGGCCGAGATCGACGAGGACCCGGACCAGCGCCGCATCGCTGTCCGGGACAACGGCGACATGCTGCTCGGCCTGCTGACCGACGCCCAGCTCCTCGATGCCGAACGGCATCGCCGCTGGGCCGCGGCCCTGGTGAAGATGGCGCTGGAAACCGAAGGCAACCGCGACGTGCTGGCCGGCTGGCTGGCCAAGTGGGTGCCGCTCGGCGAGGCCGCGATCGACGCCTATTGCACCCATCTGCCGGATGCGCGCGACACGGCGGCCCTCGCCCGCGCCGCCGCCGCCGACTTCCGCACCAACATCGGCCTCTAGGACCGGCGCCGGTGTCGATGACCTACCATATGACGATCGACGGCGGCGGCGGCTTCGACGTCGCCGCCGACGAGGATTGCCTGCTCCGGGGTGCTTTGCGCGCCGGGGTGGGCTTCCCCCATGACTGCAGCGTCGGCGGCTGCGGCAACTGCCGTTTCGACCTCGTCGCCGGCGAGATGGAAACCCTGTGGGAACAGGCCCCGGGCCTTTCCGAGCGTGATCGCAAGCGTGGCAAGCGCCTGGCCTGCCAGAGCCGCCCGCTCGGCGACTGCACGATCAAGCTGCGCCCGGCCGCGGAATATCTCCCCGTCGTCCCGGCGCGGCGCCTGGAGGCCGTGCTCGAGAGACGCCGGGCGATCACTGCCGAGATCGCGGAATTCACCTTCTCGACCGCCGAGCCGGCGCGCTTCGTCGCCGGGCAATACGGCTTGGTCCGCCCGCCGGGCGCCGAGGGCTTTCGCGCCTATTCGATGTCCAACCTGCCGAACGAGCAGGGCGAATGGCGCTTCGTGATCCGTCGCGTGCCGGGCGGCCGGGGTAGCAACGCGATGTTCGATCGCCTGGCGCCCGGCGACCGGATCGTGCTCGACGGCCCCTATGGCCATGCCCATCACCGGGCCGAGGCGCCGCGCGACGTCGTCTGCATCGCGGGCGGTTCGGGCATCGGGCCGATCGTCTCGATCGCCCGGGCCGCACTCGGGACGCCGGGGCGGCGGCTCTTCGTCTTCGAAGGCGCGCGAACCCGGGCCGACCTCTGCTTCCCTTCCCTGCTCGGCGACGAGATGGCGGCGGTCGAGCATTATACGCCCGTGCTCTCGGCCGAGCCCGAGGACAGCGACTGGGCGGGTGCCCGGGGCTTCGTCCACGAACAGGTCGCCCAGGCCCTGGCCGACCGCGTCGACGCCTGCGAATTCTATTTCGCCGGGCCGCCGCCGATGGTCGAGGCGGTGCAGGACCTCTTGGTCATGCGCTGGACCGTGCCGATCGAGCGGATCCACTTCGACCGCTTCTTCTGAGCCGGGAAGTTCACCGGTCGCGGAAGTCGGCGCGAGGCGGTAGCGTGATCACGAAGGTCATGCTGACCGCTGGGCACGCTGCTGACGTGGACGGCCCAGAAAGCGAACACCCCCGAGAGCCCTGCTCCGGGGGTGTTGGTCCCAGCGGCTGCGGGAGCTGGCAGCTGCTGGGAGAGGCATTCCCTTATGGTGCCCGGGTGACCCTCGACCGGGCCGCACAAGCGCTCATCGAGAAGTCGCTTGAACTAGCCCCCGATGCCGGTCCGCGTGAGCCGGGAAATTCCGGCGTCATCCGGCGGCCGGCTGGCCGGGAGGATCGGGCGGCGGATGCTCACCCGCGACGCCCCCGGACCTGGTCGACCAACGCGCGCCGCCGCGCAGGCCGCAGAGCTTTGGCTTAATCACGCCCCGCAGCATCTCCTTGTCCAGCGACAGGTCCGCCACGATCCGCTCGAGCTTGGCGTTCTCTTCCTCGAGCTGCGTCAGCCGCTTCATCTCGGAAGGCATCAAACCGCCGCACTGCTTGCCCCCATTGCAGTAGGCCGCCTCGCTGATCCCTGCCGCCTTTCAGCAGACCTCGGGGACCGCTGCTCACTGAACCGCGACTTCTTCTTGGAAAATCCTCCGCCCGGCCGGGACGGCTAAACTAGAATTTTCCAGCTCAGCTCGGTCCAGCTTTCAGGAGACAGATCATCGGGCCCAGGCGAACCGGCATTTCGCCGAGCATCCGGCGAGGGGCTCAATCTTGCCACACCATGACGAAGGATCACGACATGCATACGTTCGCGCTCGAAAAGGCATTCACCCTATTGGAGCCCGGCCCTGTCATCCTGGTGACAACAAACGACGGCCACAAGAACAATATCATGACCATTACGTGGACAATGGTCATGGGGTTTTCCGCGAACTTCGCGATTACGACAGGAGCTTGGAACCATTCGTATTCCGCCTTGAAATCATCGCGGGAATGCGTGATCTCGATCCCGGCCGTCGACATGCTCGACACCGCCGTCGGCATCGGAACCTGTTCCGGAAGGGACACGGACAAGTTCGAGAAATTCGGACTTACCGCCTTGCCCGGAAGGCACGTTCGGGCCCCGCTCATCAAGGAATGCCTGGCCAATATCGAATGCCGGGTCACCGATATCATCGAGCGGCACAGCATCGTGGTGCTTGAAGGGGTCGCGGCCTATTACGACGATGCGCGCAAAGAAAAACGCATGCTGCATGCCGTCGGCGACGGCACCTTCATCGTGGACGGCCGCCGGTTCGACCGCAGGGAGATGATGCGCTCGAAACTCCCCCCGGGGGTTTGACTTGGCCGGGGTGGCGGGTTTCGGCCGCGATCTCGTCGGCATCCCGCTCACGCCGGGCGACGGGCACGGCGACGTTCAGAGAACGACCGGCTCGCCCGAGGTCACGGTGCAGTCGACCGCTTGGCCCGGAGCGAGGCCGGGGCTGCCGAGGCCGATCGCCTCGATCATGACGCCACCGACATCGACGGTCAGGCGGCTGGTGCTGCCGGTGTCGACGGCGGCGGCGAGGCGGCAGCCGCTCCAGGTCGGGGCCGGCCGGCTGCCCGCGGGGCCCACCGCGACCTGCTCGGGACGGAGCAGCAGACGGGCGGTGGCGGTGGGCTGCCGGCGGCTCCGGGCGGTGACCTGCGCTCCCGCCACCTCGAAGACCGGGGACTCGTCGTCGCCGCCGACGCGGCGTCCCTCGACGATCGTGCCGTTGCCGAGGAAAGTGGCGACGAATTCGGTTGCCGGCCAGCGATAGAGTTCGCCCGGAGGGCCGAACTGCTCGAGCTTGCCGCCATGCATCACCGCGATGCGGTCGGCCATGGTGAAGGCCTCCTCCTGGTCGTGGGTGACCAGAAGCGCTGTGACGTGAAGGCTGCGCAGGAGACGCGCCAGTTCCTCCTGCAGGCGGCCCCGGATCTGACGGTCGAGGGCGCCGAGCGGCTCGTCGAGCAGCAGGACGCCGGGATGCACGGCGAGCGCCCGGGCCGTCGCCACGCGCTGGCGCTGGCCGCCGGACAATTGGGCGACGGCCCGGTCGGCCAGGGCGGCGAGGCCGACGATCTCCAGCATTTCGAGGGCACGGGCCTTGGCCTCCGCCTTCGCCATGCCGCGGACGCGGAGCCCGAAGCCGACGTTCTCGAGGACCGAGAGATGGGGGAAGAGGGCATAGTCCTGGAACACGGTCGCCGCGTCGATCTTTTCGGGCGGCAGGCCCACGATGGAACGCCCGGCGATCCGGATGTCGCCTGCATCGGCCGCGATCCTGCCGCCGACCATGCCGAGCAGCGTGGTCTTGCCCGAGCCCGACGGGCCCAGGATAGCGACGATCTCGCCCGGTTCCACGGTCAGGCTGACCTCGTCCACGGCGCGGAAACGACCATAGGACTTGGAGACCCGGTCAATATCCAGGGCGTGGCCCTTCGGTGCGGCGATCTCGGTCATTTCGGGCCTCGAAGCAAACGGGTGAGGAGCGGCAGGACGGCGAGCGCGGCGACGGCGACCACGGCGGTGGAGAGGGCGGCATAGGCCAGCACCGTGGGCGGCAGGCCGTTTCGCTGCAGCGAATAGATCAGCATGGGCAGGCTGTTCACGCCGCGTCCGGTGAAGAAGGCGATGGCCCATTCGTTGAACGACAGCAGGAAGGCGAGCAGCGCGCCCGAGCGGATGCCGGGCCAGAGAATGGGCAGGGTGACCAGGCGAAGCGTGGTGAAAGGCCCGGCGCCGAGGTCGCGCGCCGCGGCATCGAGCACCGGATTATAGCGATAGAGCGGCGCCATCACCATGAGCGTGACGAAAGGCGTTGCATAGATGACATGGCCCAGGATCACGGTGCCGAAGCCGAGCGGCAGGCCGGCCTCGACGAAAGTGACCTGAAGCCCGGCCGCCAGCACCAGCACGGGCACCACCAGCGGCAGGAAGCCGAGGCCGGCCAGTAACCGTTTGAAGGGCACAGCGGCGCGGACGACGAAGAAGGCGAACATGGTGCCGATCACGGTCGCCAGCACCATCACCGCCGCCGCGATGCCGACCGAGGCGAGCAGGGAATCGCCAATCCGCCCGTCGGCCATCAACTTCTCGTACCAGCCGATGGTGAAGCCGGTCAGGGGAAAGGCATAGAAGGGCGACGGGTTGAAGCTGAACAGGGTGAAGGTCGCGATCGGCAGCAGGGAATAGACCAGCATCAGGCCGGTCACCGCCGCCGGGAACCAGTGGAACTCCCGCCTCATCGCGCCGCCCCGGCCCGCATGGCGATGCCGACCCGGCCCGACAGCCGGGCGAGCCCCGCCGTCGCCAGGGCGAGGGCGAGGATGGCGATGCCGCCGGCAACGATCAGCACGACCGTCAGGGTGCTGCCCATGGGCCAGTCCAGGGCGTGGAAGAACTGGTCGCGGATTTCGGTCGCGGCCAACCGGCCCGAGGTGCCGCCCAGGATTTCGGGCTCCAGCACGGTCGAGATCGTGGGCACGAAGACGAGAATCGCGCCAGTCCAGATGCCGGGGGAAGCGAGCGGCAGCACGATCCGCCAGAACACGGTGGCCGGCCCGGCGCCGAGATCGCGCCCGGCCGCGAGATAATGGTCGTCGATCATCTTCATCGCCAGGAAGACGGTGAAGAGCATGAAGGGAAAGGCGTTGTAGGTCATGGCGACGATCACCGCCGGACGGCCGTAGAGCAGCGACATGATCGGCTCGTCGATCGCACCGACCGCCTGCAACACCGTGTTCACGAGGCCGCTCCGCCCCAAGATGCCGCGCCAGGCGACGGTGCGGATCAGCGGGCCGACGAGGAAGGTGACGGCGACCAGGGCCAGGACCGCCGCCTGCAGCCGGGCCGAGGCGACGCATTTGGCGAGGTAATAGGCCGCCGGCACGGCGATCGCGATCGAGAGGAGGACCACGGTCAGCGCGGTGCCGATGGTGCGCAACAGCACCACCGGCCGGTCCGAGCCTTCGGCGAAGATCACCCGGTAATTCTCGAGCGAGGGAAAGCCACCCTCGCCCGAGAAGGACATCAGCACGAGGCCGACCAGCGGCAGAATGAAGAAGCAACCGATCATCAGCAGCCAGGGTGCGCCGGACAGCCAGGATCGCCAGGTCTCGTTCATCGCGTCTCCATCCTCCGCCGGCGGCCGTCAGGCGTTCAGGACTTTGTCCCAAGCCTTTTGATAGAGGTCCGGATGGGTCGGCGAGGTCCACCAAGCCGCCTTGCCCAGGAAGCTATCGTAATCGTCGAGGCCCAGGGTCTTCACCAGGTCCTTGTCCATGGCGGCGATCGCAGCGGTCGAGGTCGTCAGATAGCCGATATTCTTGCCGAGGACGGCACCATAGGTATCGCCGATCAGATAGTCCATGAAGGCGAGCGTGGCTTCCTCGACCTCGCCGGCAGCCTCCTTGGTCATGAAGGCGGCGTCGTACCAGGCGAGTTCGCCCTGCTTCGGATGGGCCCAGCGCACGTCGATGCCATACTGCTTGATGTCGAGCAGCATCTTCCAGCCCCAGCAGAGGGTGACCTCGCCCGTCGCCATCAGGTTCTTCAGGTCGCCGATGTCGTTCCAGTAGGAGCGCACCAGGGGCTTCTGCTTGATCAGCACCTTGGTGACCTCGTCGAGCTCCTTCTCGCCCATGGCGAAGGGCTTCTCGATGCCGAGGTAGAGGGCGGTCGCCACCAGACTTTCGAACAGACCACTCGGCATCGCGATCTGGCCCTTGTACTTGGGATCGAACAGGGCGCCGATGTCGTCGATCTCGGTCTTCACCGCGCCGAAATTATAGACGATCGAATCCGTGCCCCAGGCATAGGGAACGCCATAGGGCTTGCCGTCGAAGGAGAGCCCGCCGGCGGTCTTGAAGTTGGGGATCAGCTTGGCCCAGGACGGGATCTTGGCGAGATCGATCGGCTTCAGGACGCCTTCGCCGAAGGTGATCTCGGAATGGTAGGAGCCGTCGGTCATGACATGGACCCCGGCGCCGCCGGCGCGCAGCTTGGTGACCAGTTCGGAAGGGTCGGCGAAGAGCTCGGCGCCCACTTCGGTGCCGCTCGCCTTCTGGAACGGCGCCAGCATGTCGGGCTGGGCATAGTCGGCATTGGTGCCCCAGACGATCTTGGACGCCTTGGCGAAAGCCGGCCGGCCGAGCGTGCCGACCGCGAGGCCGGCGGCCCCGGCGAGGGCCGCGCTCTTCAGGAATTCACGACGCGATCGGGCCCAGGGGCCCGAGGCGGAAGTCGGATGCAGATTCCGTTTCATGTCTTACTCCCCAGTTGGATCAGGCCCAAGTCTCGATTCCAGGCGTTCCTCCCGCCGTCGCGGCTCATGCGCTGCGGGCCGCTTTCAATGCTGCCCGTCGCGCGGCGGTGGCTTCGGCATCGACCGTCAGTTCTTCGCGCATTCGTCCGGCGACGAAGGCGATGCCATAGATCTCTTCCGCCCGCTCCGGCGTTTCCCAACGCTCCAGCACATCGCGCAGCACGCGGGCGGGATCGCGGTCGAGCGGGTCGCCATAACCGCCGCCCGAACAGTCGAACCCGCGGATGCTCTCGCCCGGCTGGAGCGTGATGTTGGTCGCGGGCGGCAACGGCACTTCGCTGCCGTCGGCCCTGACGTGCCAGGCGACTGCCCGCGTTCCGTCCCGGCCGCCGCGCACGCCCTTGGGCGGCGTCACCTGACCGTCGCAGGGGAAGATCACCGTCATCGGCTGGTCGATCGGGCCATAGGCGACATCGCCCCCGGGCGCGCCGCGGAAGCGCCCCGCCCCGCCCGAGCCCGGCACGAGACGGACATGGTGGAAGCGCATCGGGTGCTTCAACTCGTCGATCTCGACCGAATCCCGATAGGTCAGGCCGCTGCCGTCCGGCAGTTCGTAGGTCACCCAACCGTCGGCGCGCGAACTCGCCGGGCCGCCGTTGTTGGCAATGATGAGCTGGTTCACGTAATCGCTGCCGTCGCGCGGGTCGCGGCCCGAAATCACCGCCATGCCCGGCCCCATGCCGATGCCGCCCTCGGCGACGCCATGGCCTTCGCCCAGGCTCGCCATGGCGGCACCGACGCAATTGACCAGGCGGTCGGCGACATTGGTGGTCGCAACCGAGCAGGAATGCGGGAAGGACGGCCGTCCGATCACTTTGCCGTCGCCGAGCAGCATTTTCACCCGCCGGAAAGTGCCGGCGTTCTTTGGAATGTCGGGCGGCAGGGAATTGAAGATGCCGGTCAGCACGGCCGAGATCGTGCAGGCCTCCGAGACGTTGAGGCCGCAATCGACATTGTCGATATTGTCGCGCAGGTCGACGGTGATCAGCGCCGCCTCGGGGTCGATCACCATGTCGACCTTGATCGGGATGCCGTGCGGGATCACGCCCTCGATCGGATCATGGGCGCCGTGGTTGATCACATGGGCCGCCGGCATCTGGCGCAGGGCATGGATCATGCGCTGTTCCGAATAGTTCAGCCAGTCGGCGACGAAGCTCTTCACCACCTCTTTGCCGTATTTGGCGCAGAGTTCCTTGAGCCGCCGTTCGGCGATGCGGGCGGCGCCGAGGCCGGCCAGGAAATCGCCGTGCCACTGGGCGGGGGCGCGGATGCGGGCCTCGCACATGCGGACGATGTCCTGGTTCATCTCGTAGGCCCGCTGGATGCGGACCGCCGGGAAGATCAACGCGCCTTCCTCGTAGATGTCCTTTGCCGTGACGTGATAGGTGGTCGGCAGGGAATTGCCGATGTCGGCCTGATGGGCCTTGGCGACGGCGGTGAAGAGATGCTCGCCCTCGACGAAGACCGGCACCAGGAAGGTGTGGTCGGCCGGATGGGTGTTGCCGCTGAAGGGATCATTGTGCAGGAAGGCGTCGCCTTCGGCGATGTCGTCGTGCAGGCGGCACATGGTCGCCGTCTGCAGGCTGGCGCCGAAGGAATGGATCGGCAGGCCGTCGGCGCAGGCCAGCAACTGGTTGTCGGCGGTACAGATGCCGCAGGAGAAATCGCGCGCCGAATTGATCACCGCCGAGCGGGCGGCGCGCAGCAGCGTGTTGGTCATCTCGCGCACGATGCCGTCGATGCGGTTCGAGATGACGGCGGTCAGGATCGGGTCGATCGCGGGCTTGGTGTCGCTCATGGCCTCTCTCCGGTCACAGGCAGGACAGCAGGTAATTGCCGGTCGGGCTGACCGTGGCCGCCGTGCCGGGATAGACGACCAGGGTGGTGGTCGCCTCCTCGACGATCGCCGGCCCTTCGATCCGATGGCCGGGGGCGAGGTCGGCGCCGCGATGGATCGGCGTCTCGACGGCACCCTCGCCGAAGAAACAGCGCCGCATCGCGGCGACCGGCGCCGGGCCGGCCGCGGGCGCCAGCCGGCGGCGGCCGGCCTCGGTCGGCAGGGCGACGCGGAGCCTGGCCTTCCAGTTGATGAATTCGACCGGACTGCCGGGATCGCGCACGGCGAAGACCCGTTCGTGCACCCGATGGAAGGCCTCGACCAGGTCCGACAGGTCACCGGCCGACAGGGGGCGAACGTCGGCGATCGGCGTGTCGAGCTGCCAGACCTGGCCGAGATAGCGGGCCTCGGCGATGAAGGCGATTTCCGCCCGCGTCGCCGCCTCGGGGCCCAAAGTGGCAAGGAAAGCGCGCAGCCGGCCAGCGAGATCGTCCAGCACGGACGTCACCCGCGCGGTCTCGAAGGCGGCGGAGGAGGTGATCAGGGTCGCCGTCTCTTCCTTCACGATGTCGGCGAACTGCATCCCGGCGGCCGAGAGGGCGGAAGCCGCCTTGGGCAGGATGACCTTCTCGCAGCCCAGCTCGCGGGCGATCGGCATGATGTTGATGCCGGCGGCGCCGCCCCCGGCGACGATCGTGCTCTCGCGCGGGTTCACGCCTTCGGCGATGGTGATTTCGTGGATCGCCTTGATCATCAGCTCGTTGGCGATCGAGATCATGCCCCAGGCGGTCTCCTCGATGCCGCGGCCCATGCGCTGCGCCAGCGGCGCGATCGCCGCGCGGGCGGCGGCGACGTCCAGGGTCATGCGTCCGCCGAGGAAGGCTTCCGGATTGAAATAGCCGAGCACGCAGGCGGCATCGGAAATCGTCGGTTCCGTCCCGCCGCGGCCGTAGCAGGCGGGGCCGGGTTCCGAGCCCGCGCTCTGCGGGCCGACGCGGAGCATCCCGCCGTCGTCGAGCCAGCCGATCGAGCCGCCCCCGGCCCCGATCGAGCGGATGTCGACCGAGGAAATGCCGAGCAGATGGCCGGTCCAGGTCGGCCCCAGCCAGGTGTCGCGGCTGTAGGTCAGTTCGCCGTCGCGCACCAGGCCGACGTCGAAGGTGGTCCCGCCGGTATCGCAGACGATGGCATTGTCGCCCAGGCCCTCGAGCGCGCTGTAGGTGGCGGCGGCGACGGGCGCCATGGCGGGACCGGATTTCACCGTGTGGATCGGCGCGGCGATCAATTCCTCGATCAGCATGACGCCGCCGACCGTGGTCGAGACCAGGATGTCGTTCTCGTAACCGCTGGCGCGCAGGTCCTGTTCGAGGCCGCGCAGGTGCTCCTGCATCAAGGGCTTCAGCGAGGCATCGATCGCGGTGGCCGAGGCGCGGCGATATTCGCGCACCACCGGCAGCAGCCGGTGGGACAGGGTATAGGGCACGCCCGGCAGCAGTTCGTCGAGCAGTTCGCCCATGTGGATTTCGTTCGCCGCATTGGCGATCGACCACAGGAAGCAGACCGCGACCGCCTCATAGCCGCCGGCCGCCAGTTCCGCGATCACCCGGCGCGCATCGGCCTCGTCCAGGGGCATGGGGCGGCGGCCGGCGGCCAGCGTCCGTTCGCTCACCTCGAAGGTGTGACGCCGGGGGAT
>NZ_JBAZKR010000072.1:0-19316 GCF_041650655.1 Zavarzinia sp.
TTTATCGCTCGCTCCATGGTGTGCAAAACCTGATCAAATGGTCAAGATTTTTCGATCGGCAGAAATGATCGCTCGCGATCGCCGGTCCCTCCGCGCGCATTCGTCATGCCCGGGCTCGTCCCGGGCATCCACGTCGGGACGAGCCTCAGTTGTGCGCTTGAGTTGTCCCCTCGGTCGTCATGGCCGTGCCTGACACGGCCATCGATGAGAACACCGCGCTGGGCCAAAAGGCGTGGATCGCCGGGTCGAGCCCGGCGATGACGACGAAAGGCAGATTTTCCAGACGATGCGCGGCCGGACTTCCCCCGGCCCGCCGGTCGGGTGGGGGGATCAGCGCTCGGAAGCGTCGGTCAGCAGGGCGAGCAGGCCGGAGAGCAGGGCCACGGGCGTGGGCGGGCAGCCGGGAATGTGCAGGTCGACCGGCAGCACGGCGGAAACCCCGCCGGCCACGGCATAGGAACCGGCGAAGACGCCGCCGTCGAGGGCGCAGGTGCCGGCGGCGACCACCCATTTTGGGGCCGGGGTGGCGTCATAGGTGCGTTTCAGGGCTTCGGCCATATTGTGGGTGACCGGGCCGGTCACCAGCAGCACGTCGGCATGGCGGGGCGAGGCGACGAAGCGAAGGCCGAAACGCTCGACGTCGTAGAAGGCGTTGGAGAGGGCGTGGATCTCGAGCTCGCAGCCGTTGCAGGAACCGGCGTCGACCTCGCGGATCGACAGGCTGCGGCCGAGGCGGGCGCGCGCCGCATGGTCGATCCTTGCGGCCAGTTCGGCCAGGGCGGTGGCATCGGCGGCCGGCGGCGCTTCGGTCAGCACCGGCTTGGTCAACGTGTCGAACAGGAGCCGCCGCATCGCCCGCCCCCTAGAGGTCCTGCCCCGAATAGGAGCAGTTGAAGGATTTGTTGCACAGGGGGAAGTCGGCCACGATGTTGCCCTCGATCGCCGCTTCGAGCAGCGGCCACTGGAACCAGGAAGGATCGCGCAGGTGGCAGCGCGCCACCTTGCCCTGCCCGTCCAGGCGGAGCCAGACCAGGACATCGCCCCGGAAGCCCTCGACCAGGGCCAGGCCCTCGCGCGGTTCGGCCACCGTCGGCAGATCCACCTGCACCGGCCCGCCGGGCGGCAGGGCGGCGAGGATCTGGCCGATCAGCGACAGGCTCTGTTCCACTTCGCGGATGCGGATCCAGATCCGGGCGTTGACATCACCCTGGGTCAGCACCGGCACCTCGAAGTTCAGCCGGTCGTAGGGCGCATAGGGAATCTCGCGCCGTGCGTCGAAGGCGATGCCCGAGGCGCGGCCGACGTAACCGCCGGGGTGGTAGAGGCGGGCCAAGGCCGGCTTCACGATGCCGGTCTTCACCGTCCGGTCCTGCAGCGAAGCGGTCTCGTCGTAGAGCTTGACCAGGGGCGGGAAGGCCTTGGCCGCATGGTCGATCAGGGCGCGCACGGGCGAGAGGTCGAGGGCGCCGTCGGCAAGTGCGACGCCGCCCGGTACCACGGCGTCCATCATCAGGCGGTGGCCGAAACAGGCAGCGGCGGCGCGCAACACCCGTTCGCGCAAGACGCCGCAATGGGCCAGCATGAGGGCGAAGGCGGCGTCGTTGCAGATCGCCCCGATGTCGCCGAAGTGGTTCGCCAGGCGTTCCAGCTCCGCCATCAGGGCGCGCAGCAACAGGGCGCGCTCCGGCACCGTGACGCCGAGGGCCGCCTCGACCGCGCGGGCGAAGGCCCAGGAATAGGCGACCGTGCTGTCGCCCGAGGTGCGGGCGGCCAGTTTGGCCGCCTCGGCCGGGGTCTTGCCGGCCATCAGGGCCTCGATCCCCTTGTGCACGTAACCGAGCCGTTCTTCGAGCCGGACCACGGTCTCGCCCGCGGCGGTGAAGCGGAAATGGCCGGGCTCGATGATGCCGGCGTGCACGGGGCCGACCGGGATCTGGTGCAGGGCGCGCCCCTCGGCCGGCAGGAAGACATAGGGCGGCAGGCTCTCCGCCGGGTCGGGATGGGCGCCGAGCGGGTGGCGCAGGCCCCAGCGGCCATGGTCGAGCCAGGGCCGCCGGTCGGGCGAGGCCGAGGCGGTGAGGCCGGTCAGGTCGAAGATCGTGCGTTCCAGCCGGCCGGCCGGCGGATGGTGATGGGCGACCGAAGGATAGGCACCTTCCGGGCAGTCCAGCGTGACCACCAAGGGCTCGGCCGAGGCCTCCGGCAACAGGGCGAGATGGACCGCGGCCGCCTCGCCCCAGAGGCCGAGGAAACGGCCGCGTCCCTCGCCGAGGCCGGCCGCCAGCGCCTGCCAGGCCGGCGCATCGACGGCAAAGCGGGGCCAGGGGCGCTGGTCGCCGGTCGGGCGGGCAGAGAACAGGGCCTGGGTCAGGGTCGACATCCGCTCCCCCTAGCCCAGCACGCGCGCGACATGCTGGAACCATTCGACCAGCGGCGGCGGCAGATAGAGGCCGGCGGTCAGCACCAGCGCCAGATGGGCGAGCATCGGCAGATAGGATGCCTTCACCGGCGCATTGTTCTCGCTCGGCGGGCCGAAGGCGATGCCGTGGAGCCGCATCATGAGGGCGCCGAAGGCGATCAGCAGGCCGGCGACCAGGGGCAGGGCGAGCAGCGGCTGGGTGGCGAAGGTCGAGCTGACGACCAGGAATTCGCTCATGAAGATGCCGAGCGGCGGCATCCCCGCGATCGCCACGACGCCGAGTACGAGCGACCAGCCGAGGGCGGGATGGCTGGCGGTGAGGCCCCTGATGTCGGCCAGCTTCTGGGTGCCCTTGGCCTGCACGATGTGGCCGACGGCGAAGAAGATCGCCGACTTGGTCAGGCTGTGCATGGTCATGTGCAGCAGGCCGGCGAAATTGGCCAGGGGACCGCCCACGCCGAAGGCGAAGGCGATGATCCCCATATGTTCGATCGAAGAATAGGCGAAGAGACGCTTGATGTCCCGCCGGCGGTAGAGCATGAAGCCCGCCAGCAGGAGGGAGGCGAGGCCCATCACGATCAGCAGGGGACCCGCCGCGATCGCGCCCGTATTGGCGGCCAGCAGCAGCTTGAAGCGCAGCACGGCATAGAGCGCCACATTGAGCAGCAGGCCCGAGAGCACGGCGGAGATCGGCGTCGGCCCTTCGGCATGGGCGTCGGGCAGCCAGGCGTGCAGCGGCGCGAGGCCGACCTTGGTGCCATAGCCGAGCAGCAGGAAGACGAAGGCGACATTGAGCAGGGCGGGGTCGAATTCCGAGACCCGCGCCATCAGCGAGGTCCAGATCATGCCCTCCAGCCCTTCGCCGACCACCGGCCTCGCCGCCATATAGACCAGGATGGTGCCGAACAGGGCGAGCGCGATACCGACACTGCCCAGCATGAAATATTTCCACGCCGCCTCGATCGCCGCATGGGTGCGGTAGAGGCCGACCATGAGCACGGTGGTCAGCGTCGCCATCTCGATCGCCACCCACATGAGCCCGATGTTGTTGGCGACCAGGGCCAGGTTCATGGCGAAGAGCAGGGCCTGGTACATGGCGTGATAGAAGCGGAGGTGCAGGCTGTTCAGCCGCCCGGTCTCCACTTCGTGGGCGATGTAGCTCGCACTGAAGGCGCTCGTGGTGAAGCCGACGAAAGTGTTCAGCACGACGAAGACGACGTTCAGCTCGTCGACCAGGATATAGGCCTCGGGCGCCGGCCGCTGCCAGAGCAGCGACAGCGCCGAGATGAAGGTGAGCAGGGCGGCGGCGACGTTGAGCCGCGACGAGATCCGCCACGACGGCAGCAGGAACAGGATGACCGCGCTGGTCGCCGGAATCGCCAGGATCAGGGTGACCGCGCCGAGCCCGAACAGGGTCATCGCTGCTCTCCCCGGAAACGGTCGAGGGCGTTGACGTCGACGGTGTCGAAGCGCTCGCGGATGCGGAACAGGAAGATGCCGATCACGATGAAGGCGATCAGGACCGAGAAGGCGACCGAAATCTCGACGACGAGGGGCATGCCCTTGGCCCCGGTGGCGGCCAGGATCAGCCCGTTCTCGAGCGACATGAAGCCGACGACCTGGCTCACCGCGTTCCGCCGCGTCACCATCATGAGGAAGCCGAGCAGCACGACCGAGAGGGCGAAGGCAAGGTCTTCCCGCGCCAGCGGATCGGCCCCCGGCGTCACCCGCAGCATCACCACCATCGAAAGCGCGACCAGGGCGATGCCGGCCAGCATGGTCGGCCCGACGCTGACCGCCGTCTCGATCTCGCGGTGGATGCCGAGGCGGGTGATCATGCGGTGCAGGGCGACCGGAATGATGATCGCCTTGAACAGCAGCGCGATCGCCGCCGTGACATAGAGATGGGGCGCGGCCTGGGCGAAGGCCTGCCAGGAGACAGAGGCGGCCAGCACCACGGCATGGAGCGCAAAGACGTTGAGCAGCGAACTCAGCCGGTCCTGGTAGAGCAGGACGAGGCTCAGGAGCACGAGCCCGCCGGCGAGCAGATGAGCGACGTCAAAGAGAAGATGGCCCATCAGATACTCCTCGAAACGAAGAGGAGAAGCGTGCCGAGCAGGCCCAGCATCAAGGCGACGCCGAGGAATTCCGGCACCCGGAACACCCGCATCTTGGCGACCGAGGTCTCGAACATGCCGAGCAGCAGGCCGCCGACCGCGAGCTTGCCGACATAGAGCCCGGCGCCCACCAGCTTCTCCTCGAGCCCGGCGCCGGTCGGCGCCAGGCCCCAGGGCGTGAAGATACAGGCGATCAGCGAGACATAGAGCAGGAGCTTGAGCTGGCCGGCGAGCTCGATCACGGCGAGATGGCGGCCGGAATATTCCAGCACCATCGCCTCGTGCACCATGGTGAGTTCCAGATGGGTCGCTGGATTGTCGACCGGGATGCGCGAATTCTCGGCGATCGCGACCAGCACCAGGGCGATCAGCGCGAGCCCGAGGGAGACGCGAAGCCCGATCGTCGGCGACAGCATGGCATTGGCCATGGTCGAGAGCTGGGTCGAGCCGACGACGAGGGCCAAGGTGAAGACGATCATGATGGTCGCCGGTTCGGCGAGCGAGGCGATCATCACCTCGCGGCTGGAGCCGAGGCCGCCGAAACTGGTGCCGACGTCCATGCCGGCGAGGGCGAGGAAGAAGCGTGCACTGCCGAGCAGGGCGATGATGGCGATCAGGTCCGCGGTCCAGGAGAAGGTGAGGCCGGTGGCGAAGGTCGGCACCAGGGCGGCGGCGACCCAGGTCGCGGCGAAGATCAGATAGGGGCAGACGCGGAACAGCCAGGAGGCGTTCTCGGCCAGCACCACTTCCTTCTTCATCAGGCGGAGCAGGTCGCGGTAGGGCTGGATCAGCGAAGGCCCCTGCCTTCGCAAAAGCCGCGCCTTCACCTTGCGCACGAAGCCGGTGAGCAGCGGCGCCAGGGCCAGGACCAGGGCCATCTGGGTGCCCTGGGTGATCAGGTCGCCGAGAGTCATGACCATATCGCCAGCAGGAGCAGCAGCGAGATCAGCGCCACGAAGACCAGGCTGAGGTAGCTGCGGATGGTGAGGAACTGCAGGAGGTTGGCCCGGTCGGCGATGCCGCCGATGGTCCGCCCGATCGGGGCATAGATCAGCTCCCAGGCGAAATCGCGCCAGGCCAGCGTGTGGCGGGCGGGCCGGGGATCGCCCGGGGCCGGCATGTCCACCGTCTCCCGCGCTCTGAACAGGCTGGCGCCGAAGACGCGGCGGATCGGCTGGGCGAAGCTCGCCGCGGTATATTGGGTCGCCGGGTCGGTATTGGGGAAGCCGCAGTCCCAGGGCGGCGCCCGGCGGATCGTGCCGGAAGCCAGGCGGTGGATGACGAAGGCGGCGATCGAGGCGGAGGCGACGATGAAGCCGAAGACCAGAAGGCCGTTGTAGGAACTCCGGCTCTCCATCACGGGCACGATGGTGAGCCAGCTCTGGTCGAGCTGGCGCGGCATGCGGGCGCCCACCAGTTGCTCCATCACCGGGCCGAGCCCGTCGATGGCGAGGCCGGGCAGGATGCCGGCGGCAAGGCAGACCAGGGCCAGGATGGCCATGGCGGAGATCGAGAAACCGTCGACCTCCCGCGCCTCGGCGGCGGCCTTGCTGCGCGGCCGGCCCAGGAAGGCGACGCCGAAGACCCGGACGAAACAGGCGGCCGCCAGCGCAGCCGCCAGCGCCAGCAGGGTGCCGGCCGCCGGCACGGCGAGCTTCAGGCCCCATTGCGGCAGTTCCGGGCTCAAGAGAATGGCTTGGAACGCCATCCATTCCGAGGCGAAGCCGTTGAGCGGCGGCAGCGCCGAAATCGCTCCGCAGGCGACCAGGAAGACGACCGCCGTCTTCGGCATGCGGTGGATCAGCCCGCCCAGCTTCTCGAGCTGGCGCTCGCCCGTCGCGGTCAGCACGGCACCGGCGCCGAAGAACAGCAGGCTCTTGAACTGGGCATGGTTGAAGACGTGGAACAGGGCGGCGGTCAGGGCCAGCGCCGCCGGCCCGGCCAGTCCGTTGGCCCGGAAGGCCAGGGCGAGGCCGAGGGCGATGAAGACGATGCCGATATTCTCGATCGTCGAATAGGCCAGGATGCGCTTCAGATCGTCCTGCATCAGGGCATAGAGCACGCCGACCGTCGCCGTGATGCCGCCGATCGCCAGCACGGGCACGCCCCACCACCAGATGCTGGGGCCGAGCAGGTCGAAGACGATGCGGACGAAGCCGTAGATCGCGACCTTGGTCATCACCCCGCTCATCAGGGCGGAGACATGGGAAGGGGCGGCGGGATGGGCGAGCGGCAGCCAGACATGGAGCGGCACCAGGCCGGCCTTCGACCCGGTGCCCAGCAGGGCGAGGCCGAGCACGGCGCCGGCCAGCACCGGCCCCGGCGCCGTCGCCCGGATCGTCGCGAAATCATAATGGCCCTCGGGCCCGGCCAGCAGGCCGAAGGCGAGCAGCAGGGCGAAGGTGCCGAAACTCGCCATCAGGATGTAGATGTAACCGGCCCTCGCATTGCCGGCTTCGGCGTGATGGGCCATCACCAGCGCCCAGGACGACAGCGACATGAATTCCCAGGCGACCAGGAAGGCGAAGGCGTCGTCCGCCATCAGGACGAGGTTCATGCCGGCCAGGAAGGCGGGAAAGAAGGGCAGCACGCGCCCCGGCTCGTGCTCGTGCCTTCCGTAGCCGAGGGCATAGAGCGAGGCGGCGGCCCCCCCGAGGTCGATCACCAGAAGGAAGAAGGCGGAGAGCGCGTCGACGCGGAAATGGGCGCCGATCCAGGGCAGGCCGACCGGCAGCACGGTGGCGCTGGCCGCGGCCCCCAGGGCCAGCCCGGCGACGGCCGTAGCCGCCAGGGAAAGCGCCAGGGTGCCGCCATAGACGATGCGCGTCGCGCCGTCCCGCCCGTGCAGCGCGATGGCGAGAAGGGCGAGGGCGAGGAAGCCCGCGACCGCCCAGAGTTCCAGGATCACCGGCGTCGGCGCCATGGTCAGTTCCCCGCACTCTCGGCCGCTCGGGCGGTGCTGCGCAGGCGGACGCCGCGCCCGCCGCCGGCACTCGGCGCCTCGTCGGCGATCAGTTCGACGCCCGCTGCGGTCAGGGCGTCGATCAGTTTGACCAGGGAATCGACATTGCCGCGCACCACCCCGTTGCTCGCCTCCATGCGCTGGATGGTGGGCAGGGAAAGCCCCGCCAGCGCGGCCAGATCCTTCTGGTCGATGTCGAGCAGGGCGCGTGCGGCACGCAATTGGGTAGCGGTGATCATGACCCCTCGTGAGTCCTGATCATTGATTCCTAGACCCGCCGCAATCGGATTTCAACGGTGATTATTGATGTTTGAGACATCAATATTGCAGGTTCATCGCGGCGCTCCCGCGAAGCCGGCCGGCCACGACGTCACAAATCTGTTTCCGAGCGATCCTATAAGGTGATCGCGCGGCCGGACTGCCGGCCCCCGCAACCGCCGCCCGATTGCCAAGGAAGCCCCGCCATGACCCGACTCGTGCTGCTCGCCACGACGGCCGCCGTCGCCCTTTCCGCCGGCCATGCCTTCGCCGCCGATCCCCTTTCCTTCGATCCCGTGTCGGCCCCGACCACGGACAAGGAGAAGCGCGAGGTCCGCGCCACCTCCGAAGTGACGGTCGACGGCAAGAAATACACCATCGGCTTCACCACCCTGGTGCGCTCGGGCGACAAGATCGGCAGCGGCATCTTCGGCCAGGTCCTGGACCAGGCGGGCAAGCCGATCGTCGGCGCCGACGGCGCCCCGATGATCTCGAACGACATCGATTTCTCCTCGCTGCTCACCCAGGGCGGCAAGACCTATGTGGTCTCCCAATTCGAGACCCGGCCGGCCGCGGTCTATGTCACCGAACTGGCGGCCGACGGCCCGAACGGCGAGCTGAAGGCGGTCGAGACCTCGCCGGTTTCCTTCGCGGCCGACGGCGGCCTCTGGGTTCCCTGCGCCGGCTCGGTCACGCCCTGGGGCAGCCACCTCGGCTCCGAGGAATACGAGCCGGACGCCGAAGTGATCGAGACGACGACCGATATCACCAAGCTCGACGCCTATCCGAAGCCGATGGCGCTCTATTTCGGCTATGACGCCATGGACCCGGCGAAGAACCCGACCATGGACGGCTTCCGCGCCGTGTTCAATCCGTACCGCTACGGTTACATCACGGAAATCTCGGTCGGCGACGACGGCAAGGGCACGGGCGTCAAGCATTACGCCATGGGCCGCATCTCGCACGAACTCGGCTATGTCATGCCGGACAAGAAGACGGTCTATATGACCGACGACGGCGCCAACGTCGGCCTCTTCCGCTTCGTCGCCGACGAGGCGGGCAAGCTCGACGCCGGCACCCTCTATGCCATGCAGTGGCACCAGACCAGTGCCGAGAACGGCGGCGCCGCCAAGCTCGGCTGGATCGACCTCGGCCATGCCGGCTCGGCCGAGGTGAAGGCCCTGATCGACAAGGGCCTGAAATTCTCGGATATCTTCGAGCGCGCGGAAATCTCCAAGGAAGGCACCTGCCCCGAGGGCTTCACGGCCTCCGCCGCCAACGCGGTCGAGGAATGCCTGAAGCTGAAGCCCGGCATGGAACTGGCGGCATCCCGCCTCGAAACCCGCCGCTTCGCGGCGATCAAGGGTGCGACCACCGAAATCCGCAAGGAAGAGGGCATCACCTACGATCCCGACCATCACAAGCTCTATGTCGCGATCTCCGAGATCAGCCGCGGCATGGAAGACAGCATGAAGAACGGCAAGCCCAGCACGGCCTTCGACGTGCCCTCGGCCAATCACATCAAGGTGCCCTACAACCTGTGCGGCGGCGTCTACGAGCTGAGCCTCGACGACAAGTTCGTGGCCACCGACATGAAGGGCCTGATCACCGGCAAGCCCGCGAAATACGGCGACGACAGCCCCTTCGCCGGCAACGCCTGTGACATAGATGGTCTCGCCAATCCGGACAACATCTCCTATGTCCCGGGGCGCAACACCCTGATCATCGGCGAAGACACCGAGGCCGGACACCAGAACGACGCGGTCTGGTCGCTCGACCTCGCCACGAAGAAGCTGACCCGGATCGAAACGACGCCCTACGGCTCGGAAACCACCTCGGTCTACGTCTATCCGAACGTCGGCGGCCACGGCTATCTGATGAGCGTGGTGCAGCACCCCTACGGCGAGTCGGACGAGAAGCAGCTCCGCCAGCCGGCCGATGCCAAGGCCTATCTGGGCTACATCGGTCCCTTCCCGAAGCTGGACTGAGACGATGCGGCGGCTGCCCTACGCCGCATCCGCCGCGGCGGCCGCGATGATCGCGGCCGCCGTCGGCCTCGCGGCCACGCCGCCGGGCGAGGCGCAGGACCTGCGCTCGCGCGTTGCCGCCAATCCCTTCGCCTTCATCCCGCCCCAGTGCTACACGAAGACCAAGACGGATGGGCAGGTCCACAATCCCTGCTACGTCTGCCACCTGTCGTCGGCGGCCCCCAACTATATCGACGATGGTGCCCTGCAGACCGCCTATGATTTCCCGGAACCGGCGCTGCACAACGCCTGGTCCAATCTCTTCGTCGACCGCCGGGCGGCCGTCGCCGCGGTGGCGGACGACGAGATCCTGGCCTATGTCCGGGCCGACAATTACCACGACGGCCAGGGCCGGCCGGAACTGGCCGCGCGCCTGTCCCATCCGCCCGCCGGCTGGGACATCAATGGTGACGGCGCCTGGTCCGGCTATGTCCCGGACATCTATTTCGACGTCGACGCCGAAGGTTACGACCGCCTGCCGGACGGCACGCGAAACGGCTGGCGCGCCTATGGCTACCTGCCGCTGCCGGGCGCCTTCCTGCCCTCGAACGGCTCGGCCGACGACGTCTTCATCCGCCTGTCGGATGCCTTCCGCCAGCGTGCCGACGGCACGGCGGATTGGACCGTCTATGCCGTCAACCTCGCCGTCGTCGAAGCCCTGGTGAAACGCGCCGATATCGCCATCGCGCCGGTCGACGAGGCGGCGCTCGGCGTCGATCTCGACCGCGACGGCACGCTCGGTCGTGCGAGCCGGATCGCCTTCGCCTTCGACCCGCGGAACGGCGTCACCATGTCCTATGTCGGCAAGGCCCGGGACCTGCTCGCGGCGGGCGAGGTCCATCTGGCCGCCGGCCTGTTCCCCGAAGGCACGGAATTCGTCCATAGCCTGCGTTATCTCGATGTCGACGCCGAAGGCCGGGTCGGCGCCGCGGCGCGGGTCAAGGAACTCCGCTATGCCCGCAAGCTCGGCTGGCGGACCTATCATTCCCTGCTCGACCAGGCGATGAACGACCTCCGGGAAGAGCACGACAATCCGGAAGAGCCTGAACATTTCGCGGGCGACGTCGAATCCGGCATCGCCACCGGCACCGGCTGGCGCTACCAGGGTTTCATCGAAGATGCGGCCGGCTTCCTGCGGCCCCAGACCTACGAGGAGAGCCTGGCCTGTGCCGGCTGTCACGCCGGCGTCGGGCGCACGGCGGACACGATCTTCTCCTATCCCCGCAAGTTGGGCGCACCGGCCGGCGGCTGGTTCCACTGGAGCGCCGCCTATGCCCTGGGCGACCAGCCGGACCCGCCGCGGCCGGACGGCGGCGGCGAATATGCGACCTATCTCGCCAGGAACCACGGCGCCGACGAATTCCGCGCCAACGAGGAGGCGCTGGCCCGCTTCTTCCCCGGCGGCGTGGCCGATCCGGCGGCGCTGGCCGGCCTCGCCACCCGGCTTGGCCCGCTCACCGATCCCTCGCCCCGCCGCGCCCTCGACCTCGACAAGGCTTACCGCCTGATCGTGCGGGAGCAGAGCTTCGCCCTCGGCCGGGCGCCCACCATCGCCCCGCTCGACGACAAGGTCTGGCGCGACGTTCCCGAAGGCAGCGAAACCGGGATTGCCGACGCGGTGAATTGATCCAGATCAGTGTTTGCCGCTCGAACCTCGGTCAAAAATGACGCAGGCGTCAACTTTTAGGCGCTACGAGGAGACATTCGGGAGGGCCAGGATATGGCGACGGCAGCACAGGCGCGCGTGGTCGAGACGGAGACCGCGCCGGCTGAACAATTCGACGTGGTGATCGTGGGCGCGGGCATTTCGGGGGTGGGCGGCGCCTATCACCTGCAGACCCAATGCCCGGGCACCCGCTATGTGATCCTGGACACGCTGGAGAGTTTCGGCGGCACCTGGCTCACCCACCGCTATCCCGGCATCCGCTCGGACAGTGATCTCTTCACCTTCGGCTATCGCTTCAAGCCCTGGAAAGGGGCACCCATCGCGACCGCGGAAGAGATCCTGAAATATATGGGCGAGGTGATCGAAGAGAACGGCATCGACCAGCACATCCGCTATCGCCACAAGATCACCAAGGCTTCCTGGTCGAGCGAGCGGAACCGCTGGACTCTCGACGTCGCCAATCTGGCGAGCGGCGAGAGCTTCCAGATCGAGACGCCCTTCCTCTGGATGTGCCAGGGCTACTATCGCCACGACAAGGGTTACACGCCGACCTGGCCGGGGATGGACCGCTACAAGGGCACCATCGTGCATCCCCAGACCTGGCCCGAGAATCTCGACTACAAGGACAAGACCGTCCTGGTGATCGGCTCGGGCGCCACCGCGGCGACCCTGGTGCCGGCGATCGCGGGGCAGACCAAGCATGTCACCCTGTTGCAGCGCTCGCCGACCTATTTCGTGCCGGCCCAGAACATCAACGACATGGCCGAACTGCTGCGCGGCCTCGAGGTCGACGACGCCTGGGTGCACGAGATCACGCGGCGCAAGATCCTGAAGGACCAGGCGGAACTGACACAGGTCTGCATCGAGCAGCCGGAAGTGGCCAAGGAATTCCTGCTGAACGGGGTTCGCGCCTATCTCGGCGACGAAGAGGTGAAGGCCAATTTCACCCCGAAGTACCGGCCGTGGCAGCAGCGCGTCGCCTTCGTGCCGGACGGCGACCTGTTCCAGGGCATCAAGGCGGGCAAGGCCAATGTGGTGACCGACGAGATCGAGACTTTCAACGAGACCGGCGTGCTCACCAAGTCCGGCAAGCAGCTCGACGCCGACATCATCGTGACCGCGACCGGCTTCGACCTCTCCGTCCTCGGCGACATCCAGTTCAGCGTGGACGGCCAGCCGCTCGACTTCTCGAAGACGGTGACCTACCGCGGCATGATGTTCACCGGCCTGCCCAACCTGGTCTGGATCTTCGGCTATTTCCGCGCGAGTTGGACGCTTCGGGCGGACATGATCGGCGATTTCGTCTGCCGCCTGCTCAAGCACATGAAGGAAAAGGGCGTGCAGCGGGTCGAGGTGAAACTCCGCCCCGAAGACAAGGACATGCCGCTGCTGCCCTGGATGGACCCGAATAATTTCAACCCGGGCTATCTGATGCGCTCCATGCACCTCCTGCCCAAGCGCGGCGACAAGCCGGAATGGCAGCACACCCAGGATTACTGGATGGAACGCAAGACCCTGCCCGCGATCGACCTCGACGGTGCGGAATTCGTCTATAGCTGAGGAACTGGGCGCCCGGTTTCGGCCGGGCGCTCATCAGGCCTGCCTGTTCACGAGCCTTCGTTTTTTCCGCTGGTCGCAGGCGGCCGTATAGAAATTCTCCCGGACGGTCCTTCAGTTGGCGAAGGTCGGTCGGCCAGAGGTCGATATTGACCTCGTCCAGGATGAACCAGCATTGCCGGTCGTTCCCGGGCCCAGTCAAGGGCGGCCAGGGAAGACGCAAAGGAAGCGAAAGTCCAACGTTCTCGTTCCGTCCACGCCCGAACGGGCGCCGAGAAAGCGGGAAATCCCTTTTAAATCAATTATTTGGCGATGGTGCCGGCGCGCGGAATTGAACCGCGGGCCTACTGATTACGAATCAGTTGCTCTACCCCTGAGCTACGCCGGCAGACCTGGGAGTTGGAGCCGCCTCTAATAGCCAATGTGGGGGGCGGCCGCAAGCCTGCAATGGCGTTGCTGCGCTGCGTCGGCTTCGCTAGGGTTCGGGCCATGACGACCGATACCGTTCTCCTGAAAATCGAAGGCGCCCGCGCCACCATCACGCTCAACCGGCCGGAGCGGCACAATGCCCTCGAACGCGCCGATCTGGAGCGCTTCGGGGCCCATCTGGACCAGATCGCGGCGGATCCCCAGGTCCGCCTGCTGATCCTGTCCGGCGGTACGGCGAAAAGCTTCTGCTCCGGCGTCTCGATCAACGATCTGGCCGGCGGGCAGCAGCGCGAAGGCGCGCTCGAGACCCTGGTGAACAAGCTCGAGCATCTGAAGATCCCGGTCATCGCGGCCCTGAACGGCGGCATCTTCGGTGGCGCCGTCGAGATCGCCCTGGTGGCCGATTTCCGGATCGGCGTCGAGGGCATGAAGATGTTCGTGCCGCCGGCCCGCCTCGGCATTCATTACCCCGTGCTGGGCCTGACCCGGCTGATCGAACGCCTCGGCCTCAACGTGGCGAAGCGCCTGGTGCTCTCGGTCGAGGAATTCGTCGGCCCGCAGCTCGTCGAGATCGGCTTCCTCGACAAGATCGTGCCGCGCGAGGCGCTGGAGACCGAGGTCGAGACCCTGGCCGAGCGCATCCTGGGCCTCGCCCCCCTGGCGGTGCAGGGCATGAAGCAGACCCTGAACGGCATCGCCCGCGGCCACCTGGACAAGCAGGCCGCGGCCGGGCGCATCGCCGCCTGCTGGGCTTCGGCCGATCACCAGGAAGGGCTGAAGGCTTTCGCGGAAAAGCGCAAACCTGTGTTTGCCGGCAACTAGCGCCCGGCCATCAGCCGGCGGTAGACGTCGAGCGTGCTCGCCACCATGCGCTCCACCGTCCAGGTGGCGGCGACATGGGCGCGGGCATAGGGGGCCAGCGACTCCCGCGCCGAGGCATCCAGGCGCAGCGCATCCTCGATCGCGGCGGCCAGGGCGGCGACATCGCCCGGCGGCACCAGAAGCCCGGTCTCGCCCGGGATCAGGGTCTCGCGGAAGCCGCCGTGATCGGTCGCCACCACGGGCCGGCCCATGGCCTGGGCCTCGACCGGGATGCGCCCGAAGGCTTCGGGTTCGAGCGACGGCGCCACCACGACGTCGGCCAGCATATAGGCCGCCGCCATGTCCCGGCAGTGGCCGACGATGCGCACGATGCCGCCGAGGCCGGCCGTGCTGATCTTCTCTTCGAGCTCGGTCCGGTATTTGTTGCGGCCCTGCTCGTCGCCCACGATGAAGCAGACGAAGTCGCGCCGCGACATCCGGGCCAGCGCATCGACCAGGAAGCCCTGGCCCTTCCAGCGGGTCAGGCGCCCGGGCATCAGGATCACCGGCGGGCCGTCGGGCAGGCGCCAGGCCTTGGCGACGGCGATCACCCGTTCCTGGCTCACGTTATGGGGATCGAAGACGTGGAGGTCGATGCCGCGCGGAATGGTGACCAACCGGCCGGCCGCGTCGGGATAGCGCTCGCGGACGTGCTGTTCGATGAAGTGCGAATTGGCGATCACCGCGTCGCCCGCCGCCATGATGGCGTTGTAGCGCCGCTTGCCCGGGAAATTCTCGTTGTAGGTGCCGGCATAGGTGGTGACGAAGGGCAGGCCCTCGGCCCTTGCGGCGGCCAGCGCGCTCCAGGCCGGCGCGCGCGAGCGGGCGTGGACCAGCTCGATGCCGTGTTTGCAGATCACCTCGCGCAGGCGGCGCACGTTGCGGCGCATGCGGAAGGGGTTTTTGGTCGCCAGCGGCAGGACGATGTGGCTGGCGCCCGCCCGTTCGACGTCATGCACCAGGCGGCCGCCCTCGGAAGTCACGAAAGCATCGACACCGGCCGCGACCAGCCCGGCCGCGACATCGACCGCCGTCCGTTCCACGCCGCCGGCGCCCAATGCGGGCAGCACCTGCAACACCCGGGGCAGCCTTCCCAGGGGCACTTCGCCCGCCATGGCATCATCCTCGATGCCGGTATATGTATCGCTCATGAATGACGCCGACGCCCCTTTCACCGCCGCCGCACCCCGGAAACTCGGGCGTGGCGACGATCACTGGATCGCCTATCACACCGCGGCGGGGAAATCACCCGGCGTCCTCTTCCTCGGCGGGTTCAAATCCGACATGACGGGCACCAAGGCGACGGCGCTCGATGAGTTTTGCCGCAGGACCGGTCGCAGCTTCACCCGCTTCGACTATTTCGGCCACGGTGCCTCCAGCGGCAAATTCACTGACGGCACCATCGGCCGCTGGCGGGACGATGCGCTGGCGGTCCTCGACCAGGTGACGCAGGGGCCGCAGGTCGTCGTCGGCTCCTCCATGGGCGGCTGGATCGCCAACCTGCTGACCGTCGCCCGGCCGGAACGGGTGGCCGGGTTGATCACGCTCGCCGCCGCCCCGGACTTCACCCACCGCCTGATCGAGACACGCCTGACCCAGGCCCAGCGCGAGGCCCTGGCGCGCGACGGCTTCGTCACCGATCCCTCGGCCTACGACCCCGACGGCTACCAGATCACCCGCAGCCTGATCGAGGAGGGGCGCAATCACCTGATTCTGGACCGGCCGGTCGCCATCCGCTGTCCGGTCCGCCTGATCCATGGCGACAGCGATGCCGACGTGCCCTGGTCGCTCTCGGCCGAACTGCTCGGCCGGCTCGAATCGGCCGACGCCACCCTGACCCTGGTCAAGGGCGCCGACCATCGCCTGTCCAACCCGGCCGACATCGCGCGGATGGAGCAGGCGGTGGAGGAGTTGGCGGCGTTGTAACCGGAAAATTCTGGTTTATATTTTCAACCAGAATTTCGATCCGGGAGATGACCATGCTCGTCGTCGGCGCCTTCGAGGCGAAGACCCGTCTGTCGGCGCTGCTCGAAAGGGTGGCGGCGGGCGAGGAAGTCGTCATCACCCGCCATGGCAAGCCGATCGCCCGGCTGATCGGCGCCGAACAGGCCGTCAAGCGCGATGCGGTCGAGGCGGCGGAAGCCTTGCGAGACCTGCGCCGGGGCACAAGCCTCGGCGATCTCTCCTGGCGGGCGCTGCGGGACGAGGGGCGTCGATGAGCCTGGTGGTCGATTGCTCGATCGCCATGACCTGGTGCTTCGAGGACGAGGCGACCCCGGCCACGGAGGCGATCCTCGACCGCGTCTGCAATGAAGGCGCTGTCGTGCCGGCCCTGTGGCATCTCGAAGTGGGCAATGTTCTGATCCAGGCGGAGCGGCGCGGCCGCATCGCCTGGGCGGAGGCCCTGCGGCGCCTGTCCTTGATCGAGCGCCTGCCGATTGAGATCGACCCGCATCGGCCGGGCGACGGTCTTGCCGTCGCCGACCTGGCCAGGGCGGAGGGGCTGACCGCCTACGACGGTGCCTATTTGCACCTCGCGCTCGGTCGCGGCCTGATGCTCGCGACCCTGGACAAGGCATTGGCCGCTGCCGCCCGGCGCCGCGGCATCGGTCTGCTGCCCGCTTAGGCGTTTCCCCCGCTCCGGCGCCCTGCTATACCGGCGGCATGTCCGGACTTCTTTCCTTCGTCATTCCCGTCGTCATGGTCGCCCTGCTCGTCGTGCTGGGCATGGGCATCGTCGTCCTGGTGAAGGGCGGGCCCGACCGGCGTTTTTCCAACAAGCTGATGCAGATGCGGGTCTTGGTGCAGGCGGTGGCGCTGGCCCTCCTGATGCTGGCGCTCTATCTCTCGGGGCGCTGAGATGGTGAAGCTCGACCGGATCTATACGCGGGGCGGCGACAAGGGCCTGACCTCTCTCGTGGACGGCAGCCGGGTGGCCAAGCACGCGATCCGTGTCGCGGCCTACGGCGAGGTCGACGAGCTCAATGCGACGATCGGCCTGATCCGGCTGGAGACGGCGGACTTGGCCGAGGTGGACGCCATGCTGGTGCGCATCCAGAACGATCTCTTCGACCTCGGCGCCGATCTCGCCACGCCGGAGGGAATCGAGGGGGCGCTCCGCATCGTCGACGCCCAGGTGACCCGGCTCGAGGGCGAGATCGACGTGATGAATGCGGAAATTCCACCGCTTCGCTCCTTCATCCTGCCGGGCGGCAAGCGGGCGGCGGCCTTCGCCCATCTGGCGCGCACCGTGGCACGAAGGGCCGAGCGGGCGATCAGCGCTCTGGCCGAGGCGGAGGCGATCAACATGGCCGCACTCCGCTACGTCAACCGGCTGTCCGACCATCTCTTCGTGCTGGCCCGCCATCTGAACGACCGCGGTGCGGCGGACGTCCTCTGGGTGCCCGGCGCCAACCGTTGAGGCGCGACCCTTCACCGCTTGCCAAGCGTGGATTCCCTGCCACTATGGCGGGCCACGGCGGTCTTCGGGCCTCCGGGGGACGGCCGCGACGGTTCGCTTCGTTGACAGATCCGGTGCCGCTTCTTATGGTGCGGCGCGGCAAAGGGTGGCTTGGGTCTGTTGCGGGCCCTGTCGTCCCGGCTGACCCTCGGGCCCGTCGGCCCTGGTGATCAAGCAGTTCCCGAGAACAGGGCGGAGCGAATTTCCCATGAAGGTCCTGGTGCCCGTGAAGCGGGTCGTCGACTACAACGTGAAGATCCGCGTCAAGGCGGACAATACCGGTGTCGACCTCGCCAACGTCAAGATGTCCATGAATCCCTTCGACGAGATCTCGGTCGAAGAAGCGATCCGCCTCAAGGAAGCCGGCAAGGCGACCGAAGTCGTCGTTGTCTCGATCGGCCCGGCGCAGGCGTCTGAAACCATCCGCACGGCGCTGGCCATGGGCGCCGACCGCGGCATCCTGATCAAGACCGACGAGGAAGTGCAGCCGCTCGCCGTCGCCAAGCTGCTGAAGGCCGTGGTGGCCGAGGAGCAGCCGGGCATCGTGATCGTCGGCAAGCAGGCGATCGACGACGATTCGAACCAGACCGGCCAGATGCTCTCGGCCCTGCTGGGCTGGGGCCAGGCCACCTTCGCTTCGAAGATCGTGGTCGGCGACGGCTCGATCGACGTCACCCGCGAAGTCGACGGCGGCCTCGAGACCCTGACCCTGAAGCTGCCCGCGATCGTCACCTCGGACCTGCGTCTGAACGAGCCGCGCTATGCTTCGCTGCCCAATATCATGAAGGCGAAGAAGAAGCCGCTGGCCGAGAAGGCCCCGGCCGATTACGGCGTCGACGTCACCCCCCGCCTGAAGACCCTGAAGGTCGAGGAGCCCCCGAAGCGCAGCGCCGGCATCAAAGTGCCCGACGTCGCGACCCTGGTGGCCAAGCTGAAGACCGAAGCGGGAGTGATCTGAGATGGCGATTCTCGTCCTTGCCGAAAATGACGCTGCTGGCCTGAAGCCGGCGACCCTGAACGCCGTTGCCGCCGCCAAGGCGATCGGTGGCGACATCCACCTCCTGATCGCCGGTGCCGGCGTCGGCGCCGTGGCGGCCGAAGCCGCCAAGATCGACGGCGTCGCCAAGGTGCTGACCGCCGACGACGCGGTCTACGCGAACCGCCTGGCGGAACCGCTGGCGGCGCTGATCGTCTCGCTCAGCGGCGCCTACGACTATATCGTCGCCCCCGCCACCACCTCGGGCAAGAATGTGACGCCGCGCGTCGCCGCCCTGCTCGACGTGGCGCAGATCTCGGAGATCGTGAAGGTGGTCTCGGCCGATACCTTCGTCCGCCCGATCTATGCCGGCAACGCGCTCGCGACCGTGCAGTCGGCCGACGCCAAGAAGGTCATCACCGTGCGCACCACCGCCTTCCCGGCGGTCGGCATGACCGGTTCGGCGGCGATCGAGGCGGTTTCCCCCGCCGGCGATCCGGGCCTGTCGTCCTTCGTCGGCGCCGAGCTCTCGAAGTCGGAGCGTCCGGAACTGACTGCGGCCCGCATCGTCATCTCGGGCGGCC
>NZ_JBAZKR010000073.1:0-19294 GCF_041650655.1 Zavarzinia sp.
CATGTCGTGCAGCAGAAGGTCGGTATAGGGCCGGATCACCTGACCGGCCAGGATCGGATCGGCGGCATTGGCCCCGGTGACGAAGCGCGGCACATGGCAGGCGGCACAGCCCGCCGTGGCGAAGACCGCCTCGCCCCGCGTGACCTCCGGCCGGTCGATGCCGCGCCGCGCCGGCACCGCGAGATTGCGGGTGTAATGGACCACGAGGTCGAACATCTGGCGCGTCACCTCGACGCCTTCGGCCGGGTCGTCGCCGGTCGGGGCGGCCCGGCAGGCGGTCTGGCGCGCCGTGCAATCGCCGTGGGAAGCCGGGATCAGCGGGGTCGACAGGCCGATGTCGCCGGCGAAGGCTGCCGCCGTCTGCGCCGGCACGTCCGGCTGGCCCGCCTTCCAGCCGAAGCGGCCGAGGCGGTGCTCCGGCCCGATCCGGTTGGCTACGCCACGGATACCGTCGCCGTCCCGGTCGTCGGGATCGGCATGGGCCAGGATCTGATCCTCCGGGATCGCCTCGAGCAGGCCGAGGCCGACCATCGGCAAAGCGATGCGGGGCGAGAGCATGACGTCGGCCGCCATCGGCCCAAAGGCGAGATCGGCGACGCCATAGCTCGGGCGGCGCAAGTGCACGACCTCGCCACCGGCCAACGCTACCGCGACCTCGTCATAGGCGACGGTCATCCGTCCTTCGCCGTCGAAGCCGCGGATGGCGCGGTTCTGGAGCTGCAGGCCGTAGGTCGGCTCCGGCAGGTCCGAAACCGCGCCCGAGTCCAGCGTGGCGCGTTCTTCCGCCGTATGAGGCGGCACCGACAAGCGAAGGAAGAGCGAGACCGCGATCTCGTCCGGCCCCGGCACGCGCCCCGGCCCGTCGTTCAGGTGGCAGCTCCGACAGGAGCGGGCGTTGTAGAGCGGGCCGAGCCCGTCCGACGCCGTGGTCGAGGACGGGGCGGAGGCCCAGAGCTTGCTGAACAACGCGTTGCCCAGCAGGAAGTCGAGCTTGCCCTCCTCCCCCATATTGGCGGACGGGTGGCCGAAGGCGTCCTGGTCCGGCGCCTCGTAGGAGGTCGCCGCCCCGCCGGAAGCGTCGGGTGGCTCCGTCCCGGCGCCGGCCGGCCCCATCGCCACGCCCGTGCCCAAGGCCAGCAGCAGGGCCGCGACGCCGCCGCGGCGCGCGACGGCACCGGTCACGATGTCACTGCGCCACGGCCGAGGGATTGTCGAGGCTGTCCGACCCCTCGAACTTCACCGGCGCCAGCTTCAGCGCGGCGATGATGCGTTCGAAGGAGCGGGTCTGATCGGTCAGCGTGTCGACCAGCTTCTGGATCACCGCATTGCCCTCGGCATTGCCGGCCGCAATCATCTGGTCGTAATGCTCCTTGGTCTTGGCGCGCTGCTTGATCGCGGTCGCCGCGACCACGGTCGCCGCCAGCTTGGCCTTCACTTCGTCCGACAGCTTGGGGTCGGCTTCGGCCACCAGGTCGGCCAGCGAGGGGCCGCTGACCTTCTTGCCGTCCAGGCGGGTGTAGCTGCCGCCATAGACATTGGCCATGCCGATCACGTCGTTGTAGTGCGAATTGTGGGTGTTGTCGGAGAAGCAGTCCTGCTCCTCCTCCGGGTCGTGGAGCAGCAGGCCGAGCTTGGTCCGCTCGCCCGCCAGCTCGCCGTAGGAGAGCGAGCCGAGGCCGGTCAGGATGGTGACGATGCCGCCGTCCGCCCCCTTGGCGTCGAGTTCCTTGCGCGCCTCGCCGCCCGGCTTCCACTGTTCCGCCATCCAGGAGAGGTCGGAGAGCAGAAGATCGGTCGCGGCCTTCAGATAGGCGGCGCGGCGGTCGCAGTTGCCGTGGGTGCAGCCCGAACCCTGGACATAGTCGGTGAAGGGCCGGTCGCCCGCGCCGGGGCCGGTGCCGTTCAAGTCCTGGCCCCAGAGCAGGAATTCGACCGCGTGGTAGCCGGTCGCCACATTGGCCTCGACCCCGCCGACTTCCTGCAGCTTTTCCAGGAGTTCGGCGTCGATCTTGGTGGCGTCGATGGTCTCGCCGCCGGCCTTGAGCCGGGTATTGGCGATCACGTCGGCAGCATAGAAGGGATTCTCGTCCGACTCGGTGCCGTAGTTCTCGGCGACATAGTCGATCAGGCCTTCGTCCAGCGGCCAGGCGTTCACCTTGCCTTCCCAGCCGTCGACGATCGCATTGCCGAAGCGGAACACTTCGCTCTGCAGATAGGGCGGACGGGCGGCGATCCAGGCGGCGCGGGCGGCGGCCAGAGTCTCGGCCGAAGGCGCGGCGATCAGCTTGGCGACGGCAGCGTCCAGCGCCTTGGCGGCCGTGGCGGCGTCGCCGAAGGTGGCCTCGGCGATGTCGGCATAGGTCTTCAGCACCGCTTCCTTGGTCGTCGCCGCCGCGGCCCCGGCCGCCATCCCGGCCGTCATGATGCCAGCCACCAACGCGGCCGCCCACCTGTTCTCGCTCATCCGATGCCTCCGTTCCGACAGGGCCGGCCCCATCTGTACCTGCGACGCATTCTTAATATCAAAGATGCGCCGGATGCAAGCCCTGCCGGAAATCGTTTTTCAGGAACGGCGGCGGGCGGCCTCGATGAAGGCGGCGATGTCGTCGAACACCGGCTTGTCGGGCACGGCATGGGCGAGCCCGTCGATCACCCGGCTCTCGGCATGGGCGCGGCCGGCGAGCGAGCGGGTGCAGTCGCCCCCCAGGCGGGGCGAGGCGACCAGGGGGTCCCGGGCGCCGATCACGGCATAGACGGCGCGGTCCCCCGGCACGCGGACGCCGTTGAAATCGATGTTGTTCCGGTCCGTGCAGGTCCAGCCCATGATGACGAAGGCGGCGACGACAGGCGGCGCATCGGCATATTGGGCGACCGCGAGCCCGCCTTCCGACGCGCCGACGACGGCGATGCCATGGGGATCGACCCAAGGCAGGCCGGCCAGGCGGGCGACCGTCCAGCGCGCCTCGTCGAGCCGCCAGGCCAATGTCTCCGGCCCGACGTCGCCGCAGCTCTGCGGCCGGCCGGTCCGGGCGAAGGACCAAGGCGCCAGCACGACGAAGCCGCGCTTCTCGAATTCTTCCGGGATTCCCGCCATCTCGCCCGAGCAGCCGTGCAGGAAGACGACGACCGGCAGCCTCGCCCCCTCGACCAGCAGGCCGGCCAGGGGGTCGTCCTCGTCCTGGCCGCGCTGGACCAGTTCCGCCACCGTCGCCTCGATCGGCTTGCCGTCGGCCGAGGCGGACCAGGGCACATAGATCCTCGTGCCCTGCCAGACCGCCCCCTCGTCCGAGAGCAAGCTGCAGGCTGCCGCCGCGAGGGCGAGCAGGAGGGCGGCGAGTCGGGCGCGGCGGGATCGGATGGACACGGCCCGAAGACTAAAAGAGTGCCCCGCCCCTGACAATCGCCGCCACCCCCTTGCAATGCAGCACGGGCGCCCCATTTGTGCCTTGTTTCGGGGTCCGGGCCCCTCTGGCAGGCGAGCGATCGCCTGCGATGTCGGACTCTTCCACCTGTCGGACGGTGTTCCGCCGCCGCGTCATTTGGAGGGGCCGCAATGGCTACTTCTCCCTGGGTCTGGGCCGCATTCGTCGCCTTCGTGCTGGGCCTGATCGCCCTCGACCTCGGTGTCCTGCACCGCAAGGCCAAGGCCGTCAGCATTGCACAGGCGGCCTGGAGCAGTGCCGCCTATATCGCCCTCGCCATGGTCTTCGCGGCCGGCGTGTTCCACTTCCGGAGCGCGGAAGACGGCTGGGCCTTCGTCACCGGCTTCCTGATCGAGAAGAGCCTGTCGATCGACAATATCTTCGTCTTCGTCCTGATCTTCGGCCATTTCGCCGTGCCGGCCGAGTTGCAGCACCGGGTCCTGCTCTGGGGCGTGCTGGGCGCGCTTGCGATGCGGGCGGTGCTGATCTTCGCGGGCGTCGGCCTGATCGCCGAATTCCATTGGCTGGTCTATCTGTTCGGCGGCTTCCTGATCGTCACCGGCATCAAGATGCTGCTCGCCGCCGATGCCGAGCCCGATCTCGCCAACAACCGGATCATCGGCTTCCTGCGCCGGCGCCTCCGCGTGACCGAAACCTACGAGGGCGAGCGCTTCTTCCTGCGCCGGAACGGCGTCCTCTTCGCGACCCCGCTGTTCCTGGCCCTCGTGGTGATCGAAGCCTCCGACCTCGTCTTCGCGGTCGATTCGATTCCGGCCATCCTGGCGGTCTCGCAGGATCCCTTCATCGTCTTCACCGCCAATGTCTTCGCCATCCTGGGCCTGCGCGCGCTCTATTTCGTGCTCGCCGGTGTCATCCACCGCTTCCACTATCTGAAATATGCGCTGGCCCTGATTCTCGTGCTGGTCGGCGTCAAGATGCTGGTGAACGGTTATTTCGGAGGCAAGACCATCCCGACCGAATATGCCCTGATCGCGACCGCCGCCCTGGTCTTCGGCTCGATCGCCCTGTCCTGGTTCCGCAAGGCGGAAGCGCCCGCCGCCCTGCCCACCGGCTGGGTGGTCGGCTCGCCCGCCAAGGGCGAGGAGGCCGAGCATGGCCGCTGACCTCGCCCGCCGCCTGCGCCGGCTGGAGCGGGTGGCGGAACTGATGGAGTCGCGCTGGACCCTGCCCATCGTGAAGAAGCCGGTCGGCCTCGACGGCTTGATCGGCCTCTTGCCGGCGGGCGGCGACCTCGTCTGCGCCCTGATCGCCCTCGGCGTCGTGATCGAGGGCGCGCGCATGGGGGCGAGCCGGGGCACCGTCGCCCGCGGCTGCCTCAACATCGGCATCGACTTCCTGATCGGTATCCTGCCGATCATCGGCGACTATGCCGACGTGCTCTACCGCGTGAATACGAAGAATGTGGCGATGATCCGCCGCGATCTCGCCCGCAGCCACCCGGAACTGGGCGAAGATTGATCTTGGCGGGGCGGTTGCAGCACCTATAGTGGCCGCCGTCCTGACGGGCCCCGCGCCCGCGCCAGCCGTGAGAAGAAACGTGAGCGAACCGATTCAGCCGGCCCCGGCCCCCGCCCTGCCCCTCTTCTACAGCAAGCCCGAGATCCTGACCGTCTCCGCCCATGCGAACCTGCGGGTAAAGCCGGCCGAGCACCTGAAGTTCGCCGCCAAGGCCAATTCGATCCCGATCGTGGCGGAGGAATTCCTCGATTGCGCCGGCGCCTATCCGATCGTCTTCACCCAGGGGCCGCAGCCCTCGGCGGTCGCCGTGGTGGGCCTGCGCGACAACGAGAACCTGTTCCTCGATCTCAAGGGCCGTTGGATCCCCGGTTTCCCGATCCCGGCCTATGTGCGGCGTTATCCCTTCATCTTCCTCGAAGTGCCGAACGAGGACCGCCTGACCCTCTGCGTCGACCGCGCCGCCCCCAATGTGGTCGAGGGCGGCAACGAGGGTCAGCCCCTGTTCGAAAAGGGCGAGGCCAGCAGCTTCGCCAAGGCGACGCTGGCCTTCTGCGAAGCCTTCCAGAAGCAGCTCCTCGCCACCCGTTCCTTCGGCGAGGAACTGGCGGCGCGCGACCTCCTGTTGCCGCGCAATGTCGATCTGGCCGACCGCAAGGGCCGCCGCTACACCATGGGCGGCTTCCAGGTCGTGAACGAAGAGAAGTTCCGCGCCCTGCCGGACGAGACCATCCTCGACTGGCACAAGCGCGGCCTGATGACCGCGATCCTGGCCCATTTCATCTCGCTGCGCCGCTGGCCCCTGCTGATCGAGCGGCTGCAGACCCGCGTCGGCTGAGCCTTGCCCCTCATGGCGATGTGATATTATAACATCGCCATGAGCGACCTTTCCGATACCGCGGCCGGGCTTCCGGTCACCCTGCTGACCGGTTTCCTCGGCAGCGGCAAGACCACCGTGCTGAACGGCTTGCTGCGCCATCCCGGCATGGCGCGCACCGCCGTGATCATCAACGAATTCGGCGAGATCGGCCTCGACCACCAGCTCGTCGAATCGGCCAAGGACGAGATGGTCCTGCTCAAGTCGGGCTGCCTGTGCTGCACCGTGAAGGGCGACCTGATCGACGCGCTGCGCCGGCTGTTCCTGCAACGGGTTCGCGGCGAAGTGCCGGAATTCGACCGGGTGGTGATCGAAACCACGGGCCTGGCCGATCCCGCCCCGATCATCCACACGCTGATGGCCGATCCCCTGGTCGCCGCGCGCTATCGCCTGGACGGCGTGATCGCCACCGTCGACGCCGTGAACGGCGCCGCCACGCTGGACGAGCACGAGGAAGCGGTGAAACAGGCCGCCGTGGCCGACCGCCTGCTGCTGACCAAGACCGACCTCGCCGACGCGGCGACGGTGGACGCCCTGAAGGCCCGGCTCGCGGCGCTGAACCCGGCGGCGCCGGTGATCGTGGTCGAACAGGGCGCCCTCGACCCCGCCCTGGTGCTCGACGTCGGCCTCTATGACGCCGCGACCAAGTCGGTCGACGTAGCCCGCTGGCTGAAGGCCGAAGCCTATGCCGAGCATGATCACGGCCACCACCATGACCACGATCATCACGACCACCACGACCCGAACCGCCACGACGCCCGGATCGCGGCCTTCTGCTTCACGATCGACAGGCCGATCGATCCCTTCGCCTTCGAATCCTGGCTCAATGTGCTGACCAGCTTCCGCGGGCCGAACCTGCTGCGCATCAAGGGCATCGTGAATCTGGCGGGGCACGAGCGGCCGGTCGCCATTCACGGCGTGCAGCACCTGTTCCACCCGGCGGTCGAACTGCCCGCCTGGCCGGATGAAGACCGGACGAGCCGCATCGTCTTCATCACCCGCGATCTCGACCGCGCCGTGATCGAGGAGACTTTCGCCGCCTTCACCGACCAGGCGCCGGGTCACGACGGGCCGTCCTACGACCCGCGCTATGCCGGTTTGGCGCCCCCCCTCGTCAGGGGGTGATCGCGATCACAGCCTTGCATCGCAGGGCGTCCTATCGTCCACTCATGTCGCCGCCGGCAAGGCCCGCGGCACACTGTGAACGGGTGGGAGATATGAAAACGGTCGGTCGGCAGTCGCCGCTGAGCTATCGCAAGGTCCTGGCCATCGGGACCGGTCTGGTGGTCGCACTCGCGGTCTCGGGGGCGGCGCTCCGTGTCGCCCATGCCCAGGCGCCGCTGGCGCATCTGGGCACCAATGCGATCGCCGTGGTCGAGGACGTTTCGGCACCGTCGAGCGGCCTCTCCTTCATGGATTTCGTCTTTGCCGGACAGAGCGTCGATCTCGGCGCCGACGGCAAGCTGACCGTCTCCTATCTCTCCGGCTGCCGGAGCGAGACGATCACCGGCGGCAAGGTCCGCTTCGACACCACTGGCGCGGTCGCCGAGGGCGGCACGGTGAAGGCCACCGTCGCCCCTAATTGCCAGACCGCATCGGCCCAGATCGGCGCCGATGCGACCGAGGCGGGGGCGGTCGCCGTGCGCGGCGCCGAAGGCCTCGGCGGCGACGAGGACCAGGACCGCGTCATCCGTTCGAGCGAGCCGGCCTTCCGCTGGCTGGCGGGCGGTGCCGGCGAAGTGCGCATCTACAATGTCGGCCGGGTGCCGGCCCAGCTCGTCTGGAGCGGCGAGGGCCAGGACGGCCACATCGAATATCCGGCCAGTGCCCCGCGCCTGACCGCCAATGTGCCCTATCGGGTCGAAGTCCGCTCCGGCGGCGCCGTGATCGGCGTCGCGCGCTTCTCGATCGACCCGAGCCTGAGCGAGCCCGATACCCTGGCCAATCGCCTGGTGCCGGTTGCCAAGCCCTGACGGGCAGAACCGCCAGCGCCGGCTGTGGGGCCGGCGCATCGGCCTCTCCGCGGCGCTGGCGCTGCTGCTGACCGGCATCGTCGTCTCGGGACCGCATGATTTCCTGTGCCGGCTCGGCATCGATTTCCTGATCCCGGCCCGCCACGCCCTGTTCGGGCCGCTGTTCGCGCCCGAGCAATCGGACGTCGTGCTGATCGCGATCGACGAGCAGACCTATCACGTCGAACCCTTCGCCGGCACGCCCAAGGTCGCCTGGACGCCCGAACTGGCCAAGGTGCTGGACGGCGCCGTGGCGGCGGGGGCCGTCGCGGTCGGCTTCGACGTGGTCTTCCCTGTCACGCTGGACCGGCCCGACCTGCTCTCCGGCCGCGACAAGCCCTTCCTGATCAGCCTTCGCCGCGCCGCCGACCAGGGCAAGGTGGTGCTGGGCGAGGCCCGCCTCTCCCGCGAGGTGCTGCGGCCCCATCCGGCCCAGCAGATCGCGGTCCGGGGCGACGGCAACATCCGCCTTCTCAACCTCCGCTTCGATCCGGACGATGTGGTCAGGGCCTATGTCGCCCGCTACGCCCTCGACGGCGGCGGCAGCGTGCCCTCCTTCGGGGCGGAACTGGCGGCGCGCGCCGGCAAGCCGGTGCCGGACGAGGATTTCCTGATCAATTTCAACACCGGGCCGGGCGACGTCCCGACCTACAGCCTGGCCGACATCGCCGCCTGCCTCCAGGCCGGCGACGCCGACTATCTGGCCCGCGCCTTCAAGGGCAAGATCGTCCTGGTCGGCGAGACCCTGGACATCGAGGACCGTTTCCGCGGCGCCAAGCGCCTGGCCCTGACCGAGGGCGACGCCAGCCGCGACCCGCCCCGCTGCAGGGTGGCGGCCGACCCCGAACGCTACCGCCCGCTGGGCAGCCGCTCGTCCATGCCCGGCGTGCTGATCCACGCCGCGGCGATCAACACGATCACCCATCAGGCCTGGCTCACCCAGATGCCGATGGTGGCGGAAGTGCCCTTCGCCATCGCCTGGTTTCTCACCCTCGGCCTCGCCTTCTTCCTGCTGCGACCGGCGGGAGGGGCCGGGGTCGGGCTCGGCGCTATGGCCCTGCTTTTCGCCGCCGCGGTCGTGGCCTTCCACTATGGCCTGGTGGTGCCGATCGTGCCGCTGGGCGTCGGGGCCCTCGTCGTCTTCGCCGCCCTCTATGCCTATCGCTTCGTGGTCGAGGACGGCGGGCGGCGGCGCATCCATCACGCCTTCCGCCACTATCTGGCCCCCGCCCTGGTCGATCGCCTGGCCGAGGACGCCGGCGCGCTCCGCCTCGGCGGCGAGCGGCGGCGGGTCACCGTCTTCTTCTCCGACATGGTCGGCTTCACCAGCCTGGGCGAGCGCCTGGCCGGCGATCCCGAGCGTTTCGTCGCCGTGATGAACCAATATCTGACCGTGCTGACCCGGGCGATCGAAGCCCGGGACGGCTATGTCGACAAATTCATCGGCGATGCCGTGATGGCGATCTGGGGCGCCCCCCTCGCCCATGCCGACGCCGAGCGCTTGGCGGCCGAGGCGGCACTGGATGCCCAGGAGGCACTCGACGCCTTCAACGCCCAGGTGGTGGTGCCGGAATTCGGCCTGAAGCCGCTGGGCACGAGGATCGGCATCGCCTCGGGCGAAGCGGTCGTGGGCAACATGGGCTCCGAAACAAGGCTCAACTACACGGTGACCGGCGACGTGGTGAACCTGGCCTCCCGCCTCGAGAGCGCCAACAACCACTATGGCACCCGGGTGATCCTGTCCGGCCCGACGGCCGAGGCCCTCGGCCCCGATTTCGTGCTCCGCCCGCTCGACCGCCTGGTGGTCAAGGGCAAGTCCCTGCCGGTGCCGATCTTCGAACTGATCGGCCGGCGGGGCGACGTCCCGGCCGAGCGGATCGCCGCCCTCGACGCCTTCGAGGCCGCCCTGGAACGCTATCTGGCCCGGGATTTCGCAGCGGCCGAAACCGCCTTCGCCGCCCTTTCGGGCGACGACCCGGTGGCCGCCCTCTATCTCTCCCGCGCCATGGTCTACCGGCTGGAGCCGCCGCCGGAAGACTGGGACGGCCGCCACATCCTCGAATCCAAGTGATCAGCGCCCCGGGAACAGGATCGGCCGGTAGCTGGCGCGGAGCACGTCGTTGAAGGCGCGGGCCTTGTTCAGTGCGCCCATGACCGCGTCCGGGCTCGCCTTCTCGTCGGTCAGGCCCTGCTCGTAGAGATCCTTGGCGCAGGCGAGCCAGCCGTCGATGATCGCCCGGCGGTCGGCATCCGTGGCCAGATGGGCCGGCACCTGGCCGCCGGTGAAGCCGATGCCGGCATAGGCTTCGAGCGCCGTCTGCGCCCGCCGCCCCTTCACCTCGTAGACATGGCGGAGCGCCGCGGCCGAGACGATCGCGGCGTCGAAATCGGTCAGCCGGCCCTGCAGGATGGTCTGATTGCCGTTCTTCACCCGCTTCGGCAGGTTGTAGACCAGATAGCCGTTCATCTGCGCCGACTTGACCGCTTCCCGCATGCCGGCATCCGCACTGTCCACATTGGCGGCGTCGAATTTGTACATTTCGGCGGGCTCGACCTGGCCGAAGCCGACCGCGGTGCCGGATCCCGTCTGCGCGATATTGTTGAACAGGGATTCTTCCCAGAAGATCGAGAGCAACAGGGCGAGGCCGGCGGCGCGCCCGTCGTCCGCCGGCGGGGCGCGCCAGCCCTTCCAGGTCGCCACGGCCTGGCCGACGGGTGCCGCGATCTTGGCCGCCCCGGTGGCGCAGGAAAACAACATCAATCCCCAGCTCTTGCCGGGCAGGCTCGGCTTTGCCGCCATGTCCTCGTCCCCCATGGACGGCCAGAATGGGACGGCCGCCAGCGCGTGTCGGTGACCCCCGTCACCGAAATCCGCGCCGGCCAGAGCATGCCATCCCGCGGTCGCCGCGCCTATGGCCATGCGTCGCCGGGACGGGGCCCCGCGCCCGCCGCGGGCTGACCGCACCCCGCCGCCCGCCTACAATAGGTCCGGGCGACCCCGGTTCGAGGAGCGATGAGCGTTACGGTAACCGAGCACGATTGGCAGGCCCTGCCGGTCGCGGCGGCGTTCAAGGGCCATGTGGTCGGCGACATTCATGGTGTCAGCTCCTTGCTGCGCCGCGCCCTCGACATCGTGGGCCGGCGGGGCGGTGGCGCGCTGGTCACGCTCGGCGACTATATCGACCGCGGGCCGGACAGCCTCGGCGTGCTCGACCTGCTGATCGAGGCCGAGCGGGACCTGGATCTCGTCCCGCTGGCCGGCAATCACGACTGGTTCATGTGGTGGTCCGTCAAGGCCGGCCGCTTCGCCCCCTATTGGATGCAGAACGGCGGCCACGTCATCCTGCGCGAGATCCGCGACGATCTGAATTTCCATTCCCTGGCGGCCGTCGTCGGCCCGGCGCGCTGCGCCTTCCTCGGCCGCCTGAACGACTATCACCGGGTCGGCGATCTCGTCTTCGTCCACGCCGGCCTGCCGCCCTGGTTCGACAGTTTCGCGGCGATGGCCGCCGCCGTGCCGGGCTGGAAGCAGACTCCCGCCCACGAGCCCGAACACGCCCACTACCAATGGATCCGGGCCGATTTCCTGAACGCCGACCGCAATCCCGGCGGCGTCTTCGTGGTGCACGGCCACACTATCCACCCGGAAGTGACGCTCCGCCCACACCGCCTTTCGATCGACCTCGGCAGTTATACGAGCGGGCGGATCGCCCTGGTCGAGATCGACCACGACCGCTTCCGCCCGACCGTGATCGAAGACGACGAGCAGCCGGCCCGCTGGCGCCGCGCCCGGGCCGAGGCGATCGGCCTGTAACCCCCGAAGGCGTCCGCCGATACCGCGCCCTCGTCGAGAATGCTTGCAGAGCGGGCCGCCCCTGGCCTAGTCTTGATCCGGTGGAGACAAGGTTGTCTCCCGAGTGGCATGGAAGCCTCCACCCCTCATGCAGGGGGCGGGGCTTTTTTTTTGGCTGGAGCGGACGGCTGATGACATCCGAGGTATGGCGCGTAGGTGTCCTGTTTTCCCGGTCGGGCGTCACCGCGGCGACCGAAATCGCCATGTTCAACGGCACCCTGCTGGCCATCGAGGAAATCAATGCCGCCGGCGGCGTGCTGGGCCGGCCGCTGGAGCCACTGGTGCGCGACCCGCAATCGTCGCCCCGGCTCTACCGCGACATGGCGCGCCAGTTGCTGATCGACGATTGCCGTATCCTGTTCGGCTGCTACATGTCGTCGACCCGCAAGGCCGTGATGCCCGAGGTCGAGGCGCTGCGCGGCCTGCTGTTCTATCCGACGCTCTACGAAGGCTTCGAATATTCCGACCGCTGCTTCTATACAGGCGCCGCGCCGAACCAGAATTCCCTGCCGCTGGCGCGCTATATGATGGAGAATTTCGGCAGTCGCTTCGCCTTCGTCGGCTCCAACTATGTCTTCCCCTATGAATCGAACCGGGTGATGGCCGACCTGGTGACCCAGGCCAAAGGCCGGGTGGTCGACGAAGTCTACCTGCCGCTCGAGGACAAGCCGGCCGACATCGCCCGGGCCATCACCCGCATCGCCAAGGCCAAGCCCGACGTCGTCTTCTCCACCCTGGTCGGGGCGACCATCCCGCGCTTTTATGAAGCCTTCGCCGCCGCCGGCTTCGATTCGGCCAAGATGCCGATCGCCAGCCTGACCACGTCCGAGGTCGATCTCGTCGCCATGCCGCCTTCCGCCAGCGCCGGACATGTCGCCTCCGCGACCTTCTTCGAATGCCTGAAGACGCCGTCGGCCCGCCGCTTCGTCACCGCCTTCAAGCAGCGCTTCGGCCTCCACGCACCGGTGACCGGCTGCGCCGAAGCGGCTTATAACCAGATCCACGTCTATGCCCAGGCCTTGGCGTTGGCCCGCACCGACGAGCCGGAGGCGATCGCCGCCCATGTCCGCGGCCTGGAATTCGAGGCGCCGCAGGGACGCATCCGCATCGATCCCGACAACAACCACACCGAACTCTGGCCCCGTGTCGCGCGGGTGAACGCGGCAGGCGCCTTCGAGATCGTCTGGGATGCCGGGGCGCGGGTGAAGCCCGATCCCTATTTCGTCGCTCCTTCGCTCGACGACTGGAGCCTGCCGGCCGCCCCGGCCGCGGGCGGCTCGCAGGGCTGACGGACCCGCCGCCATGTCCTTCCAGATCCTGCGCGACTTCAAGGGACTGCGGGTCCAGGTCATCTACCCGCCCGACCAGGAAGGCAAATCCCTGGTCGAGCACCTGAAGCGCATCGGCTGCGTCTGCGAAACCACCTGGCCCCTGCCCGAGGCGATCTCGTCGACCGCCGACCTCGTGCTGCTCTCGGTCGAGCAGGAGAGCCGGGCACAGATCCTGGACCTCACCCGCGACTTCGCCAAGGGCCGCGGCCCCACGATCGTGGCCATCGTCTCCTACGAGAATCCGAGCACGCTGCAGGTCGTCATCGAATGCGGCGCGCTCGCCGTGATCGAGCGGCCGATCCGGCCCTTCGGCCTGCTCACCAACCTGATGCTCGCCCGCTCGCTCTGGCTCGAACGCCAGGAGGCGGAAAAGCGCATCCGCAAGCTCGAACGCAAGCTTTCCGGGAACAACAAGATTACAAAGGCCAAGGCGATCCTGATGGAGAGCCAGGGCCTTTCCGAAGAGGTCGCCTACGAGAGCATCCGCCGCCAGGCCATGGCCAAGCGCCTGCCCATGGACGAGATGGCGGCGGCCATCATCAACGCACATGAGCTATTGAATTTCACACCGAAGAATGATTGACTATTAGGCGTCGAAGCGGTGACCGAACGGTGACCGCCCAGAATTCAGGCAGTGGAACAGTGAAGTTCTCTGCCTAACGGCGATGAAGCCCGTGAAGTCCCGCAAGGGACGTTACGGGCTTTTTTTATTGCCCATCGGCCAACAGTGGCGTTGGCCCGATTCCCATCATCGCGTCTTGCAACCTGTCCAGTTACGGACGGGATCGCCCGGACTTCGCCTTGAAGGATCGGCCCGCCGCATGCCTGTCTTCCCGCGCCGGCCGCTCCGCAACACCAGAGGGGTAGCCATGAGTCTCAATCGTCGTTCCTTCCTGAAGTCGACCGCGCTGGCCGGTGCCGGTGCCATCGCGGCCCCGGGCCTGATGACCCGCGCCGCCCTGGGCGCCGATCCGATCAAGGTCGGCGTGCTGTTCTCGCAGACCGGCGGGCTCTCGATCATCGAGAAGTCGCTGGCCGACGCCACCCTGATGGCGATCGCCGAAATCAACGCCAAGGGCGGCGTCGCCGGCCGGCCGATCGAGCCGATCATCGAAGACGGCGCCTCCGATCCCAAGACCTTCAACGAGAAGGCCTCCAAGCTCGTGGTGCGCGACCGCGTGCCGACGGTCTTCGGGTGTTACACCTCGGCCAGCCGCAAGGCCGTGCTGCCGGTGTTCGAGAAGCGCAACAACCTGCTCTTCTACCCGACCTATTACGAAGGCTTCGAGTGCTCGAAGAACGTGATCTACACCGGTTCGGCGCCGAACCAGCAGCTCTCGACCTTCATTCCCTGGATCATCAAGAACCTCGGCAAGAAGAAGTTCTTCATCGTCGGTTCGAACTACATCTACCCGCGCGAGATGGCCAAGGTCTGCAAGATCCTGATCGAGGCCAACGGCGCCGAATGGGTGGCGGACGAATATCTCGAGCTCGGCCATTCCGAATGGGGCTCGATGGTCAACAAGATCAAGTCGTCGGGCTGTGACGTCGTGCTGTCCAACGTGGTGGGCGACTCGGTCGTCGCCTTCTACCGCGAGTTCAAGAACCAGGGCCTGACCCACGACGTGCTGCCGATCTGCGCCTCGGTCACTTCCGAGGTCGAGATCGCGGCCATGGGTGCCGAATATGCCGCCGGCTCCTACACCTCCTTCCCCTATTTCCAGGCGATCGATTCCGAGGCCAACAAGGCCTTCGTGGAACGCTACCGGGCCTATGTGAAGGATCCCAAGGCGGTCACGCACCACGCCATGGAATCGAGCTACTTCCAGGTCTATCTGTTCGCCCAGGCGGCCGCCAAGCTGGGCGACAAGCTGACCTCGAACGCGATCCGCGACGCGGTCGCCGGCAGCGAGTTCGACGCCCCGAACGGCCACGTGAAGATCGACCCCGAGAACCTGCACACCTGGCTCACCCCGCGCATCGCGCAGTGGCAGGCCGACGGCCAGGGCAAGATCGTCGACCAACTCCCGGCGCCGATCCGTCCGCTGCCCTATTCGGCCTATGGCGAGACCGAAGCCAACCTGTTCTGCACCACCGCCGGCCTCGATTCGGCCAAGCTGAAGCAGTAACCCCGATCATTACCCGGCCGCCGCGCGCGGCGGCCGGGCCTCCTTTCCATCGTTTCCGCGAGGTCACGTCGTGGTCGATACTTTGTTCATCGGCTTGAGCCTCGGCTCCATCCTGCTGCTGGTCGCCCTCGGTCTCACCATCACTTACGGCGCCATGGGGGTCATCAACATGGCCCACGGCGAAATGGTGATGATCGGGGCCTATTCCACCGTGCTGTCGGGCCTCTATCTCGGCGCCAATTTCCTGGTCGCCATCCCGATCGCCTTCATCGTCTCCGGCGCGATCGGCTGGGGCATCGAATGGCTGCTGGTCAGAAGGCTCTACGGCCGGCTGATCGATACGCTGCTGGCGACCTGGGGCATCGCCATCCTGCTGCAGCAGGCGGTGCGCCTCGAATTCGGCCTGTCGTTCTTCGGCATCCACATCGACGGCCTGGGGCCGGGGCTGCAGAATGTCGACGTTCCCGCCTTCCTGCGCGGCACGATCCCCCTGCTCGGGACCGAGATCAACGCCTTCCGGTCCTTCATCATCCTGGTCACCGCGATCCTGACCGCGGCCACCTGGTTCGTCATGTATCGCACCTCGATCGGCATGCAGGTACGGGCCGTCATGCGGAACCGCAACATGGCGGCCGCCTGCGGCATCGACGTGAAACGCGTCAATGCGCTCACCTTTGCCTATGGTTCTGCCCTCGCCGGTGTCGCCGGCGTGATGATGTCCGGCTTCAAGACCGTGTTCCCCGACATGGGCGCCTCCATGGTGGTCGACGGCTTCATGGTCGTCGTCGTGGGCGGCGTGGGCAGCCTGTTCGGCGCCGTCGCAGCCTCCGGCATTCTCGGCGAGATCAACGGCCTGGTCGCCGCCGCCACCAACGACATCCTCGCCCGCGCGGTCGTCTTCGGCACCGTCATCGTCGTCATCGTCCTGATGCCGAAGGGCCTGTTCTCCTTCAAGGGGCGCTGAGCCATGCATATGCCTCGTTCCGTCACCTGGGGCGCCTACGCCCTCTTCATCGCCGTCATCCTCCTGCTGCCGCTCGTGGTCGACGATCCCTTCTGGCTGAACCGCTTCGCCAAATACGGCGTGTTCGGCATGCTCGGCATCGCCGTCGCGCTCTCCTGGGGTTACGCCGGCATCCTGAACCTGGGCCAGGGCCTGTTCTTCGGCCTGGGCGCCTATGCGATCGCCATGTCGCTCAAGCTGGCGAGCCCGACCAGCCTGGCCCAGGGCTCCGACACGCCGGTGCCCGACTTCATGCTGTGGAACGCCGAGCCGGGCGCGCAGACCGATCTCTGCTGCATCAATTCGGGTTCCTTCCTGTGGATCCCCTTCCAGTCCGAATGGTTCGGCATCGCCATGGGGCTGGTGCTGCCCGTCCTGATCGCCGGCATCCTGGGCACCGTCGTCTTCAGGAAGCGCGTCGCCGGCGTCTTCGTCTCGATCATCACGCTCGCCCTCGTGCTGCTGGTCCGCCTCCTGCTGATCGACGCGCAGCCGGTCACCAACGGCTTCAACGGCCTGACCGACCTCGGCTGGCTCACCATCGGCGGCTTCGAGTTCGACCCCTATATCACCGAGACCTATTATCTGGTCGCGGTCTGCCTGACGCTCGTGCTGATCGGTACCCGCGTCCTGGTCGAGACCAGGGCCGGCCTGATCCTCCAGGCGATCCGCGACGACGAGAACCGGGCGCGTTACCTCGGCTTCGACGTGCCCGCCTACCAGATTTTCTTCTTCTCGGTTTCGGCCCTGATCGCGGGCTTCGCCGGCATGCTCTATGTCGTGGTCGCCGAATTCGCCTCGCCCACCTTCATGGACCTCACCTTCTCCATCACCATGGTGGTCTGGGCCGCGGTCGGCGGGCGTTCCTCGATCCTGGGCGCCTGCATCGGCGCCATCCTGATCAACACGATCGAAGCCTCGATCAGCGAGACCGAAGCCTTCGTCGAGGCCTGGAAGGCGATCATCGGCCTGATCTTCGTCCTCGTCGTGCTGTTCCTGCCGCGCGGCCTCGCCGGTCTCGCCAAGGACGGCATCGCCGCCCTGCTCGGCCGCCGCAAGGCCGATCCCACGCTCGCGACCGGCCAGGAGGTGACGGAATGAGCGACATCGCCCTCACCCTCGACGGCCTCGGCGTCTCCTTCTCCGGCTTCAAGGCGGTCGACGGCGTCTCCCTGCTGGTCAAGACCGGCGAGCTTCGCGTGTTGCTCGGCGCCAACGGGGCCGGCAAGACCACCCTGATGGACCTGATCAGCGGCAAGACCAAGAGCACCGAAGGCCAGGTCTATGTCGACGACGTCGACATCACCAATTGGGCCGAGCACAAGATCGCCCGCGCCGGGGTGGGCCGGAAGTTCCAGATACCTTCCGTGTTCCGCGAGATCAGCGTGCGGCGCAATCTCGAAGTCGCCTGCTGTCTCAATCCGTCCGTCTTCGCCAACCTGCGCCTGGGCTTCTCGCCCGCGGCCAAGCGAAAGGTCGAGCGGGCCCTGGCCCTCGCCGGGCTCGAGGCGGTCGCCAACAAGCCGGCCGGCGAACTCTCCCACGGCCAGACGCAATGGCTCGAACTCGCCATGCTGATCGTGCAGGAGCGCCGCATCATCCTGCTCGACGAGCCGACCGCCGGCATGACCGAGGGCGAGACGGCGAAGACGGCCGAAATCATCAACGGCCTCAAGGGCAGTCATACGCTGCTCGTCGTCGAGCACGACATGGCCTTCGTGCGCGAGATCGCCGAGACCATCACCGTACTGCACCTGGGCAAGGTCCTGGCCGAGGGTTCGATCGCCGAGATCGAGGGCAATCCGGCCGTGCGCCAGGCCTATCTCGGCTCCAAGGGGATCGCGTGATGCTGCAGCTCGAGAATGTCCACAGTTACTACGGCCGCAGCCACATCCTGCACGGCATGACACTCGACGCGCCCGACCGCGGCATCCTCGCCGTGCTGGGCCGGAACGGCACCGGCAAGACCACGACGATGAAGACGATCATGGGCCTGACCACCCGTTCGTCCGGCAAGATCGCCCTAGGTAACACCGACCTTTCGGCGGCACCGACCCACGAGCGCGCCCGCGCCGGCATCGCCTATGTGCCGCAGGGGCGCGAGATCTTCACCGATTTCTCGATCCGCGAGAACATCCTGATGGGCTGTTACGCCAGGCGTGACGGCAAGCGGGAGATCCCCGCGATCGTGCCCGAACTCTTCCCCTATCTGCGCGACAACCTGGACCGCCCGGGCGGTGTGCTCTCGGGCGGGCAGCAGCAGCAACTGGCGATCGCCCGCGCCCTCGCCGCCGATCCCAAGGTCCTGCTGCTCGACGAGCCCTGCGAGGGCATCCAGCCCTCCATCGTCGAAGAGATCCAGAAGATCATCGTCGCCATCAACAAGGAACACGGCATCACCGTCGTGCTGGTCGAACAGAACGTCGACTTCGCACGCAGTGTCGCCACCCGTTTCGTCATCGTCGAGAAGGGCGCCGTCGTCGTCGCCGGCACGCCCGACGAGTTGACGGATGCCATCGTCCACAAGCATCTCGCGGTCTGACCGCCATCTGGGAGAAGCAGCATGATCCATGGTGATATCGTCTCGAGCAACGACACGGTGGGCGTCGCCGTCGTCAACTACAAGATGCCGCGCCTGCACACCAAGGCCGAGGTCCTCGAGAACGCCAAGAAGATCGCCGACATGGTGATCGGCATGAAGCAGGGCCTGCCGGGCATGGACCTGGTCATCTTCCCGGAATATTCGACCCACGGCATCATGTACGACTCGAAAGAGATGTACGAGACCGCCTCGACCATCCCGGGCGACGAGACCGAGATCTTCGCCGAAGCCTGCCGCAAGGCCAAGGTCTGGGGCGTCTTCTCGCTGACCGGCGAGCGCCACGAGGAGCATCCCAACAAGGCGCCCTACAACACCCTGATCCTGATGAACGACAAGGGCGAGATCGTCCAGAAGTACCGCAAGATCATGCCCTGGGTGCCGATCGAGGGCTGGTACCCCGGCAATTGCACCTATGTCTCGGAAGGCCCGAAGGGCATGAAGGTGTCGCTCATCATCTGTGACGACGGCAATTACCCGGAAATCTGGCGCGACTGCGCCATGAAGGGTGCCGAGCTGATCGTGCGCTGCCAGGGCTACATGTATCCGGCCAAGGAACAGCAGATCGTCATGGCCAAGGCCATGGCCTGGG
>NZ_JBAZKR010000074.1:0-18802 GCF_041650655.1 Zavarzinia sp.
CTCGGGATCGAAAAGCCGAAGGTCGCCGTGCTCTCCGCAGTCGAGACCGTGACCGACAAGATTCCTTCGACGGTCGATGCCGCCGCCCTCTCCAAGATGGCGGACCGGGGCCAGATCGTGGGCGGCGTGGTCGACGGCCCGCTCGCCTTCGACAATGCGATCTCGGCCGAGGCGGCCAAGACCAAGGGCATTCATTCGCCCGTCTCGGGGCAGCCGGACATCCTGCTCTGCCCCGATCTCGAATCCGGCAACATGGTGGCCAAGCAGCTCGGCTATCTGGCCGATGGCGAGGCGGCCGGCCTCGTGCTCGGCGCCCGGGTGCCGATCATGCTGACCAGCCGGGCAGACGGCCCGGCGGCGCGGGCGGCCTCGGCGGCGCTCGCCGTCCTGCGGGTGCGTTGTGCGGTGAAGAAGGAAGGTTGAGCGTATGACGGGTAGTCCTTCCGACGGCATCGTACTGGTGCTCAACGCCGGCTCTTCCAGTGTCAAGTTCCGCATCGCCGACATTCACGGCGCCCCGGTCTACCAGGGTTCGATTTCCGGCATCGGCTCGAAGCCCGTGCTCAAGGTGAAGGATGCCGAGGGCAATCCGGTAGCGGTCGAAATCCCGGCCGAGAAGATCGACGAGCACGAGGAGGCGCTCGACGTCGTCCTTCAGTTGATCGACGAGCATCTGCCGGGCCGCACGCTCCTCGGCGCCGGGCACCGGGTGGTGCACGGCGGCCTCGCCTTCGCGGAATCGGTGGTGGTGGACGACAAGGTGATCGAGACGCTCGAGTCCTTCGTGCCGCTGGCGCCCCTGCACCAGCCGCATAATCTGGCTGCGGTCGAGGCCCTGGTCCGCCTCCGCCCCGATCTGCACCAGGTGGTCTGCTTCGACACCGCCTTCCACATCGGGCAGAGCCGGGTCGCCCGCCTGTTCGGCCTGCCGCGCCATCTGATCGACGAGGGCGTGTTCCGCTACGGCTTCCACGGCCTGTCCTATCAGGCGATCGCGGAGCGGATGCCGCCGATCATGGGCGACAAGGCCGACGGCCGGGTGATGGTCGCCCATCTCGGCAACGGCTGCAGCATGTGCGCCATGGTCGAGCGCCGCTCGGTCGCCACCACCATGGGCTTCACGGCGCTGGACGGGCTCGTCATGGGCACCCGGTCGGGCACCATCGATCCCGGCGTGGTGCTCTATCTCCTGGAGGAGAAGGGCTATACCACCCGCCGCATCGCCGACATGCTCTACCGCGAGTCCGGCCTGCTCGGCGTCTCGGGCCTCTCGAACGACATGCGCGACCTGCTCGCCTCCGACCTGCCCTCGGCCAAGGAGGCGGTCGATCTTTTCGTGCATCGGATCCTGCGCGAGATCGGCTCGCTGATGATGGTCTCGGGCGGGCTCGACGCCGTGGTCTTCACGGCCGGGATCGGCGAGAATGCGGCGCCGGTCCGCGCCATGGTGATCGAGGGGCTGGGTTTCCTCGGCGCCAAGCTGGATCCGGCGGCGAATGCGGCGGACGGGCCTTGCATCACGGCACCCGACAGCGCCATCGCCTGCTACGTCATTCCGACCGACGAAGAATCGGTCATCGTGCGCGACACGCTCCGCCTGCTCACCTGAGCGGAGCCCCGAAGGGTCGCACCGGCGCAGCAAAGGCCGCCCCGGGCCGTTCATGGTCCGGGTCCCGGCGGCTGGACGATGACCATGACGGGGCAGGTACGGCCCGAAGCGGTGCGCTTCGGTCTCGGCCCACGGCCAAGCGAAGCAGATTGATCTCGCCGAAATGAAGGCCCGGGCGCAGCGCGCGGTGGAGACCAAGCGGCCGTTCGGTGAACGGCTGGCGCCTTTCTGGTCGAACCCTTTCTCCGTTTCCGCGAGCCGGCCGATTATCGTCGCCCTGACAGGGGCCTTCGGCGGCGCCCTGCCGGATGTGATCAAGGCTTGGAGACCCGGCACCGTTGCCTGGCGAATCTCCTGGTGGAGGAGCACCGAATCGGCCCCGTTCAGATGGGCCGGTTGCACCGGGCGGCGGGGCCGGCTGCCCGAGATGGCCACCCGTCGTTGCTCGTCGGTACAGGGCAGGGGCCATTCGTCCGCCATAGGCGTCGCGGTGGAAAGGCCGGAATCGAGCGGAAATTGGGTCCGTTTCAGCTTTATGACAAAATTTGCTGCATTGCAATATGGAGCGATTGCTGGAGAATAGCGTTGATTATTGCAGTCAGGTTATTCTCCTTTACGCATGGTCTCGATCCGAACGCTCGATGCGGCAGAAGCCTGGGCCGCGATACCCGCACTGGCCGACCTGCTGGTCGAAGCCGTGGATGCGGGGGCGTCCGTATCGTTCATGGCACCGATGGAATTCGGCGATGCCATGGCCTTCTGGACCGAGATCGCGGGTAGTGTCGCGGCCGGGCGGCGCATCCTGGTGGTGGCGGAGCAGCACAACCGCCTGGTCGGGACCGTCTATCTCGACCTGATCCCCAATCCGAACCAATGCCACCGGGCCGAGATCGCCATGCTGATCGTCGCCCTCGAGGTGCGCCGCCACGGCGTCGGCAAGCGCCTGATGGTGGCGGCAGAGGCGGCGGCGGCGGCGGCCGGGCGCAGCCTGCTGACCCTGGGCACGCGGGCGGGGGACAAGGGCGAGCGGCTTTATCGTTCCATGGGCTGGGTCGAATTCGGTCGGGTGCCGCGTTATGCCCGTTCCTCCAGTGGCAAGTTCGAGGATACGGTGTTCTTCTACAAGGAACTGACCGGGGCCAAGGATCTCGCCGCCGAATGAGTTTCACCCATCCGAATGCGCATCTGATCGGCCAGGCGGGCGGCCGGCGGGCGCTGGCGACGCCGGCCCTGGTGCTGGACCTTCCCGTCTTCGAAGCCAATATCGCCGCCATGGCGCGTCTCGCCAAGGCCGCCGGCCTGGCGCTTCGCCCTCACGCCAAGACCCATAAGTGCCGCGCCATCGCGGAACGCCAGCTCGCGGCCGGTGCCGTCGGCCTCTGCGTCGCCAAGACGGGCGAGGCGGAGGCGCTGGCGGGTACGCCGGGCCTGCGCAGCCTGCTGGTCACCTCGCCGGTGATCGGGCCATCGGCGCCCGCCCGCCTCGCCGCCGTCGCCCGCCGGGTCGAGGAATTGCTGGTCGTCGTCGATTCGCCGGCCGGTGCCGAGGCGCTGTCGACCGCGGCCGTGGCCGAAGGGGTGCGCATCGGCGCCGTGGTGGACATCGATCCGGGCATCCACCGGACCGGCTGCGCCGGGCCGGATGCCGCGGTCGACTTGGCCAAGACAGTGGCCCAGATGCCCGGCCTCTGGTTCGCCGGGCTGCAATGCTATGCCGGCCACGTCCAGCATATCGAAGACTACGAGACCCGCGGCCAGATCGCCGCCATGGCGCTGGCCGACATGGCCGAGGCGCGCGATCGCCTGCAGGCGATCGGCCTGGCCCCCGGCCTGCTGACCGGCGGCGGCACCGGGACTTTCGCTCAGGAAGCCGGCCTCGGCGTGCTGACCGAGCTTCAGGCCGGCTCCTATGTCTTCATGGATGTCGAATATGACGCCGTGCAGCTCGAATCCGCGCACGGCCGGCCGTTCCGCCCGGCGCTCTTCGTCGACGCCCGGGTGATCAGCGCCAACACGGCCGATTTCGTGACCATCGACGCCGGCTTCAAGGCCTTCGCGACCGACGGGCCGAAGCCGCGCCTCGCCGCCGGCGGGCCGGAAGGCACCGAATTCGCCTTCATGGGCGACGAGCACGGCGCCTTGTTCGCCCCCCTGCCGCTCGGCACCCAGGTGACCCTCGAAGTGCCGCACTGCGACCCGACCGTGAACCTCTACGACGTCATCCATGTCGTCGAGGGCGACCGGCTGGTCACCCTCTGGCCGATCGAAGGGCGCGGGCGGAGCGCCTGATCCCGCCTCAGGGCTTGGCAAGTCTCAGGGTTTGGGCTGGCGGGCCTCGAAGGCGGCCACGATCTTGCGGGCGAGGGGGATGTATTTCTCGTCGAAGTGATGGCTGCCCGGGGTTTCCAGTTTCTCGATCGCGGCCAGCGTCGGGTGGGTGCAGGCGGTGTCTGCCTTCTCCTCGGCGCCATAGACGCAGAGCACGCGCTCGGCCGGCATGGTGGCGATCGCCGGCACCGTGTCGAAATCGCCGGTCTCGACCCCGACCCAGCCGGCCACGCTGACGTGGAAGCCGGTGGTCCGCTCAGGCGCCAACAGGGCGACCAGGCGGATCCGATCCGCGAGGTCGGGCGACAGCTTGTCCCAGGCGAAGGGGAAGACGTCGGCGCCGAAGGAATAGCCGATGATCAGCACCGGCAATTTGCCCGAAGGATCGGCCGTGGCCACGATGCCGGCCAGGTCCTTGGCGATCTGGTCGGGCTTGCGGTCGGACCAGAAGCTCTTCAGCGTGTCGACGCCGACGACGTGATAATGCTGCTGGCTGCTCAGCCATTCGCCGATCGTCTTGTCGAGGTCGCGCCAGCCGCCGTCACCCGAATAGACCACGGCGACGGCTGTGGCGTCGCCGCCCTTGGCGGGCAGGTCGACGATGCTGGGCGGATCGTCCGCGAAGGCAGGGGCGACGGCGAAGAGGCAGAGGGTGAGCGAGAGCAACAGGCGCTTCATTTCCGGATGATCTCCAGGCGGCCGCCGGCCACCAGCGCCGCCACGTCGACGAGAACCTGGGGCAGGATTGCGGCCCCGCCACGGCAGGCCAGATACTGCGGCTGCCAGACCGGCGAGAATTTCTCCTTGAAGGCGCGAAGTCCTTCGAAGGGATAGAATTTCTCGCCGTGGCGGAACACCAGGCCGCCGACCCGGTTCCAGATCGGCGCGAAACGCCGCGTGACCAGGCCGGAGAGCGGGGCGGCCCCCAGGTTGAACCAGCGATAGCCCTGGCCCTTGGCCCACAGCATGACGCGGACGAAGAGGGCGTCCATCAGGATCTTGGAAACGCCCGCCTCGTAGCGCATCAGGTCGACCGCGATCTCCTCCTTGCCGGCGCCCTGCCAGAGATTGGCGAAGGCGACGATGCGACCGTCCTTCTTCATCACGGCGACGTCGAATTCGGCGATATAGGTGGGCGAGAAGGAGCCCAGCGAGAAGCTCTTCTCCCTGGCGTTCTTGCTCTGCATCCAGGCGTCCGAAATCCGCGCCAGATCGTCCAGGATGGCCGGCACCTCGGCCTTGGGCACGACCTCGAAACTCAGCCCCTCCTTGGTCGCGCGCCGGTCGACATAGCGCATCTCCTGCCGGGCCGGCCCTTCCAGGCCGAATTCGGTCAGCCGGACCCGCGCCACTTCGCCGATCTTGTGCAGCGACAGGCCGAGATCGATGTAGAGCGGCAGGCGCTCCGGGCTTACCGAATAGAAGACGACGCGGCCGGCGTTCCGGTCCGACAGTTCGCGGAAGCGCCACACCAGTTCGGCGGCATCGGCGCCGTCGCCGACGGGATCGCCCAGGGCGATCCAGCTCCGCCCGCTGATCCCATACATCAGGAAGGCCTTGCCCGCCTCGGTCGTGAGGAAGCGCTTGTCGCCGAGCAGGGCGAGCGCCGCCGAGGCCTGGGGGGCTGCCGCGACCAAACGGCGGATCTCGTCAGGGATCTCGGCGGGGACGATGCCGGGCGGCCGGCGCGGCCGGTTGATCACGCTGTCGATGGTGAGCAGGGCGATCACCATGCCGACGAAGAACAGCCCGCGCAGATAGCGCGAGGCATTGCCCTTCAGGGCGAAATCCCACCACAGCTCGTTCGAATATTGGACGTGGCGGTAGAAGAAGAAGCCGAGCCAGGTGGTCAACGCGATGAAGGAAACCATGAGCGCCAGCCAGCCGAAACTGGGCCTGAGGTCCGACAGCCGGCCCGCCCGGTAGAAGGCGTCATGGAACAGGGCGAGCACGGCGGCGAAGGTCGCCAAGATCGTCGCCTCTTCCCAGTCCAGGCCCTTGAAGAGGGAAAAGGCGGCACCGGCCAGCAGCAGCACCATGGCCGCGCTCCAGGCCGGCGCCAGGCGGGCGACCAGGCCGCGCGCGATCACCAGGAGCAACACACCGACCACGCTGGCCGCCATATGCGAGGCTTCGACGAAGGGCAGGGGCACGAAATCGGTCAGATATTCGATGCGGAGGCCGTTGTGCGGCAGGCTGATCGAGATGAGCAGGACGATGCCGCCGAGGAAGACGAGGCCGCCCGCGACCGGCGGCACGAAGGCCTGCATGACCCGGCTGAGCGACTGGCCGGCGGCACGGATCGGCCCGCGCCGGCGCGCGATCTCGACCCCTGCCAGGGCGAGGGCGGCGATCACCAGCGGCAGCACGTAATAGATCACCCGGTAGAGGATCAGGGCGCCGACCACATGGGGCGTCGCCGAAAGACCGAGGCCGGACAGGATGGTTGCCTCGAAGACGCCGATGCCGCCCGGCGTATGGGCGACGATGCCGAGCGTCAGGGCCGCGGCATAGACGACGGCGAATGTACCGATGCTGGGCACATCCGCCTGGGGCAGCAGGACATAGAGAGCAGCCCCCGCGGCCAGGAAATCGACCGTGCCGGCGACGAGCTGGGCCACTACCGTGCGCCGGTCCGGCATCGGAAGCGACCAGCCGAACAGATTGACCACCCGGTCGCCGGTCGAGACCCAGGCGGTGAAGCCCAGCACGACGGCAAGCAGGCCGAGGCCGATCAGCCGCGCCCCCTCGGCCCCGATGTGGAGACTGTGGGCGACGCCGTGCGGCTCGATCGCCAGGAAGAAGCCGACCACGAGGCCGCTGCCGAGCCAGAAGGTGACCCAGGCGAGCGTGACGACCCGGCTGATGTCGGCCACGTTGAGGCCGGAGGCGGAATAGAGCCGGTAACGGACCGAGCCGCCGGTCATGATCGGAAAGCCGAGTGCATTGGAGACGGCATAGCCGGCCGCCCCGGCGAAGGCCGCGGTCCGGAACGACACCGCCCCCTGAACCGAACTCCTGACCGCCAGCACGTCATAGGCGGCGAGCGCCATGAAGGAGATCGCGGTAAAGCCGACCGAGAGCAGGAGGTGGCTGGTCGGGGTCGCCAGCATGGCCTGCTTCACCTCGTGCAGGCTGATTTCCTGCGCCATGCGATGCAGGACATAGAGGGCGACTGCAAGAACGGCGACGCCCAGCACGGGACCGGCGAAGCGGAGCCAGGCGCGGCTCCGCCCGGAAGGCGTGTCAGCGCTGCTGCTCGCGGGCATCGGCGATGTCCTCCATCAGCTCGAGCTGCACCTGCTGGATTTCGGTCAGGCGTTCCCATTGGCGCATCAGCAGGTGATCGAGCTTCTCGTGCAGGTGGCGGATCTCCAGTTCCGCCTTCAGGTTGATGCGATAGTCGTTTTCCGACCGGGCGCGATCCTTCGCCTCCTGGCGGCGCTGGCTCATCATGATCACGGGTGCCTGGAAGGCGGCCACGGTGGACAGCAGCAGATTGAGCAGGATGAAGGGATAGGGGTCGAACTGCTCGGCCGTGGCCACGACCACGTTGAAGGCCATCCAGACGACGAGCACGACGCAGAACGACAGGATGAAGCCCCAGCTTCCGCCAAAGGCCGCCACGCGGTCGGCCACCCGGTCGCCGAAGCTCCGCTGCTCGTTCAGGCTCTCTTCGATGTTGCGGCTCAGGGTCTCGTTCTGGGCCACGCTGTCGATCACGCTGCGGTCGAGGGCGGTGAGTTCGCCCCGCTCGTTCAGCAGCAGATTCTCGATATAGCGGCGCCGGTAGCGGGCCAGTTCATCGACGCAGATGAAGCCGGTCCGCTGCCAGTCGGGATGCTCCATCTCGATGTCGGCGACGAGCTGGGGGCGGACCCATTGGCAGGCAACCAGGCGCACTTCGTCCTGGCGCCGGCCGCAGATGCCGCAATGTTCCTGGGCGATCGACGATTCTGTCATGGTTCGTGAATGGTCCGGGGGGGCGGCGCCGGTTCCTCGGTCCGCCGGAAGGCGAGGCCGTTCGGCGATAGGCGATAACCGAGCGCATCCGACGTGACAAGGCCCAAATCGGCGAGTTTCCGGAGCCGCTGACGCAGCAGGTCGCGGTCCGCGCCGCCGCCCTCGGCCAAGCGGGCGAGGCTCGCCGGCTGTTCGGACAACAGGGCGAGACTGGCCCGGGTCCAGGCCTCCCCCGCGGCGCGGTCGTGGCGGTCGAGCCGGCGGCGGAGAGCGGCGGCGGCCTCGGGCGCCAGTTCGCCGGCCGGTACGGCACCGGCGGCCGGGCGGAGGACGGCGCGGTAGAGCGTGGGGCCGGCTGGTCCGAAGGAGGCGATCAGGGCGTCGAGGGTGACGAAACCGGCCGCCTCGGCGTCGGCGGCGCTCAGGTCCTCAGGCGCCACGGTCGCGACCGCTCCGACCTCGATCGGCCCCGCGGCCGTCTTCAGTCGCTGGCCCGGGGTGAAGGCCGGCGTGTGCCAGCGGCGAAACACCAGGGCTTCCCGCCCCCCTGCGAGCCGGTCCAGGATCTTCTGCTTGAGTAACATGGCGATCTGCCTCCCGCTTCCGTCATAGCAGATCGCGCACTTTCTGCACCCCGGGTTGAAGCAAGGCGCCGGCACGGCTAGTCTCCCGGCCTGCCGCTGTGCCCGTTCGAGGAATTCCCTTGCGTTATCTCTCCACCCGGGGCGCCGCCCCCGTGCTCGATTTCGAAGCCGTGATGCTGGCCGGGCTCGCCCGCGACGGCGGCCTCTACGTGCCGGCCGAGTGGCCCGACCTGACGCGCCGGCTGAAGGATTTCCGCGGCCTCTCCTATCAGGCACTGGCCTTCGAGATGCTCTCGCCCTTCGTCGGCTCGAGCCTTTCGCCTGCCGTGCTGGGCGATGCCATCGACGGCGCCTATGCCAGTTTCGGGCACAAGGCGGTCTGCCCGCTCGTTCAGCTCGGCCCCAATGATTTCCTGCTCGAACTGTTCCATGGCCCGACGCTCGCCTTCAAGGACGTCGCCATGCAGCTCCTCGGCCGGCTGTTCAATGCCGTGCTGACCCGCCGGGGCGAGCAGGTGACCGTGCTGGGCGCTACCTCCGGCGATACCGGCTCGGCCGCGATCGAGGCCCTGAAGGGCATGGGCTCGGTCCGTGTCGTCATGCTGCACCCGAAGGGTCGGGTTTCCGAAGTGCAGCGCCGGCAGATGACTACGGTGCTCGATCCCAATATCCACAATATCGCGATCGAAGGCACTTTCGACGACTGCCAAGCCCTGGTGAAGGCCCTGTTCAACCGCCACGACTTCCGCGACCGGGCCAGGCTCTCGGCGGTCAATTCGATCAATTGGGCGCGCATCGTCGCCCAGACGGTCTATTACGTCTATGCCGGCTTGGCGCTGGGGGCGCCCGACCGGGCGGTCTCCTTCAGCGTGCCGACCGGCAATTTCGGCGATGTCTACGCCGGCTATGTCGCGAGCCGCATGGGCCTGCCGGTCGAACGCCTGGTGGTCGCGACCAATAGGAACGACATCCTGGCCCGCGCCCTCAATGCCGGCGACTATTCGACCGGCACGGTGCAGCCGACCATCAGCCCCTCGATGGACATCCAGGTCTCCAGCAATTTCGAACGCCTGCTGTTCGACCTCTATGGCCGCGACGGTGCTGTGACGGCGGCCGCCATGGCCGGTTTCCAGGCGACCGGCAAGCTCGGCCTTGGCGCCAATCTCCTGGCCGAGGCGCGCCGCCTGTTCGCCGCGGTCGCGATCGACGAGGATCTGACCCGCGAGACGATCGCCAAGACCCGGCGCGAAACGGGCCTCGTCGTCGATCCCCATTCGGCGGTCGGCCTCGCCGGGGCGGCGGCGGCGCGGGGCGATGCCGCGGTGCCGATGGTCACCCTGGCGACCGCGCATCCGGCCAAGTTCCCGGCCGCGGTCGAAGCCGCTTGCGGTGTTTCGCCCGCCCTGCCGCCCAGAATGGCCGACCTCTATCAGCGCGATGAGAGATATGCTGTTCTGCCCAATGACGCCGACGCCCTGCAGTCCCATATTTCGGCGATCATCGGTTGAGGTCGACGAACTTCATGAAGGTTGAAACCAGCACCCTCGAGAATGGCCTCGGCATCGTCACGGTGCCGATGGAGGGCTTGGGCTCGGCCGCCGTCGGCGTCTGGGTCGACGTCGGGGCACGGCACGAGAGCCTGGCGCTGAACGGCGTCTCGCATATGCTCGAACATATGGCCTTCAAGGGCACGGAGCGGCGCAGCGCCCGCGCCATCGCCGAGGAGATCGAGGCGGTGGGCGGCCATCTGAACGCCTTCACCAGCCGCGAGCAGACCGCCTATTACGCCCGCGTCCTGAAGGACGATGTCGAGCTGGGCGCCGATATCCTGGCCGACATCCTGACCCGTTCGACCTTCCTGCCCGAAGAGCTGGAGCGCGAACGCCAGGTCATCATTCAGGAGATCGGCCAAGCCCAGGACACGCCCGACGACCTGATCTTCGACATGCTGCAGGAGGCGACCTATCCCGACCAGCCGATAGGCCGGCCGATCCTCGGCAGTGCCGACAATGTGGCCCGGCTGACCCGGGGCGAGATCGCCGGCTATATGGCCGATCATTACCGCGCCCCGGCCATGGCCCTGGTCGCGGCCGGCGCGGTCGACCATGCCCAGATCTGTGCCCTGGCCGAAAAGCATTTCGCCGGCCTCGGCCCGCGCGGCGAGACCCTGGCGCCGGCCGCCCGTTTCGTTGCCGGCGACATTCGCGACGACCGCGACCTCGAACAGGTCCACCTGGCCATGGCCTTCCCCGGCGTCGCCTACGAGGACCCGGACTATTTCGCGGCCCAGGTCTATGCCACCGTGCTGGGCGGCGGCATGTCGTCCCGCCTGTTCCAGGAAATCCGCGAAGTGCGCGGCCTCGCCTATTCGGTCTTCGCCTATGCCGGGGCCTCGGTCGACAGCGGCACCATCGGTCTCTATGCCGGCACCAGCGAGGAGGATGCGGGCGCCCTCGTGCCCGTGATCGCCGACGAGATGGCAAAACTGGTCAAGGACGCCGGCGACGACGAAGTGGCGCGCGCCAAGGCGCAGCTCCGCGCCGGCTATCTGATGGGGCTGGAGAGCCCCTCCGCCGTGATCGAGACGGCCGGCCGCCAGTGGCTGGTGCACGGCAGGGTGATCCCGACCGAGGAAGTGCTGCGTGACCTCGCCGCCGTCGATACCGCCGCCGTCCGCCGCTTCGCCGACCGCGTCATGCGCACCCGGCCGGCGGTCGCCGCCCTCGGCCCGCACCGGGGCATCGAAAGCCCGGCCGGGATCGCGGCCCGTTTCGGCTGAGGAGCGCGCTATGTCGCTGATCCGCTCCCTGCGCCTCGATCCCCTGCCGGTGATCGTGACGCCGCGGGTGGAGCTGCGCCTGCCTCAGATGGGCGATTTCGAGGAATGGTCCGACCTCCGCGCCGACAGCCGCGAGTTCCTGACCCCCTGGGAGCCGATTTGGCCGGCCGACGACCTGACCCGCAACGCCTTCCGCCAGCGCCTGCGCCGCTATGCCCGCGAGGCAAGGGAAGATCTCGGTTACACGCTGTTCCTGTTCGGGCGCGGTGACGGTGCCCTGCTGGGCGGCATTTCGCTCTCCAACGTCCGGCGCGGCGTGACCCAGAGCTGCGCCCTCGGCTATTGGATGGGGCGCCGCCACGCGGGCCGCGGCCTGATGACGGAAGCGGTCCGCGGCGTGATCGTTCACGTCTTCGAAACCATGAGGCTGCATCGTATGGAGGCGGCCTGCCTGCCCTCGAACGAGGCGTCCAAGGCCGTGCTGCGCAAGGCCGGCTTTTCGGAAGAGGGGCTTGCGCGCAAATATCTGAGGATCAATGGCGAGTGGCGGGATCACCTGCTCTTCGCCATGCTCGCGAACGACCGGCGGCCGTAATCCTTCACGCCGCCCCTGGGAGACCGACTTGAGCAGCGATTTCGAACCCGGCGCCTATCAGCCGCCCGCCACGGACTCCCGGCTGCCGGCCTGGGCGCCGCGTGCCGTCCGCCTGGGAGCGGTCGGGTTGGCCGTGCTCCTCGCCGTCTCGGCGCTGGTGCTCTGGTATTATGTGTTCAACTTTGCCCTGATCGGGCTCGTCGTCCTGGTGCTGGTCGCCGGTGTCGGCGGCCTGATCGGCCTGCTGGCGACGCTGGTTCCCTTCGCCCCGGCGGGCGATCGCCGGCGGCTGCGCCTGCCGGTCGGGTTGCTGCTCGCCTTCGTCACCGTCTGGGGCCTGCACATCGGCGCCCTCGGGGACTCGCTGGCCCTGCGCGAGACTATGGCGGTCCTGGCCGACGCCAAGGATTCGGCCGACGCCCAGGCTAAGCTGAAGGCCCTCGCCGCCGACAACCGCTATGCCGCCTTCCACTATTTCCTGCTCCAGCGCACGGCCCAGACGCTCGACGCGGTGAAGGGCCAGTTCGACCAGGTGCCGACCGGCCAAGTCCCTTGGGACCTGAGTTTCGATCCCGCCGACAAGCAGGCCCTCCAGGCCCTGCGCAGCAAGCTGCTCGATATCGACGTGATCCTGAGCGGCATTCCCGATCGTGTCGCCGCCGCCTTCAAGAAGGAGCGGGAGGATATCCAGACCGCGGCCGACAGGCTCGAACTGTCGCGCCAGTTCCGCGCCTCGATGGAGGCCAAGATGAGCCAGCGGCAGACCGAATATGTCGCCTTCTATGTCGCCTTCGCCGGCGTCACCCGCAAGGCGGCCAGTGATTTCGGCAAGGTGATCGATGCGCTGCTGGCCGGAAAGGCGACCAAGGGCGCCGACGGCAAATTCGTCTATGGCGACGACAAGACCAAGGCGGCGGTCGAGGCGGCCCTGGCCGAACTGGCGAGGACCAAGCAGGCCCTGGCCAAATTCCCCGAAGTCGCCAAGGCTCTGGAACAGCGTTACATCGTCGTCGGGCGCTGAAGCTCAGGCCCTGCCGGCCGCACCGGAGAGATGGGCGACGTCGAAGCCCATCTTGGCGATGGCCCGGCCCCACTTGCTGTCGAGATCGGGCGAGAACAGCAACTCGTCGTCCGCCTCGACATGGAGCCAGCCGTTCGCCTGAATCTCGGCATCGAGTTGGCCCGGGCCCCAGCCGGCATAGCCGAGGGCGAAGAGCACCCGGCGCGGCCCCTGGCCGGCGGCGATCGCGCGCAGAATGTCGATCGTGGCGGTGAGTGCGACATGGCCGCCCACTTCGAGGGTGGTCGGCTGGTTGTAGTCGTCGCTGTGCAGGACGAAGCCGCGCCCGGCTTCGACCGGCCCGCCGGAGAGCACACGAATGCGCTCGACATTCGTTCCCGCCGTCTCGATGCCGAGCTGGCCCAGGAGATCGGGGAAGGTGATGTGATCGGCCGGCTTGTTCACCACGAGGCCCATGGCCCCTTCGGCCGAATGGGCGCACAGGTAGATGACGGTCCGCTCGAAACGGGGATCGCCCATGGACGGCATGGCCACCAGGAGCTTGCCTTCGAGGCTGGCGGCATCGGGGGAGGTGCTGCTGCTCATGACACTAGATTGATCTGCGCCCGAAGCCGCGGCAAGGGGGCTTGAGGGCGAAAAAAGCCCCGCGACCGGGCAGGGTCGCGGGGCAGTCTGTGCAGGGTTGGCTACCTCGGGGTGCGAGGTGGCTGCAGGATGCCGGGACGCCGGGGCGGGCGCAGTGACGACGATCACATTAAATCGCGCGCCCCCCGGAAAGCGGCGATTGACGATGACGCCCCGTCGGGTACCCTTCCGGCCATGTCGACCGCCAGCCAACTCGCCAAGATCGCCTTGCTCCGTGGCATGTCCGAATCGGACTTGATCGACCTCGCGCGGGCCGCCCGATGGCACAAGTTCGACGAGGGCGAGATCATCTTCGACCGGCAGAGCGATTGCCGAGGCGTCTATCTCGTCGTCGAGGGCGAAGTCGACGTGGTCAATTATTCGAATCAAGGCCGCGAAATCGCCTATGCCCGCGTGAAGACGGGCGATTTCTTCGGCGAACTCTCGGCGATCGACGGCCTGCCGCGCTCCGCCAACATCGTGGCGCAGACGACCTGCCGCATCGCCGAAGTCTCGCGCGAGACTTTCTCGGAACTGCTGAAGTCCCAGCCCGAAATAGCCTTTCGCGTGCTCGAGAAACTGGTCCGCATCATTCGCACGGCGGATGAGCGCATCCTCGACCTCGCCACGCTGGGCGCCCACCAGCGCGTCTGCATCGAGCTTCTTCGCCTGGCGAAGCCCGACCCGGTGAAGCCGGACGGCTGGCTGGTCTATCCGATGCCGACCCAGGCGGAAATCGCCGCGCTGGCCTCGACCACGCGCGAGACGGTGGCCCGCGTCATGGGCCAGCTGGTCGAGGACGGCATGATCCGTAAGGTCCACAAGACCGTCTATATCGGCTCGCGCGAGAAACTCGCCGAACTGGCCCAGCGCCTCAACCCGCGGCGCGAGGATACGCCCGCCCGCTGACCGATCGCCGCTGATCAGCCCCGAAGATAGCGCGCTTCGAGATGGGCCTTGAAGGCGGCGGTGCCGAGCGGCACGCCGGTCGCCCTGGTCAGGATCTCGTCCGTGGTCAGGCTCGAGCCCATCTCATGGACGTGGGGACGCAGCCAAGCCAGCAAGGGCCGGAAGTCGCCCTGGGCGATGCCCGGCAGGATGCCTGAATCGGCGGCGACGGCGGCCTGGAAGAGCTGCGCGGCGGCGAGCGCCCCCATCGTATAGGTCGGGAAATAGCCGAAGCTGCCGCCCGGCCAATGGATGTCCTGCATACATCCATCGGCATCGTCGGGCGGCGTGATGCCCAGCAGTTCCTGCATACCCTGGTTCCAGGCCGCGGGCAGATCGGCGACCTTCAGCGCGCCGTCGATCATCGCCCGCTCCAGGCGGTAACGCAGGATGACATGGCTCGGATAGCAGACCTCGTCGGCGTCGACGCGAATGAGGCCGGGTGCCACCCGGTGATAGATGCGGCGGAGGTTGGCGGCGGAATAGGCTTCGCCCTCGCGGCCGAAAGTCTCGCGCACCAGGGGGGCCAGGAAATCGATGAATTCCGGTGTCCGGCAGGCCTGCATCTCGAACAGCAGCGACTGGCTCTCGTGCATTGTCATGCCGCGCGCCTGGCCGACCGGCTGGCCCCGCCAGCGCAGCGGCAGGCCGCGCTCGTATTGGGCATGGCCGGTCTCGTGGATCACGCCCATCAGCGAGCGGGTGAAATCGCTGGTCGCATAGCGCGTGGTGATGCGGACATCGTCCGGCACGCCGCCGGTGAAGGGATGGTGGCTGACGTCGAGCCTGCCGTGGGCGCGGTCGAACTGCAGGACGTCCAGGATCTTGTCCGCCAGGGCACGCTGGGCCTCGATCGCGAAGGGGCCGTCCTGGGGCAGGGCGGGCGGCAGCGCCGCCTGGGTGTCGATCACCCGGGCGCGCAGTTCGGGCAGGAAGGCTTCGAGTTCGGTGAACAGGGCGTCGATTCGGGCCGAGCGGCCGCCCGGCTCGTATTCGTCGAGCAGGGCATCGTAGAGCGACAGGCCAAAGGCCTCCGCCTTGGCAACCGCCGCCTCGCGCACGAGATCGAGCAGGGATTGAAGGCGGGGTGCCAGGCTCTTGAAATCATTGGCGGCACGGGCGCTGCGCCAGGTCAGCTCGGTGTCGTGGCTCTGGCGCGCCAGGGCTTCGACCAGGGCCGGCGGCACGGCGGTCGCGTGGCGCCAGAGGCGGCGCATCTCCGCGAGATTGGCGGCCTGCCAGGGATCCAGGTCGACGGTCTCGGCCGCGGCCAGCAGGTCGCCGATGTCGGCCGCGGTGATCAGTTCGTGGGCGATGACCGAGAGCGCGGCGATCTGCTCGCCCCGGGTTTCGGCCCCGCCCGGCGGCATCATCGCCGCCGAATCCCAATGCAATACCGCGAGCGCACCCTGGACGGCGGAGAGACGGCGGAAGCGGTCTTCCAACTGGCCGTAGGCATTGCTCGCGGTCATGGCTCAACCCTTTTGTGCGGGTTCGGGACGGTAGTGGTAGAGGAAATAGATGGTGCCGACGGCGACCGCGAGCACGAACCAGGTGATGGCATATTGCAGGTGGTCGTTCCGGATGTTCAGCACGCTCTGCCCGCCCTTGGGCAGGCCGCCCGGGTTGGGGCTGGCGTCCGCCTCGACGAAGAGGGGCAGGGCGTCCGGTGCATGGGCGGCCTGGGCCATGGCGGCGAGGTCGCCCCAGAACCAGATGTTCTTGGCCGGCACGTTGTCGGGCACGAAATAGCCCTGGGGCCAGCCCGGGCGGGCCATGCCGGTCACCGTGACGGTGCCGCTCACCTGGCCTTCGGGACGGGTCGTGGGGTCGGCCTTCTCGGTCGGCACCCAGCCGCGGTTGACCAGCACCGTGGTACCGTCGGCCCGCACCAGGGGGGTGACGATCTGATAGCCGAGCTCGGCATCGGCGGTATAGGCGACGATGTGGATCTCGTCCGCGTGGCGGAACTGGCCGGTCGCCGAAACGGTGCGGTAACGCCAGGCCTCCGGGTCGTCGATCTTGGCCGGCAGTTCCGTGGCGGGTAGGGCGCGGCTGGCGTCCAGCTTGGCGATCAGGGCTTCCTTCTGGGCCAGGCGCTGCAACTGCCAGACGCCGAGGCCGAGGAAGAGGCCGACCACCAGGACGGAAACGACGGTCGGCCAGAGAGTCGGGCGGAAACGCCGCCGCCCGGCGGAAATGCTGGTCATGGGGAACCCCCTCACCAGCCGAGCTTGCGATATTGCTGGTGAATCAACGCCGTCTTGATCCGGCGGAGCATATAGATGGACCCGATCAGGATGATCGGCAACCAGATGATCAGATGGACCCACATCGGCGGCTCGTATTTCAGTTCGAGCCAGAGGGCGCCACCGGTGACGATGGCACCCAGGATCAGGATCACGAAGACGGCAGGGCCGTCACCCGTGTCGATCGCCGAATAGTCGAGACCACAGGAGGGGCACTTGTCCCGCAGTGCCAGGAGCCCCTTGAACAGGGGTCCCTGGCCGCAGCGGGGACAGCGGGCTTTTGCCAACGGCCCTACTCAGTGATGGGCCACGGCGGCGCCCGCCGAGCCCCAGACGTAGATCGCGGCGAAGAGGAACAGCCACACCACGTCGACGAAGTGCCAGTACCAGGCCGCCGCCTCGAAGCCGAAATGGGCCTTAGGGGTGAACTGGCCGTTCAGGGCGCGGATCAGGCAGACGAGCAGGAAGATCGTGCCGATGATCACGTGGAAGCCGTGGAAGCCGGTCGCCATGAAGAAGGAGCCGGCATAGAAATTGGCACCCGCCTCGTTACCGCCGAAGGAGAAGGCGGCATGGGCATATTCATAGGCCTGCACCGAGGAGAAGAAGAGGCCGAGGATGACGGTCAGGGTCAGGCCCTGGACCAAGCCCTTGCGGTCGTTCTCGATCAGGGCGTGGTGTGCCCAGGTCACCGTGGTGCCGGAGAGCAGCAGGATCACGGTATTCATGAAGGGCAAGTGCCAGGGATCGAAGGCTTCGATGCCCTTGGGCGGCCAGACATGGCCCATCGCCTCGGTCGGGAACAGGGCGCCGTAGAAATAGGCCCAGAACCAGGCGACGAAGAACATCACTTCGGAGGCGATGAACAGGATCATGCCGTAGCGCAGACCCAGTTTCACGACCGGCGTGTGCTCGTGCTTGTGCACCGACTCGTCCACCACGTCGCGCCACCAGGCGAGCATGGTGTAGAGCACGCCGGCGAGACCGACCAGGAACAGGGTCGACTTCGTCGGCACGAAGGCCAGGAAGGCGGTCGGATGCATCCAGTGCACGGCGCCGAGCGCCATGACCAGGGCGGAGAAGGCACCGACGAAGGGCCACGGGCTCGGGCTGAGCAGGTGGTAGTCGTGCTTAGGGGTATCAACAGATGCCATGGGCGTGCCCTCGAACGATTCCTCGGTCAATTGGTTGGGGTTCCGGGTGCAGCGGCGGCGGCGGCCTTGGCCTCGTCGTCCTGCGCCCGGAAGAAGGTGTAGGAAAGGGTGATGGTCTTCACCTCGTCCATGTTGTGGTCCTGGACCACGGCTGGATCGATGTAGAAGAGCACGGGCATGTCGACCGACTGGCCCGGCTGCAGCGTCTGTTCGTCGAAGCAGAAGCACTGCACCTTGACGAAATATTCGCCGGACTTCACCGGCGTCACGTTGAAGGTGGCGCGGCCGGTGACCGGCCGGGCGGCGTTGTTCACCGCCTTGTAGAAGATCACCTTCTGCTCGCCCGCCTTGATCGTGACGGAGGCCTGCTCGGGCTTGAACTGCCAAGGCAGGTCGGACGCCATGTTGGAATCGAAGCGGATGGTGAATTCGCGGTTCAGCACCGGCACGCTCGCCTGCGTCCCCCCGGTGTCGGCGCGCTTGGTCGCCCCGCCGAAGCCGGTCGCCTCGCAGAACAGATAGTAGAGCGGCACCGAGGCATAGGTCAGCCCGATCATGCCGAAGAAGACTCCGGCCAGGATCAGGGCGGTGCGCCCGTGGCGCGGCGGCCTGTAGTCCGGGTCCGCGCTCATCCGCCGTTCACCTTCACCATGCTGACCACGAAGATCAGCACGACCCAGGCCGCCAAGGCGAGGCCCAGGGCCAGGTTGCGGCTGCGCCGGCGGCGATGCATGTCCGATTCGGTCAAGGCCATCTCCGGGCTCACAGCGACGTCACCACACGCTCGACCAGAAGGAGCGCGAAGAGCAGGAACAGATAGAGGATCGAGAAGCCGAAGAGCTGCATCGCCGCCTTGTTGGTGCGGACAACGAAGAGGCGGACGGCGAGGCCGAGGAAGGCAGCGCCCAAAACCGCGGCGAAGGCGCCGTAAACCGGCCCGGCGAAGCC